>JAHJIN010000256.1 GCA_018823415.1 Chloroflexota bacterium | reverse complement strand
TGCTACGCATGGTAGCCTCTCCTTTCCTTGTGAGTGAAATTGGTGCCTCAAGCTATGAGGCTTTATCTAGTCATCGCCAAGCAAGATCTACATAAAGCGCTTTTGATCACCACCTCCTTTTCTGCCGCAGTCGAGTGCTCTTGTCAACAGGGCTGTGATTGCGATCTTGGCTGCTTTATGCTAGAATACGCCAGCAGGCAAGAGCCGCATGTGTCGTCTGGTGTACGATCGAAAAACGGTTCAGGGCCTGTCAGAGACCGCGGAGGTGCCAGCCAGAAGCGGTCTCTTTGTTTGCCCAATAGGCTTGGCAAACGGCGGCTCGTTTGCCAGAGCATCCTGGAAAGCTGGTTGCGAACTGGTCGGCCGGTTATGGTGCCTCGGAATTCGCCTTGATATACTCGATGAGATCGTCTACCTGAGTGTAGGCCAGACATGTAACCGTGTCTGCTGCCCCATAATAAATCGCCAGGCGCCCCGTGGGAGCATCAAACAGCGCGGCACACGGGAATACCACGTTGGGGGTGTCGCCCACGCATTCGTATAGCTCCCGGGGCGATAATAGATAAGGCGCTGCCCGGTAGCGAACCCGCCAGGGTTCGTCAATATCCAACAAGGCAGCGCCCATGCTGTATACATACCCATTGCACGACGTGAGAACGCCGTGATAGATCAACAACCAACCCTCTGTCGTCTCGATGGGCGTGGGGCCGGCGCCGATCTTGGTGCTCTGCCAGCTCCGCGGCTCGGGTCCCATCACCTGGCGGTGGCAGCCCCAGTGACACATGTCGGGGCTTACGCTGTAAAAGATGTCGCCAAAGGGCGTGTGGCCGGTGTCGCTGGGCCGGCTTAGCATGGCGTACTGGCCGTTAATCTTTTTCGGGAACAGCACGCCGTTCCGATTGTAGGGCAGGAACGCGTTTTCCAGTTGATAGAAACGCTCAAAATCGGTGGTGTACCCAACGCCGATAGTCGGACCGTGATAGCCATTGCACCAGGTCACATAGTAACGATCCTCGATCCAGCAGACGCGTGGGTCATACTGGTATTCAACACGCGCGATCTCGGGCATGTCGCAAATAAAGGCGATGGGTTCTTGCTCGATGTCCCAATGTATCCCGTCCTGGCTTTTCCCGCTGTGAATCCGCATCAGGCGCCTTCTGTCGTCCACACGAAAGACGCCGGCGAACCCATTCCCAAAGGGCACGACGGCGCTGTTAAAGATGCTGTTTGAAAAAGCGAGCAAATCCCGGGGGATAATGGGATTGCGGCTCGACCGCCACACCACGTCTTGGCAGCCCGCCGGTCGCTCTTCCCAGGGGATATGGGGCAAGGCCGGTCCGATAATTGAATGCTTGTTCGTGTCGCCCATCTGGTTTCTTTTCCTGTTTGGCTCTTACAACGGCCTCTAGTTCGCTATGCCATCCACACTGACGCGCCGGCCAAGATTGGGTTACAGTTGTCTGGTCGAATCACGGATGACCAAGCTGGTCGACAGTTTTTGTAATGGCATGGGAACATCCGGGTTCTCTAGTAGTCTGATGAGCGTTTCGGCAGCTACTTTGCCCAACTCTACGGCAGACTGGCGCACGGTGGTGAGTGGCGGGTCCAGCAAGCTGGCGATGGGGGCGTCGTCATAACCAGCCACCGAGACGTCTGCCGGCACTCGCAGCCCGGCCTGGGCCAGCGCCTGCATGGCCCCGGCAGACATGGCATCACTGGCGGCAAAGACCGCCGTGGGCCGGGCGTGCAGCAGCCGCTCCATAGCCCGGAAACCGCTATCCTCGGTGAAATCGCCAGCCGCCACCAGCGCATCGTCATAGGCAATCTCGGCTTGGGCCAGCGCCTGGCGATAGCCCTCGAACCGTTCACGTCCCACGATGGTATTCAGCGGGCCAGTAATGGTGGCAACGCGTCGGTGCCCCAGGCCGATCAGATACTCGGTCAGATTGCGGGCACCGGTCACATTATCCACGTCTACCCAGGGGATATTGGGATGATCGGGGTTACGACCCACCAACACGCACGGGCAAACGCTCTCCTCCAGGCGAGGTATGAGGGGGTCGTCCAGGGGAGCCGAGGCGACGAGTACGCCGTCCAACTGGCCGCTATGCAGGATACGCCGGTAGAAAGCATCGCGGTCCATCCGGGCCATCATCAGAGAGAGCATCAGATAGTAGCCGCGTTGATTGCATACCTCGGCGATACCCTGGATAAGCTGGGCAAAGAACGGGTCGGTGAACAATCGGGCGACCGTTTCGGGGATAATCAGGCCGATGACGTTCGTCCGCCGGGTGACGAGGGCCCGGGCAGCCTGGTGAGGTTGATAGTTCTGCGCCCGGATCACGCGCCACACGCGCTCGCGCACTTCGTCCCGAACGCTGGGTTGATCGTTGATCACCCGGGATACCGTGGAGCGGGACACGCCAGCCAGTTTGGCGACCTCTTCCAGGGTTTGAGCCATGCCGAATCTCCTCGTTTGGGAGCGCTCCCATACTCTGACTGAATAAAACCTGCACAGCAGGCGGTATCGAAAACGGCAACGGGCTGACGCAGATTTGGGAGCGCTCTCACGTACTGCCCAGAGAAAACCTGCAAAGGCAGGCGACGGGGCCTTGGGAGCCCAAGTATCTTTGGGAGCGCTCTCAAGATTATTATACCAGAAACCCTATCGGATTGTCAACACATTGGCAAGCCACGGCAAACAATTTTAAGGTTGGTGATGACCAGATAGTCTCCCTCTTGAGTGTTGTTGAAGGAAAACGGCCACTTTTCAACCGCAGAGCACGCGGAGACCGCTGAGAAATAGAAGGAAACCTCGGCGTTCTCGGCGGTAAAATACTCAGCAACACTCTACGGGGAGGCCACCGATGACCAAGTTGGCATTCAAAGACTCATTGGCATGTCCCCGGTACCATTTTTGAGCAAGCTACCTGCGCGCACCGTGGGTAGTGGGCCGGGCTACACGAAGCGTCACGCTTCGTGTGCGATGATAGGCCCAGGCCGACATGTGCAACTGACTCATGGCCGCCTTGAGTAGGCTCTTGCTGGTGGGATCGAGGGGACGGAATTCGCGACAGCCTGCGTACTTTTCTCGGTCCCAAGGCCTGGATGCTAGACGACGACACGATGCGCGCCTGGTCTATTCTGCTGCGCTACCTTGCGGTCGTGGCCAACGATGAGCACGGGTTGATTCTCGCCCTGGCCGAGTTCCAGTATCTGGTTCAGAGCGAGACGGACTTTCCTTCTCTGCTTCAGAAACTATGGAACACGGATTAGGAACGCCGCAACCTGTTGCTGATCTTGTGTGGCTCACACGAGGGCATGGTCCATGTCGGTGAGCATCGCCGCGGCCTTGGGTCAGCCAATCAATTTCTCTCCCCCGACTCTGCTCATGCCAATCGATTCTTGGCACGCCTCTCACCGTTCGAGCCGCCGTCCGGACCCATACCCCGGCGGTGCGGCCTGGACGCCTGGAACAGACTCGCCGGTTAGACTGGCCTGGACTGTACTCGTGTCCGGCAGGCCTGGGTAATCTGCCGCGTAGCGCGTGACGCGGAACACGGGGCCGCCAACCTGGTACTCCCAGACGATCTGCCCCGCGGCTGTGACCTCGAACAAGTGCCCGTCCGGCCCACCGCAGATCAGGGTATTTCCGTCCGGCAGCCGCTGGGCGCCCGAGATATTGGCAGCGTAAAAATCCGTGGGCTCGGCGGTCACATACGCCCAGGTGGGCGCCGCCGGCCCATAGGCCAACCCGGCGACCAGCGTGTAGTTACCGGCACCATCCACCGGCAGTACGATCTCGTCCACCGAGGAATAGTTGCCACCCGGCCGGCCCGTGCCGTTGTTGAACACCAGAACGTTCCCCGCCCCCGGACACCCGGCTGCGATCCACTGGGCGTCGTGCTGGACAAAGAGCTGCTGGTCGCCGGCGTCCCCGGCATCGTAGGCCTGGGGGTTGCCCCAGCGATAGAGAATATCCCCACCCTGACCGCTGTTGCCGCCGGTGTGGCCGGCCGCCTCAACTGCGGTAGTGCTGTGGTCGATGACCCAGCTCTCGCTGAAATTGCGCACGCTAACCAGGATCTGGTCGAACTCTTGGTTGTAGTCGATGGAATTGATGTGGTTCCAGTCGGCATTGCCCGGCGGCGCGCCGGGACCGCAATAGTTCAGGTCGACCAGTTCGGGATGGTCGGCCACCGTATCATAGTTGTCCTTTGCCGGGTCATAGTCTTGGACCAGGTGGTCCCAGACGTGCCATTCCCAGACGATGCTGTCTGTGGCCGGGTCTACCTCGATGATCGTGTCCGGCCACAATTCCCCGTTCCGCAAGAGATTGGGGTTCCGTCCGGCGGTGATGGCCTCAGTCCCCGTCTTGAACTCCCAGGCGATCATGAGCACGTGACCGTTGGGCAAAAGCTCCACGTCATGGTGCAGGCGATACTGGTCGGAGGCATATTGGAACTCCCAGACGACAGTGCCGTCCGGCGCAATCTCTTGCACCACGCCGCCAGCGCCGCCCACGTCAAAGTCGCTGCCGAGCTGGCCGGTGCGCAGCAGATTGCCGCTTTCCAGCAGGTAGACGGCGTTGCCGGGTCGATACGCACTCTCCCAGGTGTACACGGTCTCCCCGTCGTCGTTGACCAGGTAGGTGGTCCGGGATTGCAGCGGGGCGAACAGGTAGAATCCCGTCGCGTCCGACTCGCCTGCCGACCCCACGACAAGGGGCAGATACGTGGTCGCGGCCAGGTCAGCATCCGCCATCTCGGCCGCATCGGTGGTGGGGGCTGACGTACCACCGGCCACGGTAGCGGCGTCGACCACGGTCAAGCAGGCGCCCCCCAGCAGAGCCAACACCATCCAGATCGTGAACAAACCATTTCTGATACTCATGATCGTCCTCCTTACCACCGCCGCCGAGGCGGGCGCGGATGCCAGCCCCGGTGGGCGAGACGCGGCGGCCCCGGTCGCCAGCGCGGCCGCCGCCACTGCCGCAGCAGCAACGCAGACAGACCGGCGACCAGCAACACGATGAATAGCCACGCGAAGTTGGGTAGCATGATGCACCTCCGTGCGAGTGGGGCGACGGGTCGCACCCGTCGCCCCGGTGATAGGTTACTGACCCGGCCCGACGGGGCGACCGGGATTACCTTCTGACCCCGGCGCGCCCGCGGGTGGGGCGTCGCTGACGATGACCAGGGTGGCTAGCAGCGTGCCGTCGGCCTGCATCTGACCAAAGGCCCCCACGAACCGGCCCACGGTCACATCTGATAGGCTGCCTGGGGCCTGGTCCACGCGGAACTCGGTGCTGGCATTGGTCACGATGGTGGCCGTGCCGTCGTGCGGATTTTCCATCTGGATGGTGGTCCCGTTGACAGCGACGACTTGGCCGCCGACGTCCGGGCGTTCACCGGACTGGCCGCCCGGTTGACCACCTGTGGACGGCTGGCCGCCCGGCTGGCTCCCGGTGGGAGGTTGCCCACCCGGCTGACCGCTTGGTTGGCCCCCAGTGGGCGGCTGCCCGCCCGGTTGTCCACTGGGCTGCCCGCCAGTCCCGCCAGTGGGCTGCGCTGCGGTCCGCAGGACACTGTGTGTGGCGCCACCGCGCACCAGGTGCACATAGTTGGTTATGCGAATGGCGTCGCCCTGAGGACCGTGACCAGTGGACCAACTGGTTGGGTCGCCGGACTTGGGGTCGCTGCGCTGCGCGCCAGCGCCGTGGACGTCCATCCAGGAGCCGTTCATATAGCCCATAGCTCGCCCAAAGCAGATATAGGCACCGCTGTCGCCCATACCGTTGGCTTTGACGTGGGTGGTGCTGGTCCAGAACCAGGGATAGTCCACCTGGCCGGCCTCGTTGGTGATCTGGGTAATGTGGAACACCGGGTCGATGGCCGCCGAGCCGGTCGCGTCCGGCGCCCGCGAATAGTCCACGATGCTCTGCATCTCTTTGGCGTTGGGCAGGCGCCAATCGCTGTAACCCAAATAGTTCTCCACGTTCTTGGTCTGCACCCAGGCCAGGGCATCTTCCCAGTTCAGGCCTACGCCGCTGTCATCCTGCGCCCACATCAGGCCGGTGGCACGGTCACCGACCGTGCCACCGCCGTTGTCGACGAAATCGTTGACGCCATAGTCGGTGTTGCCGCGCACAAAGTAGACATAGTTCAGCTTGTCCCCCATCGGCGTGGTCGTACCGTAAGCCTTGATACGGCCGTCGGCCAGGTTGAGGCCAAAGGCTGCCGACTGCTTGCCAAAGACGGTCCCAACGTAGGCGGTGCTGGACCAGAACTGGGCGTCGATGTTGCGCTCGCCAGCGGCCTCATCGCCGTAGCCAAAGGCAAAGTAGTCCGTGTCGATAAAGGGTGTCAGGTTGGACGGGTTGGGGCCACTGGGGTCGGTGCCGCCAAAGTTCATCAGCGAGTAGAGCTCTTTGATGGTCGGCAGCCGTTAGTCGCTATAGCCGCCATAGTGCTGGGCGTTGAGCGTGTCGGCGTAGGTCTGCGCCTCGCTGAAGTTCAGCTTGTCGTCGACGTCGATGTCGCCGTCGCCATCCAGGTCGGGGCTTTGCGTCCAGGTCAGGCCGGTGACGTTGTCGTGGACGGTCAATCCGTCGGCACTGAGCGTGTAGCTGGGCTGGTTGCCGTCGTATTGGGCATCCTGACCGTAGAACGCCGCGCCGGGCTCAGGGGCGGCGATGGCCTGGCTGTTGTCGTAGCACGTGTTCTGGCCAGTGTCCACGATGGGGTAGCTGACCGTCGAGGCCGCCGGCTCGGTAGCCACGGCTGGGGTCGTTGCGTTCCCCGCCTCCGGAGCCGGGGACGCGGACGTAACGGGGGTGGAGCACGCTGCCACCGCCAGGGCCAATATCAACAGAATCGCGAGGGTACTGTTTCTCGTAACCATGATTTGCCTCCTAGAGTGTTTTGGGTCGCCACGTGGTCTCTTTTGTGGCTCCGACTCTAGTATAGCGCCACGTTGTTCAGAAATGGTAAAGAACTGATTGAGAACTGATTTAGGTTTGACCGGTAGTGGTCCCGAGCACGACAAAAGGGAGCGCAGCATGGCGCTGCGCTCCTCCCTATCGTCTGCTGATTGTGTGCCTCTGTTATCCGGTGCGGCGTTCCACTTACCTGTCCTTTTTATGGGGCCTGGTTGCTACGCACGACCAGCAAATGCCCCATACCGTTGGGGGCCGGGGACTTGCCGAGTGGATGCCGAGTACGAACGATAGCTGTGCCCCGGTCAAACGCCCGTTACGAGTCTAACCCCTGAACGCCAGCGGCAGGTACAACCGGGACGTGAGCAGCCGGGAGGTCCAGCGGTACACGCCGGAGCCCACCAGGGTGGTGCCGGTGTCGGTGAGCACTGCGGCCCCGCCAGCTGTGCCGGCGTACAGGATCACGCGGCCAGTGGCCGTCACCACGGCCAGCGAGTACACGGGGACGTGGCCCAACTCGCCGGCGGCCCGCTGCCAGGACTGCGCGCCGTCCGTCGAGCGGTAGAGTCCTTGCACTGCGGCGTCATAGAGCACTGGTGGGTCGCCAGGCGCGACACCTGGCGCGAAAAGGATGTCGTGGACGTTGTGACCCCCTCCAAATCCAGTCGGGACCCAGGTCACGCCACCGTCGTTCGAAACATACAGGGGGAGAAGTCTTTGACTTGCAAAGACCCGATAGGTCCCTGGTTCCACCACGATGTCCTGAGCATAATCGATCTGCCCCACCCCTACGGGTCCCCAGGTCACCCCACCATCGATACTCTTGAATATGCCGCCACCACGATCTAGCTCACCCGTTGCGGCATAGATCACTGTCGGATTCCCCGGATCGTAGACCAGATCGTGGACCTGGCTGATCTCTTGCGTGTGAGTAGGGTACACGCGACCCCAGTGTCCCCCATAGTCTGTGCTGCGGTAGATGCTACCTGGACAGGCCATAGGGAGACCACACCAGTGTTGAATCCCGGCCAGCAACGTGCCCGGCTGTCCGGGGATGGACAGCAGAGCCTTGGGGAACTGATTGCAACCGGTATACGGGGGAGGTGGGACAAGTTCACCATATGTGGGCCAGGTGCTCCCGCCGTCGGTGCTGACGTAAACGCGGCCCGATACGCCGGCGTAGACGCGCATCGGCGTTACCGGGTCTACCAGGATAGACGCTGTATTCGAAACAGGCAAACGCTGCCAGGTCGCGCCGCCCTGTGTGGCTCTATAGATGTCACCAGTGTTGACCTGCGCGTACACGACCTCCGGCTGGCCCGGGACAGTGTCCAGTTGCTGCGGAAACATCGCTGTCAAGCCTTGATTGACTACCTGCCAGGATGCGCCGCCGTCCGTCGTCTTGTGGACGCCGTGTACATAACCTGCGAGATAGATCGTGTCAACTGCCGTCGGGTGAAGAGCAATGTCGTGTATCCAACCACGCTGCCCTGCCTCGCCCCCAAAGGGCACCCAGGACGCGCCGCCATCGGTTGTCTTGTAGCCGTGACCAAAGCCACCGAGGAAGACGGTCCCCGAGATGGTAGGCACGAATTCAATGGACCAGGCACACATTGGCTGTCCTGGTACAGGCTCCATGGTCGTCCAGGTGGTGAGGTCCGCATTGGTGCTCTTGAGCAGGGCGCAGGGCGCGCCATACTCGTCACGGGAGGTGGTCCACACCTCGTGATCACCGAAGGGATTGACGGCTAGTATACGAACGTACTCCAATGGCCGCGAAGCATAGGTCCAGGACGCGCCGCCATCGGACGAGTGGAAGATGTTGCCGCTGGCGGTGCCCAGGTACATGATATCTGGATCGTCTGGGTGGAAGGCCAGGGCCGTCACCTGCGTGTCGGTCAGGCCGTTGATCGCCGGCTCCCAATCCTGTCCCCAGTTGGTTGACACGATCAGGCCGCTTTCTCCGCCATTGGTACCGCACGCAGCGAAATACACAGTCCCGGGGTTGGAAGGATGGGGATAGATACCAAAGTTTCCCCAACACTCGCTCCCGGATGTTTGGGTAATGGGGAACGTGGCAATCAGAGGAACCCAGGTATCACCCTCGTCGTCTGAGCGACAAAGGCCTTGCAGGGAATGAAGGTAGATATGGTTGGGCGAGACGCGATCGATGGCCAGGTTGCCACAATTGGTACTGGCGTACTTGAGGGACCAACTCGCGCCGCCATCGCGGCTGCGGAACAGCCCCACCCTATCCGATCTGGCATAGATCGTCGTCGGAGTGATGGGATTGACGACAACCTGCTGTACTTCTCCGCCGTAGAGTTCGCCGGCATTCCACACGCCAATGCCCTGGGTGACGGTGAAGGCGTTGGGCAGGCTGCCGGATCCCTCGCCGGGATTGACGACGGTCAGGTTGTACACGCCGGGGTCCAGCCCCCAGGAGACGGTGGCCGTCAGCCGCACGCTGCTCACCCAGCCCACGTCGCCCAAGGGATCGTCGCCCAGCAACACGAGGCTGGTGGTGGTAAAGCCGGTGCCGGTGACGACGAGGGACGTGTCCAGGTCGTTGGGCGCGGACGAGGGGTCCACTTCGGTCACGGTGGGGACGGCCAGCAGCGGGGCGGCCTGGGCTGGCGTGGGTACGTCGGAGCTGGTCCAGGCCATCAGCGCCAGCAGGATCAGCAGCGCGGTTATCGAGAGCAAAGCAGTAGCCACGGATGCAAACGATCTCTTGTTCATTGCGATTCCTCCTTACGGCGCCCAGCGCCAACTCACGTGCTCCATCAGCCGAACCCGCGTCGCTCCCGATAAACAAATAGCCGACCACCCGTCGCCACACGACGAAGGGGTCGGCTATGCGTAATACTGGATGTACCCCCTCAACACGTCGTCGTGCTGGAGGTAGGGCGGGACGAGGCAGGGATGGCCTCGCCTACACTCATTCTAACACAGATGAGGTCGGGATGCAAGGCATCTCGTGCTCCTCACGTTGCTGCTACGGGGCATAGCCCCTGCACACCAGCGGCAGGTACACCCTGGCTGTGGGCAGTCGGGAGGTCCAGCGGTACACGCCGGCGCCCCGCAACACGTCCTCCAGGGTAACCTGCACCATCCCGCCGGGCGTGCCGATATAGAGCACCACGCGCTCACCATCAGTGCCGGTGGCGAGGCTAATAGGGTATGGCGCGTCAACCATCCGCTGCCAGGTCTGCCCCCCATCGGTGCTGCGAACCAGGCCCCAGAATTGCCCGGACGCTTCCCCGCCGTACAAAGTAGGCGGCATGGTGGGGGAAAACAACAACTGCCCGCCGATTCCAAAGGAGAGGAAAGTCCAGGTTTCACCCGCGTCATCCGAAACATACACGCCGCAATCTGGGCCGCCCAGGCCATCACCAGCGCCCACATAGACCGTTTCACCGATTTCGGGGTGCGTGGCTACAGTTTCAATAAACTTGAGCCCAGCGGGAGAAGGTGTTGCTACCCAGCTTTGACCGCCATCGGTGCTCTTCCACAGGCCGGAGCCTTGGGTCGCGATATAGATCAGATTCGGGTTCTGACTGTCAAAAGCGATTTCACGGACCGGGCTGATGGGCTGCGTTGGCCCGATGTGATTCCAGGTCACGCCGTAATCGTTACTCGAATAGAACAAACCCTCTGACTGGTCCCAAAAATCCTCCGGGGGACCAACCTGGACACCGGCAAAGATCTGGCCGGGCACACCGGGGTGGGGCGCCAAAGTCCAAAACCCACCACCCCAACTCGCGTAAGCCGCTGGCAGCGTTACTGTGACCACCGTCCAACTCTCGCCGCCGTCGTCGCTGATCCACAAACAGGTAGAATCCGGGCAGCCATGCCCAAAATAGAGGCGATTTGGCTGGAAGGGGTCAATCGCCAGCTTGGTGCGGGCCGGGAAACCACCACCCCCAAAGTTGAGCGAGCGCCAGCTTTGGCCTCCGTTCTCACTCTTGAACAGGCCCGGGTCGATTTTGACGTAAATGGTCTGAAGATCATCCGGCGCGACCAGAACCGACGAGGGGTTCACCCCGGCCAGGCCCTGGTTGGTTTCCTGCCAGGTGTTGCCCCCATCTGCACTCTTGAAGACTCCGTTGGTAAATTCTCCAAAGTAGATCTCTTGTGGCCGATCTGGATGGACATCCAGCGACATAGCGCCCGCGGGATCTGGCACAGGCGTCCAGCTATCTCCGCCATTCGTGCTGGTGTAAACACCCCAGGCACCAGCCCAGATTTTATCCGGGAGGAAGCCAAGACTCCAACCATTGCTCCCCTGAGTTTGACCAGGGTCTATATCGATGGGAGTCCAGGTGGTTAGATTTGTGCTCTTGTGCAACCAAGGGCTGCGGGAATCTTCACGGCAGGCTGTTGCCCAGGCTTCCAGCGGCTCGTAAGGGTTGAAGAACAATCGTGAAACCGTTTCCTCGATTTGGGTAGCCCAATGCCAATCCTGACCGCCGTTCAGGCTGTAGTACAGGTTGCCGCTCTCTGTGCCAGCTAGAAGCGTATCATTGTCCGCGGGATGGACAGCGATAACTGTGAATTGCGTATCACTGATGCCCTCGGTCAGCGTGATCCAACTGCCATACTCGCCATAATTGTCAGAGCGCAAGATGCCCCCTTTTAGCTCAGGATGGGGAGTGTTGGCAGCAGCGTACAAGCGCCCCGCCTGAAGCGGATCGGCGGTGAGATGATAAGCCCACCCCTTGAAGGGGATCGGCGTGTGAATGGTGAGTGTTTCCCAGGTCTGTCCACCATCCATCGTGCGCCGTCCACTACCCAGGTACATGATGTCCCGGTCTTGGGCATCAAATTCGATGCCTTCCCCGATGCCTTCCATCAAGAAAGGCTGCCAGTTTGCCCCGCCATCGTAGCTCACAAAAACACCCATTTGAAGGGCTACGGCGTAAACCGTGGTCGGTGTATCGGGATGGATGCGAATCTGGCTGATATGGCCCCCGTATGGCCCGTTGGTGGTCCACACCCCGAGGCCCTGGGTCACGGTGAAGGCGTTGGGCCGGCTGCCGCTGCCCTCGCCCGGGTTAAAGACGGTCACGGTGTAGACGCCGGGCTCGGTGCCCCAGGGCACCGTGGCCGTCAACACGGTGGCGCTCACCCAGCCCACCTCACCCGACGGGAGGGGGTCGTCGCCAAGCAGCACGAGGGTGCTGGTGGTAAAGCCCGTGCCGGTGACGACGAGGGGCGTGTCCAGGTCGTTGGGGGCGGAGGTGGGGGCCACCCCGGTCACCGTGGGGACGGCCAGCAGTGGGGCGGCCCGGGCTGGCGTGGGCGCGTCGGCGCTGGTCCAGGCCATCAGCGCCAGCAGGATCAGCAGCGCGGTTATCGAGAGCAAAGCAGTAGCCACGGATGCAAACGATCTCTTGTTCATTGCGATTCCTCCTTACGGCGCATGGCGCCAGCTCACGTGATCTATTGGTGGGATTCCGCGTCGCTCCCGACAAACAAATAGCCGACCGCCTATCGCCACACGACGAAGGGGTCGGCTATACGTTGTACTGGATGTGCCCCCTCAACGTGTCACGATTGAGGTAGGACGGGACGAAGCAGAGCTGGCCTCTCCTATGCTCATTCTACCATAGGAGAGGCCGGGATGCAAGGCATTTCGTGCTCCTCACGTTGCTGCTACGGAGCCTAGTCCCTGAACACCAGCGGGAGGTATAGGCGTGAACCGAGCAACCGACTGGTCCAGCGGTACACGCCGGCACCCACCAGAGTGCTACCAATGCTGGGGTCTTCCACGGCCCCGCCGGTCGTGCCCGCGTACAGGATCGTGCGGTCGGTCGCTGTCACCGTGGCTAGTGAGTATATGGGGACGCGCCCCAGTGTACCAGCGGCCCGCTCCCAGGACTGCGCACCGTCTGTCGAGCGTAGCAAGCCTATGTCTGTGGCGAAATAGAGCACCGATGGATCATCGTCGGTACATAGAATCTGCGCAATGTTTCCACGCCAGACGTTGCCCTTGGTCCAAGATATGCCGTGATTGTCAGAGACGTAGACCCCATCTCCTCCCAGCACAAACACGCGGTACGGGAAACTCGGCTCCATGGCAATGCTCGTGGCGTAATTCAGACCTGCGATGCTCTCACCTGTTCGCTGCCAGGTCTGTCCACCGTTGGTGCTTCTGAGTATGCCGCTACCATTGTCCCAAAGACCGGTTGCCGCGTAGACGATGGTCGAGGTGACAGCATCGAATGCTATGTCAGTGACCGGACTGATTTCCTGGCCGACATCAATGATCGACCAGTGTTCGCCGGCGTCTGTGCTGCGGAAGAGATTGCCGGCATGGGTCCCAGGAATGCCCATGCCAAAATGCTCAACTCCCGCCAGCAATGTGCCCCTCTGCGAGGGGGCGGCCTGCAACACGTTAACGAAGGAATGGGTATTAGAATATAGCGCCGGGGCGGTGAGGATTGATCCCGGGGACCAGGTTTGTCCGCCATCATTGCTAATGTGGACCCACCCGTCCGGAAAGCTCGACTGCCCCAGGTAAAGGCGCGTCGGGGTGAATGGATCGACCAACAGCGCAGCATCCCCGGGAGCAGCCAGGGGCACCCACACCGCACCTCCCTGTGTGGCCTTGAAGAGTCCGTTATCTCCAGCCTGGGCATATACGACGTCCGGCTGGCCTGGGACAGTCTCCAGGTGGCGGGGGACGATGGCCGTCAAGCCCTGATTGACCACTTGCCAGGTCGCACCACCGTCTACCGTCTTGTACACGCCATCCTTGAAGCTTGACGTATAGAGAATGTCCGGGTCAGTGGGATGCAAGGCAATGTCCCATCCGGCGTTTTCCGGGCCAAATGCTTCCCAAGTGTCACCGCCATCCACTGTTTTACGGTCTTCCCCCCAGCAGCCCCCAACGAACACCGTCTCTGAATACGTGTTCCCCCAGGCATCCGGGGTGAATTCGATATCACGAAGAGACATGGTCCCCACCGGTTCTGTCACGGTGGTCCACGCGGTGTGACCGATATTGGTGCTCTTGAGCGTGACCCGAGGTTGAGCGAAGCAGGGGTTAGACACCCAAAGCTCGTGGTCGCCGCGGGGGTTGATGGCGAGCTTTTGGATGGTGTTGAGCGGTTGCGATACGAAGGACCACGATGTCCCGCCGTCGGGAGAGACAAAGATGTTGCCTTGTTCAGTACCTACGTACATGGTCAGTGGATCGGTGGGATGGAACACGAGGTTGTTCACCCGTGTGTCCGTGAGACCGGTGGTCATCGTCAGCCACGTCGCGCCATAGTTCTCTGATTTCCACAGCCCGCTCTCGCCCGGCCACCTGTTGCTCACAAAGACCGTTCCTGGTTCAGTAGGATGAGGAAAGGGGAATTCACCGGATGTGTCGAGCGGGACCCAGGTGTCGCCGCCATCATCGGAACGACAAATCCGCCCGGCGCCTGACCAGTAAAGCCTTTGAGGAAAAGTGGGATCGATGGCCAGGTTGTGTACGCTGCCGGCAACCTTGAGCGACCAATGCCCGCCGGCATCTTGGCTGCGGAACAGGCCCACATTTTCCGAGACAGCGTACACAGTGGTCGGCGTGAGAGGATTGACCGCTACCTGCGACACGTCCCCTCCATACAGTTCACCGGCATTCCACACCCCAATGCCTTGAGTGACAGTGAAGGCGTTGCTCCGGCTGCCGCTGCCCTCGCCGGGGTTAAAAACGGTCACGGTGTAGACGGCGGGATCCGTGCCCCACGGCACGGTGGCCGTCAGCACGGTGGCGCTTACCCAGGCCACGTCATCCAAAGGGTCGTCGTCCAGCAGCACGAGGCTGCTGGTGGTAAAGCCGGTGCCGGTGACGACGAGGGACGTGTCCAGGTCGTTGGGCGCGGACGAGGGGGCCACCCCGGTCACGGTGGGGACGGCCAGCAGTGGAGCGGCCCGGGCCGGTGCGGGCACTTCAAAGTTGGTCCAGGCCATCAGCGCGAGCAGAACTAACAACGCGCCCATTGAGAGCAGCGCCGTACCTAGGGGTGCAAACATCCTGCGATTCATGGCAATACCTCCTTGCGGCGCACAGCGCCAACTCACGTCCTCCATTGGTGGAATTCCGTGTCGCTCCCGACCAACAAATAGCCGACCGCCCGTCGCCACACGGCGCCCCAGGGGTCGGCTATATGTACGCTTGATGTGCCTCCCCCAACACGTCGTTGTGCCCGAGGTAGGACGGGGCGAGGCCAAGATGGCCCCGCCTATCCTCATTCTAACACAGATGAGGCCGGGGCACAAGGCATCGTTGGCACCTATTCGTGTGCATCGCGCCCAATCTCGTGATAGAGGTCCAGGAACGAGCGGCGCAATGTCTCGTCGTCGATCCCGGCGGCGCGCTCTTGCAGCAGGGCATTTGCCGCAGCCAGGACCTCCCGGGCGCGCGGGTCCCGATTGGCACGCAAGACCTGGCAGCAGGTCCGGTAGACGCGCAACGGCTCCACTGTGCCATCCAGGGGATTGCTTTGCCGATCCAGGTGATCCAGGATCTCGGTCACGTGATCCGTGGCTCCGGCCGGGTCTCCTTGAGCCAGGGACACGCGAGCCAGACCAGCCAGGGGTTCCAGGGCTATGCCCTGGCGGGGGTGTCCCAGCTCGCGCCACAAGGCCCGGGCCTGCTGGTAGGCATCGGCGGCCTCTGCGAATCGCTCCCGGTGCGCCAGGGCATGGCCCTGGTTCGTCAGGGCGACTGCCTGCGTGGCGCGGTCGCCCAGGTCCTGTGCGATGCTCAGCGCCTGTTGGCTATGTTCCAGGGCGACCTCGTCGTCGCCCTGGCGATGGGCGAGCAGGCTCCGGTGCGCCAGCACCAGGGCCTCGCCTGGCCGGTCGCCGATGTCGCGGAGGACGATCAGTGCTCGCGCCAGGTATTCTCCGGCCCCGGCGTGGTCGCCCAGGCAGAGATGGACCAGGCCCAGGTTGCCCAGGGCCACGCCCTCCACCGGCCGGTCGCCGATCTCCGAGAGAGTGCCCAGGGCCTCCTCAAGGGTAGATCGCGCCCGGCCATAGTCGCCCCGTTTGGCCAGGACCTCGCCGAGATTGTTCAGGATCGCGCCTTCCCCCTGCCGGTCGTTGATAGCGCGGCAGATGTCCAGGGCCTGCTGGAAATAGACGCTGGCCCGGGCATAGTCGCCCCCGGCGGACGAGACCTCGCCGAGGTTGGTCAGCACCGCCCCCTCGCCCCACCGGTCGCCGGTCTCGCGATAGAGGCGCAGGGCCTCCTCAAAGTGCCCCCGGGCCGCGGCGTGGTCGCCCTGCATGGCCGAGACAACGCCCAGGGTGTTGACCACTGCGCTCTCGCCCCGCCGGTCGTCGATGGCGCGGTAGATGGGCAGCGCCTGCTCAAAGTAGCTCGTGGCCCCGGCGAGATCACCCTGCTGGCCGCAGACGATGCCGAGATTGCGCAGGCTGGTTGCTTCTGCCTGGCGCAGCCCGGCGCCCCGGGCCAGGGTCAGTGCCCGCTCGAGCTGGGCCCGCGCCGCTTCGAAATCCCCCTGGCGCCAGAGCGCCCGCCCCCAGTACAGATACCCCGCGGCCTCGCGGGCCACGTCCTGATTCGCCTGGGCCGCGTCAATGGCGGCCCTTGCCGACACCAGGGCCTGCGGGTAGTCGCCGGTCACCTCAGCCAGATTCGCCTGGCACAGGGCTACCTCGGCTCGCCGGGACGGTTGGGCGTCGCCGTTCAGAAGCTCGGCCAACGACGCCAGATCCGTCAGGTCTTGCCGCTGGGCCGCGCGCTCTCCTCGCACGTCGTACACGCGCTCGCGGGCCAGCAGGATGGCATAGCGTGCGGCTTCAGACTCGGGCGTCAGGTCCAGCGCCTGGCCTAGGTAGGCCAGGGCCTCGTCGTGGGCGAACCGGGCCGCCGCCTGCTCTCCGGCCCGGCGCAGATAGGCGACCGCTTTGTCTGGAATGTCCGCCTCGACAAAATGCCGCGCCAACTGCACACAGACCTCGTCCGCCTGGTCACCGTACAGTTCTTCTAGCACCAGACCCACATCCTCATGCAGGTAGGCTCGCTCTGCCTCAGCCAGGTTGTCGTACATGTACTGCTGGAACAGATGGTGCTGAAAGCGATAGAGGGACAGACGTCGCCCGGGTCCCAGCCGGCGGACGCCCTGGGCGATCACCAGGTGGTGCTGTTTCTCCAACTCACCGCTCAGCCGCCGGACGATGTCCCGTGCGTCAGTGGCCTGCACGCGGGCCACCACCTCGGCCGTGAAATCCTCGCCCTCCACGCACCCCACGGTCAGTGCCTCGCGCAACTCGCTGGTCAGCCGGCCGATACGCTCCTCGATGACGCCCTCTACGCGTGCCGGCAGCGTGTCCCAGTCCAGCGCCGGCCCCGGCGCCCAGCGGCCGGCCTCGTCCCGGATGAGGTCGCCTCGCTCTTGCATATCTCGCAACAACTCGACGGTGAACAGGGGATGACCGTTGGTGTGCCGGGTGAGGGCCTGGCGAAACCCCTCGTCCAGGCTGTTGGGCTCGCTGTCCAGGAAGGCATCCACAAAGTGCCGTCCCCCGGCCGCCAGGTCCACCTGGATATCGCCAAAGTAACGCTTGAACTCGGCCAGCACCTTTTCCAGCGGGTGCCGCTCGCCGGCCCGGCCCAGAGCCACCTCGGCCGGCCGGTAGGTGCCCACGATGAGGACCCGGCTCTCGCCGATGCGCCGGCCCAGGCGGAACAGCAACCCGATGGACGCCGCATCGGCCCACTGGAGGTCGTCCAGCACCAGCACCAGAGGCTGACGCGCCGCCAGCGCCAGCAGCACGTTGGTGTACTGCTCGAAAATCTGGTCCTGCTCGACGGCCGTGCCGCCGGGCAGCGCCTCCCCGCGCGGTCGTTTGACCAACTGCTCCAGCTTGTTCAGCCAGCCGGCCTTCTCTGCCGCAAAGGTGCCGGCCCGCATGACCAACCCGGCCCCGGGCACGAAAATGCCAATCAGGTCCGGCCCCAATTCCACCAACGCCTGGCCCGAGAGGCCCAGCAACTGGCGCAAGCGGCTGGCATTCTCCGGGGTGATAGCGCCCCGGGCCAACTGGGCGTCCACATCCCCGGTGAGTTGAGCCAGCACTTCCCGAAAGGGCAGGTACGAGTCACTGATCCCGGTCTGGGCATCGCCCTGCCCCACGGCCACCACCAGGTCTCCCCGTTGCGCCTGGGCCCGACGGGCGAACTCGGCCACCAGCGTCGTCTTGCCGCTGCCGGCCTCGCCGACGACGAAACAGACCTGGCCTCGGCCGGCCAGGGCACGATCGAGGAATTGCTCCAAATGGGTTAGCTCGCGCTCGCGCGCCACGAACACCGACTCGGTCATCGCCGCATCTCCTTGTCGAGGGATACCAAACAGGGGGCTCCCGCGTTCCCAGGCCCAGAAAAAAAGCCGACCACTCGCCGGACCTCAACGGGCTGAGGATCCGGCACCAGGGATCGGCTATTTGAAGCATAGTTCCTCCTCAGCACCACCGACAGGGCCTCGATGAGCAGGCGCTTCGAGTTCGCGATCCATCACCGGCCCGTGAACGTGACCAGTGCGGTCATGTTCCAGCGCAGCCGATCATAGTAGGCAGCGGTCTCGGGCGTGACGACCACGGTGTAGAGGATTTCGTCCTTTTTTTTCTTGCCAAAGGACTGGACGTGCGTCACCTGACCGGGCAGGCGCAGTCCCGGAATGGCTTCCGAGGTGACGAGGACCGGGTCGCCCTCGCGGATGTCGGCTACCTCCAGCTCGGTCAGGTCGGTGGTCTCGACGAGCCAGGCGGTGAGGTCTCCCAGCCAGATGACGGCCATGCCCGGCGAGGCCATCTCGCCGGCGCGCAATTCCAGGCGCGCCACGGTCCCGTCAAAGGGGGCCTTGAGGATCACGTCGCTCAGGGCGGCCTCGGCCTGGTTCAACGATACCTGGGCCGCGTTTACGTGGGCCTGGGCCACGGCGACCTCGCCGGTGGTGGCGCCGGCCTCGAGCTTGGTCACGGCTGCCTGGGCCCGGTCTACCTGGGCCTGGGCTGCGGCGATGGCCTCGGTTGTGGGGGGCGCCTTGACCCGGGCCAGCTCGGCCTGGGCCACCGACAGGGCTGCATGGGCCGCGTTGAGAGCGTGGGCTGCTTCTGTGGCGGCCTGCCCGCCCCAGGCTTTGACCCGCTCATAGTTGCTCTCGGCCTTGGATACTTCTACCTCGGCTTGCTTGACCTTGGCATCGGCCACGGCGATTTCTTCTGCCGTGGCCCCACGCCGCACCCGGGTCAGTTCCGCCTGGGCCGCGTCCAGATCGGCCTGGGCCGCGGCGACGTCCCCGGGCTGTGCGCCTTCCTTGAGTTGGGCCAGGTCCGCCTCCGCCGAGGCCAGGTTGGCCTTGGCCTTTTCCACGGCATAGCGGAGCTCGGCGTCGTCCAGGCGGGCGAGTTCCTGCCCGGCTGTCACCGCATCTCCCTCTTGCACAGCCACGGACACCACCGGCCCGCCGGACTTGAAGGCCAGCGCTGCCCACTGCACCGGCACCACCTGGGCCTCGGCGGTCAAGAGAGCCGGCGTCGCCGCTGGCGCGGCCGTGGCCCCCAGCCCCAGGCCATTCCAGATCACATATACCCCGCCGGCCACGACGGCCAGTACCACCACGGCGATGATGAGCCCCTTGTTCTTCATGATTATACCTCCCAGACTCGGTCCTGCTCCTGATTTCTGATCCTTGCGTTTCATGACCACGCACGTGGCAATACCCAGGACCAGGGAAAACCCGGCCAGGATCGCCCAGCGCCCCAGCAGGTGACTGGGCGAATGGCTGTATTCGACATCGCTCTCTGAGGTGACGTTTTCACGCACCTCGACCGTTTCTTCGTCGCCGGTGATCGGGTTTTCGGACGTGTAATCGATCTTGGTTTCGCCCAGATCGTCCAGTCGGTTCATGTCCACCGTCGAGCCCAGGGCGTCCAGCGCCCAGTAGGTGATGGTGGTGTATGAAACGGGCCGGGCGGCCTCGGGCAGGTCAAAGATGGCGCCGGCAAAGATGATCTGGAGAAACAACACCAGCAGCACCAAATAGATCACCATGTCGCGCCCGGGCACGATGGCCGAGATGAACAGGCCCAGCCAGATGGCCGCCAGGACGGCCAGCACCAGCGAGATGTATAATTCGAGCGGCGCCCACAGGAGCACGCCTTCGGCTGGCAGCCGCACGTTAAGGGCCATAACGCCCAGCAGCGCCAGGCATTGGAACATGCCAAACCCCAGGAGCACCAGGGACTTGGAGAATACATAGGGCAAGATACGCAGGTTTACCATGCGCTCGCGTTTGTAGATGGGGGCCTCTTTGATGATCTCGTAGGCCGCGCCAAACACACCCAACAGCACCGTGGCCAGGGCGACCATCATGAGTAGCGTTTGCGCGTCGCCAAAGGCCACGTAGGTCTGGACGCCAGACCCGGCCAGCAGGTCGTCGATGGCGGCCTTGGACTTGCCGACCAGGTCTTCGGGGTTGGTGATGATGAGGATCAGCGCGCCGATGAGGGGCATGACGGCCAGCAGGATGAACAGGCTCATGGCGTCGCGGCGGATCAGCTCCAGGTAGCGGCGAGTGAGCAGACCGAGCTGGCGCAGGCTGGACACGCGGGGCGCCGCCGGGGCTACTGCCGTAGATGTGGCGGCCGTCGGTTGGGCTACGGCAGGCAGCCGGCTCTTGATATGCTGCCGATAGTGCGACGAAGCCTTGAAATGCGCCTCCCACAACTGGCCGGACGAGACCCGGGCCTCCGGGGCCTCTTGCCGAACCTGCTCAAAGTGCGGACCCAGCTCCGGCACCGCCGGCCCGTCCTCCGGGTCGAGGGGCTCTCCCAGCTTCTCATAGATATCGGAAAAATCCTGGGCCTGAAAGAACTGCCGCGCCTCGTGCGGCGTGCCGTAAAAGGCCAGGTAGCCGTCGGCCATAAACCCCACGTAATCCGCCAGGTCAATGTTGGCCGTGGCGTGCGTCACCAGGAGCACCGTACGGCCTTCGTCGGCCAGACGCTGGAGCAGGCCCATCATCTGCTTTTCCAGGCCCGGGTCCAGGCCGCTGGTGGGCTCGTCCAAAAAGAGCAGCGTGGGGTCGGCCAGCAGCTCCACGGCAATGCTCACGCGCTTGCGCTGACCTCCGCTGAGGCTGTGGATCACCTGCTTTTTCTGGGCGGTCAGGTCCACGGCCGCTAGCACCTCGTCGATGCGGCTCTCGATTTCCTCCTCGGTGGTGTCGGGTGGCAGGCGCAGCTTGGCGACGTAACGCAGCGCGCTGTCCACCGGCAGCCCCAGGTGGATGATGTCGTCCTGCGGCACATAGCCGATCATGCTGCGATAGGCGTCATAGACCAGAGCGAAATCTTCGCCGTTGATGAGCACCCGGCCCTCAGTCGCCGGGATAAAGCCGCTGAGGGCGTTCATGAGGGTGCTTTTGCCGGCCCCGCTGCCGCCCACCAGCGCCACGAAATCACCGGGCTGAATCGAGATGGATACGTCCTTGAGGATGAGTTTGGGACCGGGGACCACGCGGCTCAGGTTGAGGCCATCCACGCGCACTCGGCGCGACAGCGTGAGTACGCGCAGACTGACGCCATCATAGATCAGCTTGAACGGTCCGATGCGGACCTCGGCGCCGGGCGAGATGCGTTCACGGCCCGAGATGCGCTGCCCGTCCACGAACGTGCCGTTGGTGCTGCCCAGGTCGGTGATGCTATGGCCCCCGTCATCTGTGACGGCACCATCAGCATCTAGGCGGGCGTGCGACCAGGAGATGGTGGGATAGTTCAGGGGCACGTCGCTGGCCGGGTCCCGGCCGATGGTGATGCTGGGGCAGTCGCGCAGGTCTATCCGGGCCACCTCCGGCGCGACGACGGCCGGCAAGGGCCGCGAGGTGTCGTGAAAGATGAGGGCCACCGAGTTGCCCAGCTCGTCGGGGATGCGGATCAGGTCGCTGTCCTGGAGCGCGTGCTCGCTCACCCGCTGCCCGGCCACCCACAGGCCGTTGGTGCTCTGCAAGTCCACGATGCAATAGCTGCGGCCACTGCCGTCGTCGCGGCGTTCCAGCCGGGCGTGATGGCGCGACACGGTGGGAAAATCCACCACGATGTCATTGTCCAGCGCGCGCCCGATGGTGGCGGGAAAGCGGGCCGCTGGGAACGTCTTGGTCGTCCCGCCGGGATAGCGCACGATGAGCTGGACCTCGCCGCGGATTTCCAGGATAGTGCCGGCGGTGGCCGGGCGCTGGCTGGCCGGGGGGGCTGGCGGTGGGCCGCCAAAGATGGTACCGGGAGGGGGTGCGCTGTCGGGTGGCTGAACGTGCACGTCGTCCGGGGGTGCAGCCGGACCGCTAGCCGCCAGTGGTTTACCGCACTTGGGGCAGGCGGGGGCATCTGGGTCTTTTTGGCGGGCTCCGCAGTTCAGGCAGAAGGACATGATAGTGATCTCCTGGTTCCTTTTGAGGCAAGACCTGGCGGGTTGCCAAAACCTGTCAGGTCTTGTCTATCTCGGCCACCCGGCCTTCCAGGTACCGCCGCCGGGGAACCGCCAGCGCCGCCACCAGCACGTCGGCCAGGGCGGCCGGGTAAAAGGCATAACGGTCGCCGCCGGCCTCACGCAAGAGGTGGTGGGCCAGTGCCGCATCCAGTACATCCAGCGCGCGTGCCAGGGCCGATTCGCCGCCCAGCAATGCCACCCACGTGTCAAAGTGAAACTCGGGGCCAATGACGGCGGCGATTTCTAGTGCCTGGCGCGCGTCCGGGGCGAGGGCGTCCAGCCGGCGGTGCAGTCGGGTCAGCAACGCCGGGGGCAGGGGTTCCGAGTCCTGGTCGGGCTGGTAGCGCCACTCGCCGGCGTCACCCTGACGTACCGCCCCGGTGTCCCGCAGGTGCCGGGCCACCTCCTCGATGTACCGCGGGTTGCCGTGGCTGCGCCGATACACGACCTGGGTCAGTTCGTCGGACGCCGGACCGCCCAGAACGCCAGCCAGCAGTTCACGGCTGGCTGGCGCCGAGAGGGGCTGCAAGGTCAACTCGCTCATCTCGCCGGGCAGCCAGGTCCCCGCACTGGTGGGGGTTGGCCCCTCATCGTCCCGACGCGCGGCGACAAACAGCGCCGGGATACGTCCGCGCCGGAGCATAAAGCGGATCAGGGCCGTGCTGGCCTGGTCCAGGTGTTGGGCGTCCTGGAAAAAGAACACGGCCGGCCCCAGCTCGGCCACGATGAACAGGACCGTGTCATAGAATCGCCACTGGGCCTGCTCTGGCGCGGCTGGCCCGGCGACTGCTCCGGGCACGCGCTCGGTCAGGGCCGCCCACATGCCGCCGCTGGCGGCCGGCTGCTGGCTGGCGGTCTGCGGCACGGCCGAGCGGTGCAGGTCCAGGGCGTGGGCCAGGCTGGGGATCTGGCTCAAGAGGTGCCCAGACCGGTCCGCCTCGGTCAGCGACAGCGCGGCCCGGCTCTGAAAGATCGTCGCCAGGATGTGGGCGAAGGGCGTGTATGGCTCGCCAAACTCGTCGCACCGGCCCACCAGGGCTGCATAGCCCTCGTCTGCCACCTGGCCCAGAAACTCGGCCGCCAGCCGGTCCTTGCCGATGCCAGCCTCACCGTGCACCATCACCAGATGCGGCGCGCCGGTTTCGCGGGTTTGCGTCCACCATGCCGCCAGTTGTGACAACTCGCTGGCCCGGTCCACGAACGGGGTGGCACTCGGGTCCAGCAGTTGCAGCCCGGGCTGGCTAAACGTGCGGCGTGCCTGGATGGCGCTTAACACGTTCAACAGCACGTCGGCCGAGGGGTAGCGGTCGTCCGGGTCTGGGGCCAACAGCTTGGCGATAGTGTGTTCCAGGACCAGGGGCGCGTCCGGCGCGAATTTACGCAGGGCGTGCGGCGTCTGGCGAATGGGTGCCACTATCAGATCGTCCTGATCCTCATAATCGAACGGCAGGGTGCCGGCCAGCATCTCAAAGAGGGTGATGCCCAGGGCATACAGGTCAGACCGGGCATCGGTGCGCTCGCCGCGAATCTGCTCCGGCGGCATATAGCCCGGGGTGCCGGCCATATAGCCGGTGCCGTGCAGCAGCCGCGAGGTCAGGTCGGCCAGGCCAAAATCGGTCACCTTGACCTGGTCGGCGATGATCACGTTGGCCGGCTTGATGTCGCGGTGGACCACGCCATGCTGGTGGGCGAATTGCAGCGCTCGCAGAATGCCCAGGGCCAATTCCAACGCCGCGTCCACGTCCAGCGGGCCTTGCTCGGCCAAAACATCGTCCAGCGACCGGCCGGGCACGTATTCCATGACCAGCGAATAGCCGGCTTGCTCGTCAAACACGGCGTCATAAATGGCTGTGATGTTGGGGTGATTCAGGCGGGCCAACTGCCGGGCCTCGTTCACAAACAAATCGCGATACTGGCGATTCTGGACTCGCAGGTACTTGATCGCCACCGGCCGGCCCAGCAAGGTATCGGTCGCCAGCCAGACCTCGCCCATGGCGCCGCTGCCCAGTTTTTTCTGCGGAACATAGCGGTCGGTTTGAGACACGGTCATACACACCTCGTTCGGCCGGGGCCAGCCCGTTGCTAGTACGTTCAGTGTACCATACTCGTGTCCGTAAAGCAAGACCGCCCTCGAATTGACCAAAAAAGGGGTTGATTTTTATCTGGCTGTATGCTATACTCACCACAGCATTGATACCCCCACCGGGTGCTGTCTGGCCCCATACTGCGAGTGCCCTCTATGGCGCAGAGGAGGTTGAACTTGACCAGTGTGCTCAGCTCACGCCTCGTTCGATTGATGATCGTCGTCATTGCTCTCATTGTCGCTACCTTGATGGTCCTCTTTCTGCGGGTCCCCCTGCCGGCCATCGAGTTAGCAGCCGAGCCGGTAATCCCCCCTCACTTTGTCGACGTCTTTGGCTTCCAATTCTCCATCACCAATACCCTCATCGCCAGTTGGCTCTCCATGATCGTCTTGGTGGTCTTTGCCTTCTTGGCCACACGCAAGATGAAGATGGTGCCCTCCGGGTTGCAGAACGTGGCTGAGATGATCATCGAGATGATGTACAACTTTTTTGGCAACATCGCCGGGGATCGGATCGCCAAGTTCTTTCCCTGGGTGATGACCATCTTTTTGTGGGTGCTGGTTTCCAACTGGATGGGGCTCGTCCCCGGCTTTGGTAGCATCGGCTATATGCATCAGGCCCACGAGGGGGGCTACAAGGCCGAGACGCTATTCCAGGCTGGGCCGGTCCACCTCTATAGCCTCACTAACGAGATAGTGGAGCCCGGCGCCCAGGACGAGCACGGTCACGAGGTACACGGCTATGCCGTGGTGCCGTTCCTGCGCTCGGCAGCCTCGGACCTGAGTTTTACCCTGGCCCTGGCCTTTATCTCTGTGCTCATGACCCAGATATTCGGCTTGCAAGCCCTGGGCCTGGACTATGTGAATCGGTTCATTCCCTTCAAGTCCTTCTGGGACCTGCTGGGGGGCAAGGCCATGAAGGGTATGGACCTCATTGTAGGTCCGTTGGAGCTGGTCAGCGAGTTTGCCAAGATCATCTCGTTCTCCTTTCGACTCTTTGGCAACGTGTTCGCCGGTGAAGTGCTACTGGGGGTCATGATCTTTTTGATCCCACACATTGTTCCCTTGCCCTTCTACGGCCTGGAGATCTTTGTGGGAGCCATGCAGGCCTTTGTGTTCGCCTTCCTGACCTTGCTGTTCATGACCATGGCCACGACGCATCACGGCGAAGACGGACACTGATTCAGGTTCTCGCTTTTCGTTTCTATTTTCCAATTTCTCTCACTTTTACTGAGGAGGAACAGGTATGGATACACAAATGCTGGCGGCAGGATTGGCGATTGGGCTGGGTGCTATTGGGCCGGGCATTGGCATCGGGTTGCTGGTCATGGGCGCCATGAACGCCATTGGCCGCAACCCGGAGGCCAGTGGTACCATCCAGACGAACATGATCCTGGGTATCGTGTTTACTGAGGCCATCGCCATCTATGCACTGGTGGTGGCGCTCATTCTCAAATTCGTCTAGGCGAGAAAGGGGGACATAGCCTTGGAGACATTGCAGAACCTCGGCATCAACATACCCCTGCTAATCTCGCAATGCGTGAACTTTGGTTTGCTGTTCGCGTTGCTTACGGCGTTTCTCTATCGACCGGTGCAGCGTATGTTGGCTGAACGTCAGACCCGTATTGCAGAGGGTCTGGAAAAAGCCAAGGTCGCCGAGCAACGGGCCGCCGAAGCAGAACAGGCCTACCAGGAACGCATTGAGCAGGCACGCCGGGAAGGCCAGGCCATCGTTGCCCAGGCCACCGAAACCGGCGAAAAGTCACGCCAGGAGATCCTGGTTCAGGCAAAAGAGGAAGCCACGCTTGTCAAGCAGCGCGGCCGGGAGGAGTTGGGCCTGGAACGCAAGCGCGTGCAGGCCGAGCTACGTGACGAGACCGTGCGTCTGGCCGCCGACATGGCCCGCAAGGTCCTGGCGGAAACCCTGGGCGAGGCCGATCAGCATCAGCTCGTCGACCGGGTGATCGGCCGGATCGGGGAGGGCCAGCTATGACGTGGACCGTTGCAGACCTGACCACCACGGCCCGGGCCACCAGCGCTGTGCCTCTCACGGCAGAGGAGCAGGCGCGCCTGAAAACCAGCCTGAAGCAGCGCTTCGGGCGAGATTTGGCCTTGGCCCTGTCCGTAGACCCGGGCATCTTGGGCGGGATCGTCGTCCAGGTGGGGGACGTGGTCATTGACGGTAGCCTGGCCGGGAAGCTGGACGCCCTGCAGGAGCAGCTTCTTCGGGGAGGAGGGTAGCCGTGAGCGGGTACGCCATACGCACAGACGAGATCACCACCTTGATCCGCCAGCAGATCGAGGGCTTTGCCGCGCCAATGCGGGCCGTGGACGTGGGCACCGTAGTGGAGGTGGGCGATGGCATCGCCCGCGTCCAAGGACTGGCCGGCGTCATGCTCAGCGAGTTGGTCGAGTTCTCGAACAATGTGTACGGTATCGCCTTCAACCTGGAAGCCAACCAGGTGGGTGTCATTATCCTGGGCGAGTATACCGGCATCGAGCAAGGCCAACAGGTGCGCAGCACCGGGCGCATCGTTCAGGTGCCGGTGGGCGAAGAGCTTGTCGGCCGGGTGGTCAACGCCCTTGGCCAGCCCATCGATGGCAAAGGCCCTGTCCGCGCCACCCGGTTCCGTCCCGTCGAGCGTCTCGCCCCGGGCGTGACCGTCCGCGAGCCGGTCAACAAACCACTGCAGACCGGCATCAAGGCCGTCGACGCCATGACCGCCATTGGCCGGGGCCAGCGCGAGTTGATCATCGGCGACCGGCAGACCGGCAAGACGGCTATTGTGGTGGATACCATCATCAACCAGCGCAAAGGCGATGTGACGTGCATCTATGTGGCCGTTGGGCAAAAGCTGTCCCAGATCGCCCAGGTGGTGGGCACACTGGAGGAGCACGGCGCGCTGGATCACACCATCGTGGTGGTCGCGTCGGCCAGCGAACCGGCGGCCATGCAGTACATTGCTCCCTATGCCGGCTGCGCCATGGGCGAAGAGTTCATGGAAGCCGGCCAGGACGTGTTGGTGGTCTATGATGACCTGAGCAAGCACGCCTGGGCGTATCGCCAGGTTTCGCTGCTGCTGCGCCGGCCGCCCGGCCGCGAGGCCTACCCCGGCGACGTGTTTTATCTGCACTCACGCCTGCTGGAGCGTGCTGCCAAGTACGACCAGGCCCACGGCGGCGGGAGCCTCACAGCGTTGCCCATCATCGAGACCCAGGCCGGCGACATCTCGGCCTACATCCCCACCAACGTGATCTCGATCACCGACGGGCAGATCTATCTGGAGAGCGACCTGTTCTATGCCGGCATCCGGCCGGCCATGAACGTGGGGCTCTCGGTCAGCCGCGTGGGTGGCAAGGCCCAGTTGCGGGCCATGCGCCAGGTGGCCGGTAAGATGCGCCTGGATATGTCGGCTTATCGCGAGCTGGCCGCCTTTGCCCAGTTTGGCTCTGACTTGGACAAAGCCACTCGAGACCAGTTGGCCCGCGGTCAGCGCATTACCGAGGTGCTCAAACAGCCCCAGTATCAGCCCATGCCGGTAGAGCAGCAGGTGATGATCCTGTACGTCGTGACCAATGGCTACCTGGACGACGTGTCCACGAATCAGATCCGGGCCTTTGAGACCGCGTTCCACCGGTTTATGGCCTCCACCCACCCGGAGATCGGCGACGCCATCGCCAGCGCCGGGGCACTGAGCGAGGAGACGGAAGCTCAACTCAAGGACGCCATCAACGAGTTCAAGGCCACAGTCACGTACTAGATTCGTCCATTCGCAAGCTTTTCGCAGGGAGGCGATTTGGCCAGCGCACGCGACATCAAGCGACGCATCAAATCGGTAAAGAACATTGCCCAGGTGACCCGGGCCATGGAGATGGTGGCGGCCTCCAAGATGCGCCGGGCCCAGGCTCAGACCCTGGCCAGCCGGCCGTACGCGGAAAAGGCCTGGGAGGTGCTCCAGGATCTGGCGCTCCAGCCGGGGTCGCGTGGAGCTATCCACCCGCTGCTGCAGGATCGGCCAGTCCACCGCATGGGGCTGGTGCTCATCACCCCGGACCGGGGCCTGTGCGGCGCACTGGTCAACAACATGCTGCGCCGCACCATCCACTTTACCGAGCGACATGCTGATACCCCGGTGAGCATCGTCGCTGTGGGGCGCAAGGGCCGCGATTTCATGGCCCGGCATGGCTATGATGTTCGGGCCGAGTTCACGCGCATGCCGGACCAGCCATCCCTGCTGGACATCACCCCCATCGCCCACATCGTCATGGAAGACTTTCTCAGCGGCGAACTCGACCAGATTTGGGTTGGGTATACCATGTTTATCAACACGCTGACCCAACGTCCCACGCTGCGCCGCGTGTTGCCAATCTGGCTCGACCCCCGGGAAGAACCGCGGAAAGTGGGCGAATACATCTATGAGCCCAGCTCGGCCGAGATCCTGGCCGAGGTGCTGCCTCGATTTGTCGAGATCCAGATCTATCAGGCGATGCTGGAAAGCATCGCCAGCGAGCAAAGCGCGCGCATGGTGTCTATGCGCAACGCCACCGATAACGCCGACGATCTCGTGGAAGGTCTGACGTTGAGCTATAACAAGGCCCGCCAGGCCGGGATCACCAAAGAGATGCTCGAGATCGCCGGCGGGGCGGAGGCATTGCACCAGAGCCGGAAACGGCAAGCAGCACAGGTGTGAGGTGCTGTCCCTGTCTGCCGCGGTGCCCGATCTATGGGGCTATACCGTTCCGGGGATGCGGTATCTTCGCCGGTGCTCTCGGTCTACCGCTCCTGGTAATAGCAGTGTTCGAGGTTTGACCGCGAGGTATGATTTGCGTTGATTACGATTGCGAACATCCAAGGATCAGCAGGGTCATCGAGGGCAATCGCGTTTAGCCGATTTGTCGGCCGTGTTCCCAGAAAAGGTTCCAAAATAGGGGCATAGTGGGACATAAGGTTCACCAAAACCCAGGTTTTTGTTCATAAGTGGGATGGGGTTTCATAAACGCGATTGCCCTGGGGTCATCTGTTCGACCCTCGACCTTCTAGAGCATATGTACTATAATACTCACGTCACTTGAAAACATAAATCAGAGCCCCTGACCTTCAGCCTCGGGGTGAAAAACCCGCCCACAAGCACCCGTGTGCACGATCTCTGCCTCTGTCTAGGGCCAGCAGGTGAGTCTGAAGTGAGGCCATCATTGAATCTTCGTTCAAGTAGCCCCTGACGGATCGATATCCAGGGGGGTAGAGGGTGCGTAGTTCACCCCGTGCCGTTGGGCACCAACTAGGCTTGTACACATTTGTCTACAAGTTTGGGAACTATCCTACGTTCTAACCCAGGAGGACAAGCGTGCCAGAGAACGCAGTTGGCAAGGTTGTGCAGGTCATTGGTCCAGTGGTCGACATCGAGTTCCCTGCCGAGGCCCTGCCCCATATCTATGACGCCGTGGAGATACCACGACCGGATCAGGAATACCCCATTATCGTCGAGGTCCAGCAGCACCTGGGCAACGACTGGGTGCGCTGTGTGTCGATGGACTCTACCGACGGGCTTCGGCGCGGTACCCAGGCCTTTGCCACCGGCCAGCCGATCAGCGTACCGGTGGGCGAAGCCACGCTGGGTCGCATTTTCAATCTCCTGGGCCGGCCGCTGGACGACCTGGGGCCGGTGGAGGCTACAGCCTATTGGCCCATTCACCGTGAGCCGCCGCCGTTCGAGGAGCAAGAGACCACGCCGCAGATGTTTGAGACCGGCATCAAGGTCTTTGACTTGGTCTGCCCGTTCACCAAGGGCGGCAAGATCGGTGTCTTTGGCGGGGCCGGCGTGGGCAAGACTGTCATCATCACCGAGTTGATCTATACGCTGGCTACCCAGCATGGTGGCTATTCCGTATTCGCCGGCGTGGGCGAGCGCTCCCGCGAGGGCAACGAGATCTGGCTGGAGATGAAAGAAAGCGGTGTCATTGACAAGGCGGTGCTGGTCTTTGGGCAGATGAACGAGCCGCCGGGCGCCCGGCAGCGCGTGGCCTTGAGTGCTCTGACCATGGCCGAGTATTTCCGGGACGAGGGCGGCCGCGATATCCTCCTCTTCATCGACAACATCTTTCGGTTTGCCCTGGCCGGCATGGAGGTTTCGGCCTTGCTAGGCCGCATGCCCTCGGCTGTGGGCTATCAGCCCACTCTGGGCACCGAGATGGGCGAGTTGCAGGAGCGCATCTCTTCCACCAAGCGGGGCTCCATCACCAGCATGCAGGCCATTTACGTGCCGGCCGACGACTATACCGACCCGGCCGTGGCCACGACCTTTGCGCATCTGGACGCCATCGTGGCCCTGGACCGGGCCATCGTGGAGCAGGGACGTTACCCGGCTGTGGACCCACTGTCCTCCACCTCGCGCATCCTGGACCCGCGCGTGGTAGGCCAGGAGCACTATGACGTGGCCCGGGGCGTCCAGCAGGTGCTTCAGCGCTACAAAGACCTTCAGGACATCATCGCCATCCTGGGCATCGACGAGTTGAGCGAGGAAGACAAGCTCACCGTGGCCCGCGCCCGCCGCATCCAGTGGTTCCTCACCCAGCCCTTCTTTGTCATGGAAATGTTCACCAACCAGTCCGGCAAGTATGTATCCATCCAGGAGACGGTGCGCGGTTTCCGCGAGATCCTGGAAGGGAAACACGATACGCTGCCGGAGCAGGCGTTCCGTATGGTGGGTACCATCGACGAGGCCGTGGCCCAGGCCGAGCAGATGGACAAGGGATAGGCCCGGGAGCCGCACATGGCAACCATTCACGTGGACATTGTGACCGCCGAGCGGACCGTCTTTTCCGATGAGGTAGAGATGATCACCGCCCCCGGCATCGACGGGGAGTTGGGTATCCTGCCCCGGCACGCGCCCTTGCTCACTGCCCTACAGGTGGGCGTGTTGCGGCTGAAAAGGGGCGGCGAAGAGACCCTCATGGCCATCGGTGGTGGGTTCATGGACGTGACCCCGACCAAGGTGGTGATCCTGGCCGACAGCGCCGAGCGAGCCGATGAGATTGACGAGACCCGGGCCGAAGAGGCGCGCCGGCGTGCCGAACGCCTGATGAGCCAAAAGCTCAGCGAAATCGACTTTGCGCGCGCCGAGTCTGCCTTGCGCCGCTCGCTGATCCGCCTCAAGGTCGCAGATCAGCACCGCGGGCGCCGCCGGTCCCGGCCGCCCAGCGAGCGTGGCTAAGACGTAGGGCAACCGTGGGTTGCCTGTGAGACCAAGATGGGGAGACCGTCCAGCGTAGCAATTGAGAACGTGGTATCATGGCGTCAAACGGGGTTCGTGTGGTATGACCCGTAAGCACGCATCATTGAGGCATACATGGTAGAGATTCTAGAAGTCAGAGGGGGCCATCGCCTAGAGGGCGTGGTCCCTATCTCCGGGGCCAAAAACGCCGCCACCAAAATGTTACTGGCGTCGTTATTGACCACGGATACTTGCACCCTGGAAAACGTCCCGGCCATCCAGGACCTGGTATACACGGAGCACATTTGCGAGGCCCTGGGGGTGCACATCGAGCACCAGGAGGCCGGTCGGGTTCTGGTGAATGCGGCCAACCTGCACACCTGCGAGATTCCCCTTGAAATCGGGCAGAGCAACCGGCTGGGCATCATGGCTATGGGGCCGCTGCTGCATCGCTTTGGCGAGGCTCACGTGCCGCAACTGGGCGGCTGTCGCATTGGCCGGCGACCGGTCAATTTTCACGTCGACGGACTGATCGCCTTGGGCGCCCAGATCGAATACGACGACGGCATCTATCGCGCCCGCGCTGACCGGCTCCACGGCGCGCACCTTGATCTGCCTTATCCCAGCGTCATGACCACCGAAAATCTGGTGATGACTGCCACCCTGGCCCAGGGCACCACGGTCATTGAGAACGCTGCCTGTGAGCCCGAGGTGCTCAGCCTGTTCGAGATGCTGCGACAGATGGGCGCTCGTATCGAGGTGCACGAGCCGCGCACCGTGGTCGTTCACGGCGTAGAGCGCCTGCACGGCGTCACCTTTGGCACCATTCCCGATCGCAACGAGGTGGTGGCGTTGGCGGTGGCTGCGGCCATTACCGGCGGTGATGTGACCCTGACCGGCGCCCGGCCGGCCGATGTGAGCACCTTTTTAGATGCCATGGATCGCATGGGGGTCCATTACGAGTTGGTGCCTGACGGCATTCGCTTTTGTGGCAACCAGCCCCCCTATCGCATGATCTCGCAAGAGATCGACACCCACCCGGGCTTTATGACCGACTGGCAATCGCCACTGGTGGCCCTGCTCACGCAGTCTCAGGGCATCGGGACCATTCACGAAACCGTGTACGAGGACCGGCTGCACTATACGGCCGAGCTGAACCGCATGGGTGCCAACATTCGCCTGAGCACCGACTGTCTGGGTGACCTGCCCTGTCGGTTCAAGGGCGAAGGCTATCATCACAGCGCTGTGATCACCGGTCCCACGCCACTGTACGGGGCACACGTGACCATGCCCGACCTGCGTGCCGGTTGCACCCTGGTATTGGCCGCTCTCTGCGCCGAGGACGTCACGCACATCGAGGGGCTGGAGCACCTGGATCGGGGTTTTGAGCGCTTGGATGACAAGCTGCGCAACCTGGGGGCCAGCATTCGCCGGCTGGACACGGCCCAGCACATCGTGACGGCTATCCAGCAGACTGTGCCGGTGCCCGGCTGATTCGCGCCCGACGCAGTGGATCGGGTTGATACCACGATGCCCTGCCCCCAGTGGCAGGGCATTTGAGCGTCTGGCGCGCCGCGCATCGTGCGCCGGGTCGCCTTGACAGAGTCCTTTGAATCGGGTACAATCATCGCGCCATTGCCGGCCCCTGGGGGCCGGATTCGCTAATGGGGAGGTTTGATGTTCGGTAAGCAATTGGGAATCGACCTGGGTACCGCCAACTCGATGGTCTGGGTCAAGGGCAAGGGCATTGTGGTGCGCGACCCTACTGTGGTGGCCATCTCCACGGCCAATGGCCGCGTGGTGGCCGTGGGCGAAGAGGCGCGCATGATGCTGGGCCGCACGCCGGGCAGCATCGAGGTGTACCGGCCCCTCAAAGACGGCGTCATTGCCGATTATCGCGTGACCGAGGCCATGCTGCGCTACTTTATCGGCAAGGTGGCTGGGCGCTTTCGTTTGTTCAAGCCTACGGTGATGGTGGGTGTGCCGGCCGGCGTCACCACCGTCGAGATGCGCGCGGTATATGACGCGGCGCTCCAGGCCGGGGCCAAGAGTTGCTATCTGATCCCGGAACCCCTGGCTGCGGCCATTGGCGCAGACTTGCCCATCGGCACCCCGCGCGGCAACATGATCGTGGACATTGGTGGCGGCACCACCGAGGCGGCTATCATCTCGCTGAACGACATTGTGTTGAGCAAGAGCGTGCGCGTGGGCGGCAACAAGGTTGACGAAGCCATCGCTGCCTACATCCGCCGCAAATACAATCTCCTGGTGGGCGACCGGACCGCCGAAGAGATCAAGATCGAGATTGGCAGCGCGCTTCCGCTGGACGAAGAGTTGATGATGGAAGTACGTGGGCGCGATCAGGTGGCCGGCTTGCCGCGCACCATTCCCATCACCTCGGGCGAAATCACCGAAGCCATCGCCGAACCACTGGATTCGATCATCAGCACGGTCAAGTCGGTGCTGGAAAAGACGCCGCCCGAACTGTCGTCCGACGTGATTGACCAGGGCATGGTGATGACCGGCGGTGGCTCGCTGCTGCGCAACCTGGACCGACTCCTCACCAGGGAGACCGGGGTGCCCTGTCACTTGGCCGAAGACCCCATCACCTGCGTGGTGCGCGGCACCGGTATTGCCCTGGAAAACTACAAGATCCTGCGGGACACCCTGCCGCACCTCTAGAACCCCCATGCACGATGCGGGACCCCTGGTGCGCGGTCCGGGCATCGTGCATCGCGTTTAAGCGGAGACTCTGGTGACCAAGGCAACACGGCTCCTGGCCCGACTGGATGCCAATTGGCTCCTGGTAGCCCTGCTGGCGGTCTTTGCCATTGCGCCGTTGTGGCAGCCGGGCTATTTCTGGGGCGCTAACGATGCCCGGCACAGCGTGTATTTCCTGGTGGAATTTGATCGGTCGATCCAGGATGGCATCCTCTATCCCCGCTGGTCGCCAGATTTTGCCTTTGGCTACGGTTATCCCATCTTTAACATCTATTCCCCGCTAGCTTTTTACCTGGCCGAAGGCGTGTACCTGTTAGCCCGCGACTATGTGGTGGCGGTCAAGGTGGTATGGGGGCTGGGCCTCGTATTGTCGGGCCTGACGATGTATGGCCTGGCGCGCCGGCTCCTCGACCGTCCCAGTGCGCTTTTGGCGGCGGTGGTTTATGTCTATATCCCCTATCGGCTGGTGGACGTGTACGTGCGCGCCGCCTTTGCCGAGGCTTTTTGCTTTGTGTGGCTGCCGCTGGTGTTGTGGACCTTTTACAACCTGGCGCACCGGCCCACGCCGGGCCGGGCCATCCTAAGCGCCATCGCCGTGGCGGGATTGATGCTCACCCACAGTGCCATGCTGTTGCTGTTCTTGCCCTTTTTGGCCTTGTACCTGCTCTTTTTGCTGGGCTGGGCTTGGCGACACCGAACGTCAACGCCGCGGTCGATCCTGGGGACCTGGCCATCGCCACTGGATCGTTTTCCCCTTTACGAATGCGCTGGCATAGCTCTGGCGCTGGCCCTGGCTATGGGATTGAGCGCCATATTCTGGTTGCCTATGGTCTTGGAATACAGCGCCGTGCGTGTCGATCAGTGGACCGGCCCGGCTGCTTATGATTTTCGCAACCATTTCATCTACCTGCACCAGCTATTCTCGCCGGCCTGGGGCTATGGGATCAGCGCCGAAGGCCCCCATGATACTGTGTCGTTCCAACTGGGCCTGGTGCCATTTGCCCTCTCGACCCTGGCGGTGAGCGCCATGTTTTATCGCCGCGCCAATCAGTCGTGGACGCGCCGCCGGGCCACGCTGGCCTTTTTCCTGGCCCTGGTGGTGCTGGCTGTGGCATTGATGCTGCCAGTGTCACTGCCGGTGTGGGAATGGCTGCGCCTGGCTGCCCTGATCCAGTTTCCTTTCCGGCTCTTGTCTATCACCACTATTGGCATGGCGCTGTTGGCCGGGGCTGTGCTTTGGTCCAACAGCCGCGAGTTGGCCGAATTGTCCGGCGTGTCGCAGGCGCGCCATTGGCCCCGCACCGGCCCGGCGTGGCTGGTGGCGCCCCTACTGGCCCTGGTCATCCTGGGCAGCTATGCCTATCTGAACCCACCCTTTATCGACCCACCAGAAGGCCCGGTGAGCCTGGGTGGTCTCATGCGCTTTCAGCAATCCAGCGGCGAGATGGTGGGCCTGACTGCCTGGGTCAAGGAAAAGCCCACGTGGAGCCCACTGGCTGATCTCTATGTCCAGGACCAACCCATCAATACCAAACTGGCATATACCTCGTTGCCCGCCGATGCCCAGGCCACCATCTTGCGCCATACCACCGTGCTGGATCAGGTGCGTATCCAATCGACCACCGGTGGCCCCATCACATTCCTCACGTTCTACTATCCCGGCTGGACCGCGTATATCGACGGCGTGCCGACTTCCATCGACCTGACCGGCGATCTGGCATTGATGACCGTGCGCGTGCCGCCTGGCGAACACACGATCACCCTGCAGCTTGAGGATACCTGGCCCCGTATCGTGGGCACGGCGATTACCTTGCTCTCGGCAGTGGGGGTGATCGTGTACAGCGTGGCCGGGGTCCTGCGCCGACGGCTGGTGGCGTAGGCAGCGTTAATCTCAGATAGTGCAACTAACACAGGCGGCTGTCAGCATGAGGCTTGACAGCCGCCTGCTTTCATGGTAGAATATAGCTAGTTGGCTAATTACGTATATAGCTAAAGACCAATAAGGAGCCTTGCTCATGCCCCCCTTGCAGATCATGGAAGCCTTGCCGCCGCCCCAAGAGCGCATCCGATTCCGTACCTCGCCGGTTTATGAAATGATGATCAGCCTGCATGTCCTGCGTTACCCAGACGAGTATCCGGCTTCGGCTGATTGGGTACAACGCGTGCGGCAAGGCCTTACGCCAGACCAAACCGATGCCCTGGAATTCTTTTACACGCGCTTTTATGGTGGCATGGGGCTGGCCGAAATCGCAGAAGGCTATGCCGATCACGACGACGTGGACGGGTTTCTGCGCTATGTAGAGGCGCTGGGAGACGCAGAATTCCTCTGGTATCCGCTGGGGCGCGTCAACCCGTTGGCAGAGGTCGCGGCCGTGCTGGCTGGTCAGGACACGCTGGCGAACCTCATCGCGCGGAACGACTACATCACGGCCGAGCAGATGCCCGAGTTCGAGCCCCTGTTTGCAGACCCGGCCGGCAGCCGGGAACGTCTGTTGGCCTTATGGCGCTCGTATTGGCAGGCCATTTTTGCCGCTGAATGCGCGCGCTACCGGGCCGGCTGGGAGCAAAGCATAACAGCGGCACAGGCTCGTCTATCGCAAACGGACGTCGAGGTGTTTCTGGAAGACCTGGGGGTTTGTAGCTCGTCGCGCCAATTCCTGGTGGATAATGACATGCCCGAGATCTGGCTGGTCCCCTCGTATTTCAGGGATACGCGCCCGCTCTCTTTTTATTCTGATGACCGAATGACCATCCTGTACGACGCCCGGACCTACGCCAGGCGGCATGTGATGTCGGAACGCATGCTAAACGAGGCCCTGACCGTGTCCAAAGCCCTCAACGATGGTACTCGGCTCAGGTTGCTGGGCCACATCTATCGAGATGAGCACAATGGTACCGTGGCCGAATTGGCCGAGGTGCTGGGTATTTCGCAGCCCACTGTCTCCCGGCACCTGCGTATCCTGCGCGAGGCCGGGGTGTTGAGCGAGCAGCGGGTGGGGAATCGGGTGTATCACACCGTGAACCTGGATCGCATCGCCAGCCTGTCTGACTCGCTTTTATCGTTCCTGCAAGAGTGAGCGCTCGTCCCGGAGCGAACCCGATCGACAGATTTGGTGTATAGAGATAAACAGCAGCATAGGAGAAAAACGATGAAGCGTTGGTTTCTAGTTCAGATCGCCCTGGCAGTGCTACTGGCTGCGAGTTGTATTCCCACCGAAGAGCCGGCCGACCCCACTCCCACCCCGCCGCCGTTGTATGAGGGCCAGCTCGCTTTTAACTCGAACCGGGATGGGCACTATGAGGTCTTCCTGGTCAATAGCGACGGTACCGGGCTGCGCCAGTTGACCGTGGGAGGGCAGGGTGAGCGCTTGGCGCCGTCCTGGTCGCCCGATGGCACACGCATCGCTTACTATATACAAACCCGGGCGATGTATATGGCTATCCCCGAAGATCTCATGATCCTGGACGTGGCGCAGCCTCAGGCCGAGCCCACACGCGTTTCCTTTACGCCACCAGTGGTGGACCGGGACCCGGCCTGGTCGCCCGATGGTCAGACTTTTGCCTATTGCTCTGACTTTGCTCTGCAGACCTGTAACCTCGACGGCTCCAATGTCCGTGTGCTGCTGGACGAACACAAATGCTATATGCCGTGCTGGTCCCCCGATAGCACTCGCATCGCCGTGGGCGTTCAGCTTGGCGACGAGGACTATGGCATCTTTGTGATGAATGCTGATGGCAGCAACCTGGTGCGTGTGACCCAGGCCCGGGCTTATCATTGGGACCCGGCCTGGTCGCCCGATGGCAGCACGATCCTCTTTGCCAACCACGTGGACCACCAGATTCACGCGGTCCCGGCGCCACCGCTAGAGGGTTTCGAGGAACTGCCCCAGACCACGCCGCTGACGACGGTGGGCGTCAACACAGAGCCGGCCTGGTCCCCAGATGGTACCACCATCGCCTTCACCCACACAACAGGGCGCAGCCGTGACATCTGGGTGATGTACCACGACGGCGCCGGCGCTCGGTCTGTCGTGAGCGACGGTAACGAGGATGTGGCGCCGGCCTGGCGGCCGCAATAGGCCTAACTCGTGAAATTCTTGTACAACGAGCAAGAATTTCACAAGCGATAGCCAGCGCCAACCTGGCAAGGTCTGGTTTGTCCAGGTTAGGACAAGGAAAAAGCAGGAGGGCCAGATGCGCCGACTAGTCGCGCTGCTGGGGTGTTGCCTGATTGTACTGTTCTGTGCTTGCCAGCCGGAGCCTGGCGATGGCAAGCTGACCGTGATCTTTCCCCTGGAGACCACCGAACTGGCCGGCGGGCGGTCGTTGCGCGTGACCATCACGCTGATGGATAATGATGATCAGCCGGTGGAGGGGGCCGTGGTCCAGGCCGAGTTGCGCGCGCCCGACGGCAGCGTGTTCACCACCATTCCCTGCGCCGATACCGGTCAGGGCCGGTATCTGGCTGATTACGTCACGCTGCCGCTGCGCGGGACCGGGGGCGCCTGGCGTGTGACCGGCCGGGCCACCTGGGGCGAAGACCAGCAGACTCACGCGGAGCGCACCTTCAAGGGATTACCTTCCGTCAGTGAAGAGATCCAGACCGAGTTTGGCTTCTGGGTCGACCCGCTAGAGGCCCCTCACTATGGCTATGCGAATCTAGAAGTCAGAACCCAGCGTTATCAAGACGACAGTGGCTTTGTGTTCATGTACAATGCATCGCACGGTCAGATCAACCTGGACGTACACTGGCAGCATGCCGATTGGCCGGTCGATGAAGCCGTTGCCGAGGCCTACGCCCGGGATCTGCTCCTCTCGTTCCAGGGCACTGTTACGCGCACCCCGGCGCAGGACCTGCAAGTGGAGCACACCACGTTCCAGGGCCAGCCAGCGTGGCTCGTGCGTGGACAGTGGTCCAATCCCACAAGAGAGACTCGGCTCGGCGGCGGTCCCGTCGAATGGATGATCTTTCGCTGCCCCGGCTCGAACTGGCTGTGGACCATCGTTATCTGCGCCGCCAACGACTCCCCGGTGTACATGGACACCCTGCGGGCCACACAAGAAACGTTCGAATGTCCCGCATCAAGATAGTGACAGGAGAAAACAATGTACTGGCGCTTGTTGCTATGTGGTTTATGCCTTCTCTTGCTGTTGCCCGCTTGCCAGCCAGAGCCTGGTGATGGCAAGCTGACCGTGGTCTTTCCCCTAGAGACCACCGAACTGGCCGGTGGTCAGTTGTTGCGCGTGACCATCACGCTGATGGACAACGATGGTCAGCCGGTGGAGGGGGCCGTGGTCCAGGCCGAGTTGCGCGCGCCTGACGGCAGCGTGTTCACCACCATTCGTTGTGCCGATACCGGTCAGGGCCGGTATCTGGCCGACTATGTCACGCTGTCGCTGCGCGGGGCCGGGGGCGAGTGGCGCGTGGTAGCCCGGGCCACCTGGGACGATGGCAAGCAGGCCCAGGCGGAGCGTACCTTCAAGGGTCTCCCTTCCTTCAGCGACGAGATACAGAGCGAGTTTGGCTTCTGGATCGAGCCGCCGAACGCGCTAGACTGTGGCTACAGATATCTACGGCGCTACCCCATGCGCTATGAAGACGGTAGTGGGTGGGTAATCATCTCGAACAATTGCCATGGGATCGTCAACATGGAAATACATTGGCGACGGGCTGACTTTCCAGCTGACGAGGCCGCCGCTATCGCTCACGCACAGTACTTGGCCGACTCTGCCCAAAGTGATCTTACCCGTATCCCCGACCCGGGCCTGGTGGCAGAACAGATGACGTTTAAAGGTTATGACACTTGGCACGTGACCGGTCGGTGGAAGAGTACCCGCGAATCTACTGGGCTCATCCGCAAGGGCCCAATCGAGTGGATGATCTTTCGCTGTCCCAACTCCGACTGGCTATGGACCCTGGTGATCTTGACCAGCAGCGAAAAAGTATACATGGACGCTAGCCTGCGGCCGGCATGGAAGACGTTCGAGTGTCCCACGGCACAGTAGGGGGAGTTATGATTCGACGTTTGCTGTTGCTTAGCTATTGCCTTCTCTTGCTGTTGCCCGCTTGCCAGCCGGAGCCTGGTGATGGCAAGTTGACCGTGGTCTTTCCCCTGGAAACCTCCGAACTGGCCGGTGGTCAGTTGTTGCGCGTGACCATCACGCTGATGGACAACGATGGCCAGCCGGTGGAGGGGGCCGTGGTTCAGGCCGAGTTGCGCGCGCCCGACGGTAGCGTTTTCACCACCATCCCCTGCGCCGATACCGGTCAGGGCCGGTACCTCGCCGATTATGTCACGCTGCCGCTGCGCGGGGCTGGGGGCACCTGGCGTGTGACCGGCCAGGCCACCTGGGGCGAAGACCAGCAGGCCCACGGGGAACGTACCTTCAAGGGACTGGCTTCTCTGAGTGAGAACCTGCAGCAGGAGTATGGCTTCTGGGTCGAGATACCGAGGTCCTACGATTGTGCCAACCGGAGCTTGCAGCATACAGCCGAGCATCACGAGGACGGTAGCGGCCGGGTGCTCATCAACAACCACTGCCACGGGTCTATCTGCCTGAATGTATACTGGCAGCACGCCGACTTGCCGGCCGACTCGGCGGCCGCCATTGCCATCGCCCGGAAGCAGACGGCTTCGCTTCAGCCCAACACCGGCGTCATCCTGGACCACGAGGAACTTTTGGACCCCAATCTGGTGGCAGAACAGACGACGTTCAAGGGGCAACCGGCCTGGCATGTGACCGGCCAGGTCCACGGCGTGCGGGATGCCGGCGGCGAGGCCGGCTTTATCCGGAGCGGCACCATCGAGTGGATGATCTTGCGCTGTCCCAACTCTCCACAGGACGCTGCGCGGGATTGGTTATGGTCTGTGGTGATCATGACCACCCGGGACAGCGACACGTATCGTCGGGATTTGCGAGACACGCGGGACACCTTCGAGTGCCCCTCGAAATGAGGACACTATGATCAAGTGGGGGCTGTTGGCGTTTTGCTGCTTGTGTCTGGCGTTGCCAGCCTGTGAAGAGCCTGGCGCTGGCGATGGGCAGCTAACGGTGGTGTTTCCTCTGGAGACCACGGAACTGGCCGGCCTGCAATCATCGCTGCGGGTGACGCTGCATCTCCAGGATCGCGACGGTCAGCCAGTGGAAGGTGCCACTGTCGAGGTCCAACTGGTGGCTCCCGATGGCAGCACGTTCGCCACCCCGCCGTGTGCCGAGGCCAGCCCGGGCCGCTATCAGGCGGACTATGTGCAGTTGCCCACCCGGGGTACAGAAGGCACCTGGCGCGTGACAGCTCGGGCCTCGTGGGGCGATGACCAGCAAGCCCAGGCGGAGCGCCCGTTCAAGGGCTTGCCCTCCCTCAGCGAAGAGTTGCAGCGTGAGTACGGTTTCTGGGTCGATGTGCCGGCCCCCCGGGGCTTTGGCTACGACAAGCTGTGGCACTATGCCCAGCGTTACGACGACGGCAGTGGCTATGTGTTCATCGACAACCGGGGCCACGGTACGGTCCGGGTGGATGTGCATTGGCGTCATGTAGATTTTCCAGCCGACGCGGCGGCGGCCTGCGCCTACGTGCGAGACCTGCCCCTCTCGGCTGAAGCCGAGCACATCCTCGACCCGAACCTGGCGGCGGAGCAGACCACGTTCCAGGGCAAGTCGGTGTGGCTCGTGACCGGCCGGACGCTATCCGGCCACGGGTACACGGCCCTCGGCGGCGATATCGAATGGGTGATCTTGCAGTGCCCGGATTCCCCGTGGTTGTGGACCCTGGCCATCCACACCAGCAATCCGTCAAACGAGGAGCACCTGCGCCAGACGCGGGAGACCTTCCAGTGCCCTTGAAATGCCATTGGTTGCTGGCCGTTTGCGGTTTACTTTTGCTGCTCTCAGCCTGCCAGCAAACACCCTCTGACGGGCAGTTGACTATCTTGTTCCCGCTGGACACCACGGAACTGGCCGGTGGGCGTTCCCTGCGGGTCACGGTCTCGCTGGCCGACGCCGCCGGGCAGCCGGTCGAGGGCGCTGCCGTCCAGGTCGAGTTGCGGTCGCCCGATGGAAACGTGTTCGCCGCCGTCCCCGGCGCGGATCAAGGCCAGGGCCGCTACCTGGCCGACTATGTGCGGCTACCACAGCGGGGCGCCGAGGGCACCTGGCGCGTGGTGACCCGGGCCACCTGGGGTGACGACCAGCAAGCCCAGGCAGAGCGCGCGTTCATCAAGGGCCTCCCTTTCCTCAGCGAAGAGTTGCAGCGTCAGTATGGCTTCTGGATCGAGGCGCCCAGCGTGCCCGGCTGCGACTATAACTCGCTGACGCACAAAACGGGCCAGCATGAGGATGGCAGCGGCTATGTGCTCATGTACAATGGTTGCCACGGCCGGGTCAACCTGGACGTGCATTGGCAGCACGCCGCATTCCCGGCCGACGAGGCCTCGGCCATTGCCTGTGCCCGGTCCCTGCTCGACGTGGCCCAGCACGAGGAGGACTATGGGGTGGGTCTGGAGCCCAATCTGCTGGCGGAGCGGATCACCTTTCAGGGCCGGCTAGTGTGGCGCGTGGTCGGTCGGAGCAAGACCACCCACGGCAAGGTGCGCGGTGGCCCCATCGAGTGGCTGATCTTTCAATGTCCGGGCTCAGAGTTGCTGTGGACCATCATCATCTCCACCAGCAACGAGCCGGCGTATATGGACCACTTGCGTGCCTTGCGGGAGACGTTCCAGTGCCCCACAGCGGCATCGCAATGACGTGGAACATATGCGCCGACCAAGATGAGGTTTGGTGATATGCCAAATTCGCCGATTGCGTACCAGCCTGGCAGTAGCTGGCGGCGTACGAGCTTGTTTACGGCCTTGTTTCTCGTGCTCTTTTTCCTGGGCGCCAGTTCTACGCTCGCGTTGGCCGGCCTGCCACCGGCCACATCCTACGCCGGCGTTGATCCGGGCATTGCCGTCATCATCTCACAGGTCACGTCGCCCACGTTGGCGTACGAGTTGAGTGGACTCACCGGCGAGCGCCCCGTCCTGGTAGACGGGATCACTACCACCATCCAGACTCGCAAGACCCACAACATCGAGGCCATGCAAAAGGCCACCCAGTATGCTTATGAGCAGTTTGTCAGTTATGGCCTGGAGACCACGTACCAGGATTACATCTGGACCGTAGAAGACACGAGTTTTGTCGAACACTCGCTGGCCTACAGCAACGAGCCTTATGCCGCCCGCAACGTGGTGGCCGAAAAGCCCGGACTGGTGGACCCCTTGCGCATCTATTTGCTCACCGCTCACATCGACGACCAGCCGATGGGCCTGCGCGCGCCGGGGGCCGACGACAACGCCTCCGGCTCGGTGGCGGTCATGACGGCCGCTCGCCTGCTGGCCGCAGAAGACCTGGCCTATACCGTCCGCTTTGTCCTCTTTACCGGCGAGGAGCAGGGGCTGCACGGCAGCGCCGCCTACGCGGCCCAGTGTGCTGCCAAACAAGAGGACATCCGGGGCGTGATCAACCTGGACATGATCGCCTACAACTCGGACCCGGCGCCCATCGTTGACCTGTATGCCATCCATGATGTGCCGGCCTCTGTGGCATTGACGCGCCAGTTTGCGTACGTGGTCCGGGCCTACGACCTGGACGTGATCCCGCATCGTTTCGCTGACTCGGCGGGCATGCCTACCAGCGACCAGGGCAGCTTTATCGCATGGGGCTACCCGGTCATGCTGGTCATTGAAGATATGGACGATTTCAGTCCCCACTGGCACAAGATCACGGATCGTCTGGTGACGTTGGACCTGGATTACTATACTGCTAACACGCGGGCCGTCGTTGCCACCATCGCCCACCTGGCGGTACCCATCCGCTAACTGCAAAGGGGAGAACATGGATGCCCACGATACACTAGAAGCAAATGCCCCAGTTCACCCTCTTGCTCGTCGACGTCGGTTGACCCGGTTCCTCCTGCTGTCCAGCGTGGCCTTGGTGCTCTTGCTGTTTGCTGCCGTCTACAGCTATACGACGACCAGCCGGTCAATAGCCGTCATTTACGACCCGGACATCGCGGACATTATCTTCCAGGTTACGCCCCAGACGCTCGAGTACGATCTGAACGGCCTGACCGGCGAGCGTCCCGTGGTCATCGGGGGTTCGCCTTATACTATCCTATGCCGTCAGACCTACAAGGCTGAGGCTATCACGATGGCCACCCAATATGTCTATGAACAATTCACCAGCCTGGGCCTGGATACTACGTACCACAGCTATGTTCTGATTGCCGACTGGGGGAGTGGTCAGCGTTTTCTGCCCCGTGACAATCCTCGGCGCGCCGTGCGTAACGTCATCGCCGAAAAGCCGGGCCGGGTGGACCCCACGCGGATCTATTTGCTCACTGCCCACATGGATTCCATGCCCATAGGTGTGCGAGCGCCCGGTGCCGACGACAATGCTTCCGGTTCCGTCGCCGTCCTGACGGCCGCTCGCTTGCTGGCCCCCCATGACTTTGCTTACACCATTCGCTTTGTCCTTTTGACCGGCGAGGAGCAGGGGCTGCAAGGCAGCGCCGCTTATGCCGCCGACTGCGCGGCCCAGGGTCAAGACATCCGGGGCGTGATCAACCTGGACATGATCGCCTACGATTCGGACCCGGACCCCATCATCGACCTGTATGCCGTCAGCGCTGTGCCGGCCTCGCAGTCGCTGACGCTGGCCTTTGCCCGCGTGATCGACGTCTATGGCCTGGATCTGGTCCCAGACCAGCTTCGCACGCCAGAAGACTGGGGCGCTTATAGCACCGACCTGGCGAGCTTTGACGCGCAGGGGTTTCCCACCATGCTGGCCATCGAAGACACTGACAATTTCAATTCTCATTATCATACGCCCGGTGACCGTGTGAACGCCCTGAACCTGGACTATTACACCAACGTCACCCGTGCGGTCATTGCCACCATTGCTCACCTGGCGGTTCCCGTGCGCGGGGAGGGACGATGAGCCTGCCCCGGGTGCTGCTACTCGGTTGTTTATTGCTTGTCCCGCTGTTGGCTGGCTGCCAGGTCGGCGAGGATGACCGGTTGACCATCGTGTATCCCACTGCGACCACGGAGCGGACCGGTGGGCAAACCCTGCGAATAACCCTGTCGCTTGCGGACAATGATGGTCAGCCGGTGGACGGTGCGATGGTCCAGGCCGATTTGCAGTTGCCCGACGGGTCCGTGCTCACCACCCTGGATTGTGTGGATAAAGGACAGGGCCATTATCTGGCCGATTACGTGACCCTCCCGCTGCGCGGGGCCGGGGGCGAATGGCGCGTAATAGCCCGGGCCACCTGGGGCGACGGCCAGCAGGCCCGGGCGGAGCGCGCGTTCAAGGGTTTGCCTTCTGTCAGCGAGCGGCTGCAGAAGCAATACGGTTTCTGGATCGACCCGCCAAACCTGTTCGAGTATAACGAGGTGCACCCGGCCGATCCGCACTTTGAGGAGCGAATCTATCCGGACGGCGGTGGCTATGTGTTGCTGGAGAACAATATCCCGCGAGGGACTTCTCATCTCGTGGTCAACCTGGATGTGCACTGGCAGGCGGTGAGCTTCCCGGCCGACGAGGCTGCCGCTATTGCCCACGTGCGTGGCCTGGGGGCCATGAATCGCCACAACTCGAACCCGCCCAGCCTGGTCCAGGCGGCACAGCAGACCACGTTCCAGGGCCGGCCGGCCTGGATCATCACCGGCCAATGGGAATACCAGCGTAGCGAGCGCACGTCGTCGGTTTTGCGCCCGGCCGAATGGCTGATCCTGTCGTGCCCGGGCTCGGCCTGGGTCTGGACCATCGCCATATCGACCAACGAGCCCGCGTACATGGATGACTTGCGGGTGCTGCGGGAGACGTTCGAATGTCCAACACCATGAGAGGAACCATGCTTCGTCATCTCATCGCCGGCCTACTGTTGGCATCGTCATTGATGGTCGGTTGCGGCATCGGACCACGAGTGAGCGTCGCTATCGTGTCTCCGTCGGAGGGATACGTCGTGGAGAATGGCACCGCACTCTACGTACTCGTGCGGTTGGCAGACGGCCAGAACTCGCCCGTGGACGCGGCCGACGAGGTCACCGTAACCCTGACTGATCCGGCAGGTAAGGCCACAACCACGTTGCCTTGCTCGTATCGTGGCGAGGGCACGTACGCCAGCATCGGGCACGAGTTTCCCATCGGTTCCACGACCGGCACGTGGCGCATCACGGCAGTTGCCTGGACCACAGACGGCACCGGCGAAGCCAGTCGCTCGTTCATCGTGGAGCACTCCCGGGCCGAGCGTCTCCAGGCCAAGTATGGTTTCTGGCTGGACAATTTCGACTTTTTCCACTGCCACGGCTCGGACAGCTTTATCGACCACGAAGTGAACAATCCAGATGCAGGGCACGTGATCCTGGAAGAACATTGTGTGCGTAATATCGGCACGGACAAGATCTCTGTTGGCGTGTTCTGGTCTCGGCAGGCGTTCCCGGCGACGGCAGAGGATGCGCGTGCTTTGCCCCAGGCATCTATCCAGTCGTACTGGGATGTGCAGATCGTGGGGGTTGCGCGCACCTCATTCCAGGGTCGCGAGGCCTGGCAATCAACCGGCACCTACCTTGCGGAAGGCGTGCGCCAACACGGGGTGCTCGAGTGGTTGACATTTCAGTGCCCCGGCGACGACCGCACGTTCACCATCGTCACGGCGGCTTCGCAGGGCGTCCAGGAGATGCTGACCGACGAATTGGTCGGCCTGCGTGCCAGTTTTCGCTGTCCATAGATCCCAAGACAGAGCCCTGAACCAAAGAAACGGCACTGTGTCGGTTGGCACAGTGCCGTTTCCATTTGCTCCTATGCCTGGCGAGCTATTGCCATACCAGCGCCAGCCGGCTCCGCGTGGCGCCGTCTAAAGACGTATAGAGCACCGTTTGCCCGTTGATGACCACTACATCGGCGTGGCCCAGGCCAATGTTGCCCGGCAGGTCCACCAGGAACGACTTGGCACAATCGACAAACGCGCCGGGTCTGTTACCAGGCTGCAAGACACCTCTAGCTGGCGCTCCCCATCGGCGGTCAAGTCCGGTAGCAGTTTGGTTTGAAAGTTTAGGCTGTCCAGTAGGCCCCGTTTGGTCTCAAAGTCGGCGGCGTCCAGGTCGGCCCGCAGGCTGGCGGCCAGCCGTTTGATTGCGTCCACCTCGTCGGGCGATAGCTTCCCCATCCCTATTTCAGCGTCCAGCCGGGCGCTTTCGTCGCGTAGGGCGTCCAGCTTTTTGCCCGCGTTCTTGAGTTCGGCCTTGAGTGCTTCTGCCACCGCGTCGTTTTCGGCCTCGGCGTAAGCAGTCGCCAGGCGCTTGATCTGGCTTTCCATTTCCCCTATCAGGCCCACCATCGTCGCCAGGCGGTCCCGCTTGGGCGATAGCTCTAGCTCGCTGCGTTCTGCCATTTCCGCCAGGCCCGCTTCCAGGTGGGCGTCGTCGGCTAGCAGGGTGTATAGCCAGCCCCATACCAGGGCGTCTACGATGTCCCCCCGTACTGAGCCCTCGCGGCATTCGTGCATATCGCGCCGGTCATCAGTCGGGCACACGTAGTAGACATATATCCGGCCCCTGGCGGCGCGTACCACGTGCCCGCGCATGGCCCAGCCGCAGGAACAGCGTAGATACCCGCCAGCTAACAGGTATTCGTACTTCCGGTTGCGTCTGGCTCGTTGGCCGTTGCGCTTGCGCCGCTCTTGGGCCACGTCCCACACCTCGCGGTCAATGATTGCCAGGTGGGGCAAGTCTATCACTACGTCACCATACCGAAACTTGCCAATGTAGGCCGGATTCATCAGGATATAACGGATCGTCTCTTGGCTCCAGGCTGGGCCGGTCCCCCTGGCGCTACGGCCCGGCCGGGGTATCCGCTCGGCCGTCAGCGCCACGGCGATACCCCTGGTGTCTGCCAGGTCGTAACCGTCCCGCCCCAGGTACATGGCGTATATGCGGCGTACCACGGCGGCCTCGGGTTCGTCTATTTCCAGGTAGGTATCCCGGCCCACGCCCACCTTGCGATAGCCGTAAGGCGCGGTTGCGCCCACCCACTGGCCGTCGCGAGCCTTTGCCAGCTTGCCGCGTACAGACCGCTCGCGTATCTTGCGGCGCTCATCGGCGGCGGCGTGGGCCTTGATATAGCCGACTAGGTTCCCTTCCATCGTGTAAGGGTCCAGCCCGGTATCGGAATAGTGAAGCTCGCACCCCCGGTCGTAAAGGTAGGACTTGAGTAGCAGGTATTCGATAACTTTGTCATCACGCGCCGTCCGGTCGTGGGTATATAGGATCACGGCGGCGATGCTGTCCCGGTCCACTAGATCGTAAAGCTTCCGGCCTTTGGGCCGCTCGGCGATGGGGATCGCCCCGCTGCAATCGTCGGCTAGTTCCGCCGCCACGTCAAAGCCGTGCGCCTGTGCGTACTCGCGGCACCCGGCTAGTTGCGTGGGCAGGCTGTACCCGTGCGCGGCCTGTTCGTCGGTGCTAACCCGCGTGTAAAGAATAGCCCGCTTTGTCATTGTCCCACCTCCACTATGTCAGTCCACACCGTCATGTCCAGTACCCGCGCGCCGGTCGTGGGCAAGCCCAGGCTCACGGCCATAGCCTTGATAGCCGCCCGATACCCGGCGATGTAGGCGGCGTCTTGCGGGTCTTTGATCCCCCGCGCCCGCGTCAAGGCGGTGCCCGCGTCGTCTACCGCTGCCAGGATTGCGGCGAGGTCTTCACGAAAGTACACCCCAAGCCCCATCACAGCACCTCCAGTCGGGCGTGTAGCGCCCGGTAGCAGGCCCGGTATCGAATGTGAATCTTCGTTTTGTGGGCAGACCTTGACAAGGATGAACATTTGTTCTATAATCGAGCTATGAGGCTGCGCCCAAGCGGTGTTCCAAGCACAAGCCGCCCCTGAGCGAAGCCGCAGGACCGGAGCGCATC
>JAHJIN010000255.1 GCA_018823415.1 Chloroflexota bacterium | reverse complement strand
TGATGGCCGCCAATAGCTCGCGTTTGCTCTCGGGTGTCATATCGTTGCCTCCTATGCAGTAGTCGAGCCCGGGGGCTCGGTAACATTATATATGAAGTAACGATACCTCCGAAAGTAGGATTATTTATGATTCAATACGAAATCTTGACAACCGGTATCCTTCTTGGTATAATAAGGTCCCTCGCAATTCCGCGAATCAGGTCAACTATCAGGACAAGCAACGAGTGGCGATAATTCCGCCTCATCTCAACGCTTTTCGCGGACCCATGACGCGGCAACCCACCGCCGTCACATGCGGGTCGAGCCGTTCCCAGGCTTCCCACCACTGGGAAGTGCCTGTCCATTCCCGTGGCTGCGCGCGGCTACCCCGGCTCATAAATCCCTTCTTTGGCTTTGCCGCCCCTGGCTATCCACGTTCTCGATACGGAATTCGTCATCGCACGCGTGCCAGTCTCGGCTAAAGGATACACTGATCATGAAGTACTCCCCACTTGGGCTCATCATTCTGGTACTGGCGCTGACAGCCTGCTCTTCGCCCGCGCCCACAAAGGAATTGAATATGCCTACGATTGCTCCCCTGGTGATCGCCCATCGCGGCGCCCGCAGCCTGGCCCCAGAAAATACATTGGCCGCCGCTCGCCAAGCGCTGGCGGTGGGCGCCGACATGTGGGAGCTGGATGTGTCTGTGACCGCCGATGGCCAGTTGGTGATCATGCACGACGATACGCTAGATCGCACATCCGACGTCCGCCAGGTGTTCCCCGGGCGCATCCCCTGGCGCGTGTGGGAATTTACCCTGATCGAGATTCAGCAGCTAGACTGCGGCTCCTGGTTCAACCAGTCTGACCCGTTTGGACAGATCGCGGCCGGTCAGGTCTCGGCCGATGATGTGCGCGCTTATGTGGGCGAGCCGACCCCCACGCTCCGCCAGGCCCTCGAGTTCACGCGCGACAACCATTGGCGGGTCAATGTCGAGCTCAAGAGCCAACCCAACGCCGACCTGAACCGCATCATCGTCCAAGAGACGGTGACGCTGATCCACGAATTGGGCATGGACGATGGCCAGCAGGTGGTAGTATCTTCTTTTGATCACGATTACCTAAAAGCCATCCATGCCGCCAACCCGCAAATCCCCATTCAGGCCCTCACCAACCAGAAGATTCCCAACCTGGCGTCGTACCTGGCCGCGTTGGGCACCGATACGTGCAATCCCAAGGCCGGCGTCTGGAGTCCGCAAGAACTGGGCGAATTCAGCAATGCGGGCATCCACTTTAACGTGTGGACCGTCAACGACGAAGGATTGATAAAGGAACTCGCCCAGGCCGGCGTGCAAGGCATTATCACCGACTTTCCACAGACGATGGTCGCCCTGTTCCAGCAGCCGAACAACTAGACCCCATTGACACTGGAGGATTTATGGACACGAACGCGAGTCTTCGCAGCAGACAGGCCAAGCAGCGGCGCAAAACGTGGATCGAATGGTTGCGAGCTGCGCCCTACCTGGCCCCATCGCTCATAGCTTTTGCGGTCTTTGTGTTCATCCCCCTGATTCGGTCGGTCATCCTGAGCTTTTATGGCACCAACCCCATTGGCCAGATGACCAACTTTGTGGGGCTAAAATACTATGAGCGGCTCCTGACATCCGAAGCCTATCATAACAGCCTCATAGTCACGATCAAATTTGTGATGCTGACGGTGCCGGGGGTCCTGATCCTCGCGCTGATCCTGGCGACGCTGGGCAACCTGCGATTGCGCGGCATCTCGATTTATCGCATCGCCTTTGCCCTCACCATATCCATCTCGGGAGCCACCGCCGCCCTGCTCTTCATGTTTCTGTACCACCCGGTCGTCGGCACGCTAAACTATTTGCTGAGCCTGGTCAATATCTCGGCCATCCCCTGGTTGATCGATACCAGATGGGCCTTGATCGCCGTGGCGATCCCGCGTATCTGGCTGCAAACGGGTTTTGCCACGGTGGTCTTGTTGGCCGGGATGCAAGGGATCTCGGAGGAGCTATACGAAGCGGCCTTGATCGACGGCGCCGGGTTCTTGCAGAGTTGGCGTCACATCACGCTGCCGCTGGTCACGCCCAGCCTGTTCTTTTTGCTCGTGGTGATCAGCTTGGCGGCATTCCAAACCTTTACCGAGGTCAATGTCCTGACCGAAGGCGGCCCCATGGACTCGACGCAGGTCGTGGTCCACGAAATCTATCGCAGCTTTTACTTTAACGGGCAATATGGCTTTGCGTCGGCCCAGGCGTTGGTCCTGTTCGTGGTCATTCTAGCCTTGACGATCATCCAGTTCGGCGTTGTGGAAAGGAGGGTTCACTATCAATGACAGGCTCCCTTCACTTGCGCCAAATCATCGGCAAAACCCTGCTCTACCTGCTCCTGACCGCCGCGGCTGTGGTCATGATCTTTCCCCTCTACACGGGGGTAGTGACCTCGCTGCTGGGGCCGGATAGCCTGTCCAGCTACCCACCCAAGCTCTTTCCCTTCGAGATGCGCTGGCAGAACTATGTGGATGCCGCCAACCAGGCCCCGCTGTTGCGCTTTATCCTGAACAGCTTTATCCAATCCGGGGGAGTCATGGTGGCCCAATTGATCACGGCCAGCATGGCGGCCTTTGCCTTTGCCTTTTTGCAGTTTCGGGGCAAACAGGTTCTCTTTGTGGTCTTTTTGTCCACCATGATGATCCCGTGGGAGTCTACGATCATTCCCAACTATTTGTTTATCCAGCAGATCGGTTGGGATGACACGTACCTGGGCCTGATCTCGCCGTTTATGGCGACGGCCTTTGGCACCTTTTTGCTGCGGCAGTTCTTTATGAGCCTGCCCAAAGACCTGCACGACGCCGCCATCATCGACGGATGCAGCAATTTTCGCTATCTGCTCACGATAGTGCTACCCCTGGCCCGGCCGGCCCTGGGCACACTGGCTATTTACAGCTTTTTGCAGACCTATAACCAATATCTATGGCCGCTTCTCATCACCAACAGCACCGAGATGCGCACCGTTCAGATCGGCATCAAGATGCTCCAGGTGTTCGAGCGCGAACAATGGCAGATCGTTCTGGCCGGGGTGGTCACGGTCATGATCCCCACCCTGATCCTGTTCGTAGTTGCCAACCGCCAGTTGATCCGTGGCCTGACAGCCGGCGCGCTCAAGGGTTAGGCAATTCCAAGAAAATAACGATCCCAGTTGAACCTCAGACAAAATGCGGTTGGGCGTGGTTTATGCATTTCACGGGA
>JAHJIN010000254.1 GCA_018823415.1 Chloroflexota bacterium | reverse complement strand
GCCAATACAATCATCTGCCGCGCCGGCCGGAGTCCACCTGCCTTGGCCAGCTTGATGTTGATACCGTCGGCCGCACCGGCCAGCGCCGGGATGTCGGCCGGGCCCTGCACGCTCTCGTCGGCGATCAGCGGGGGAATCCCGGCCGGCAGACGCTGGCGGAGTCGGTGCCAGCTCTCCCCGCTGTGTTGCGGCAGGGGTTGCTCGATGAAGAGCAGATCATACGACGCCAGCCGGGGAATGATGGTGGCCGCCTGGTCCACCGACCAGGCGCTGTTTGCGTCCACGCACAGTTGGGCTGCCGTCTCTTCCCGCGCCACGCGGACGATGGCTTCATCGGCCGCCAGGTCGCCGGTCCCCAGCTTGAGCTTGAGGATGGGCACCCCGGTGGCCTCTCGCACCCGCTGCCGCAGCTCGCTCTCATCGGCCGGGATGCCAATGGTGAGCGAGCTGAGCGGGGCGCGGGCCGGGTTGAGCCCCCACAGCCGGTAAAGCGGCTGGCCCAGTTGTCTGGCCCAGTGGTCGTGGAGCGCTATGTCCAGAGCAGCCCGCGCGGCCGAAGGGCCGGCCGGCAGCCTGTCGAGCGTATCCTCCAGTGCCAGGGGGCCATCGGCCAGCAGTGCGGCCGGGTCAAGTTGCTCGACGTAGGCAATTACATCGGCCTGGGTCACGCCGTAGTAAGGCGGCAGCGCAGCCTCGCCCACGCCGTCCTCCAGGTGGATCAGCACGTTGTGCCGCGCCGCGCTGGTGCCGTGCGCGATGACGAATGGCGTTTTGAGGGTCAGGGTGATGGGTTGGGCGCGGATCTGCATTACAGCACCTGGGGCTGAATGTCCGGTCCGCCGTGTGCCCGCCACCAGGCGGCTAGCTGGCGGATGAAGGCTTGTTGTGCGTCGATCCAGCCAGGCGGCCACCCGGACGGCCGCTCGGCCAGCTCGCCGGCCGCCACCAGCCGATCTGCAAAGTCCAGCAGGCGAGCCTCCAGTTCGTCGTCGCGGAAGGCAAACCCTTCTCCGTTGAGGTAGGCTTCCAGTGCCAGTTGTTCGACAAGCTGGTTGAGCAATGGGGTATTCCCGGCCGGCGGGTTCGGCCGGTGGGCAGGGGCCCGCTCGGGGTGCGGCCGGGAGCGAGGCGTGAGCAAGAACCTGGACCGGAACAGAGCACTGATTTTGTTCACGAGTTTCATCTGCTTACCTCCGTCGCGGCCGATTATACCCCATCTGAAAACGGCGTTCAATTTTGACTACCTCAAGACACATTTTTAGCAGCTGGCCCGGCACCTCAGGCCAGCCCGAATTGATGGGATTGTGGTAAAATTCCTCGCGATGGCTTATAGGGATCTGCGCGCTTTTATCAAATTGCTCGAAAAGCGAAAGCAACTGGTGCGAATCCAGCGGCCGGTTTCGGCCGAGTTGGAGATCACCGAGATCACCGAGCGGGTCTGCAAAGGGCCGCTGGAGCGCAACGTGGCGCTGCTATTCGAGAACGTCCCAGGCAGTTCGATGCCGGTGCTGACCAATCTCTTTGGCCACCGGGAGCGGATGGCGTGGGCGCTCGGCCGGCAGTCGCTGGACGAGCTGCGCGATGACATGGCTGCTTTGCTGGATACGAGGCTGCCGGACGGAATGGGGGCGGCGGTTGCCCGCGGCCGGTCGCTGCTGGGAGCGCTGCGCAGTGTGGGGCTCAAGCCGCACCTGGTGAAGGATGCGCCGGTGCAGCAGGTGGTCCAACGTGGGGATGAGGTGGACCTGACCGAGTGGCCCATCCTCAAGTGCTGGCCCCAGGACGGCGGCCGGTTCATTACGCTGCCGTCAGTCATCACCCGCGACCCACACACCGGCGCGCGCAACGTGGGGATGTACCGGTTGCAGCTTTATGACAGGCAGACGTTAGGGATGCACTGGCAATTGCACAAGGGTGGCGCGGAGCACGAGCGGGTGGCTCAGGCGGATGGCGCGGCCGGCATCCCGGTGGCGGTCAGCCTGGGCGGCGACCCGGCCGTTATCTGGAGCGGCTCTGCCCCCCTGCCGCCCGGCGTGGACGAATTTTTGCTGGCGGGCTGGTTGCGCGGCAAACCGGTCGAGCTGGTGCCGTGTGTCAGCCAGCCGCTGGAGGTCCCGGCCGAGGCCGAACTGGTGATTGAGGGTTACGTGGACCCGGCCGAGCGCCGGCCGGAGGGTCCTTTTGGCGACCACACCGGCTATTACACTCCGGTCGATGATTACCCGGTGCTGCATGTCACGGCCGTTACCCGCCGCGCAGACCCCATCTATCCTGCCACCGTGGTTGGCATCCCGCCAATGGAAGACTATTGGATGGGCAATGCCACCGAGCGGCTTTTCCTGCCGTTGATGCAACTCTTTGCCGGCGAGATTGTGGACTGGCACATGCCGGCCGAGGGGGTCTTTAACAACCTGGTGCTGGTCAGCATCCACAAGCGCTATCCCGGCCAGGCGCGCAAAGTAATGCACGCGT
>JAHJIN010000253.1 GCA_018823415.1 Chloroflexota bacterium | reverse complement strand
TGAACATGATGGACGTGGCCGAACATGAGGGCATGGAAGTGGAGCCGGAGGTGCTCCAGGCTGCCCTGGGCATCCTGGTGGTGCCGATGGTGGTCAGCAAGAATAGGGGACTGGACACGTTGGTGGAGGCCATCGACGTGGTGGCTCACCCAGTCACCCAGTCCGGCCCCCAGCCCAGGCTGGACTGGGTGGGCCGGGTGCCTGGGCCTGGCGACGCGGCACCGATCTGCACGCCCAAGATGCCCGAGATCCGGGCCGATCTCCGTGAGGTGCTATTGAGCCTAGAGCAACTCATTGTCGACCAGGTGCCGGCGCCGTACCCAGTCTCGTGGATGGCCCTCAAGCTGTTGGAGGGCGACGCCCAGGTCACGCGCATGATGCAGGAACGGTTATCGCCGGAGCAGTGGGACCAGGTTCACGACATCCTGGCGGCCCACGAGGACGCGGTGGTGGCGGTGGCCAGCGGTCGTTATGAGTGGATCGGGCGGATGATCCGGGCAGCGGTGGTCCGGCCTCGGCCCGGCCAGATTGGCCTCACGGAGCGGCTGGACCGCTGGGCCACGCATCCCATCGGGGGCTTGCTCATCCTGGCCGGCATCCTGGGCGGGGTCTTCGGGCTGACGTATACCATTGGCGCGCCGCTCCAGGAACTCATCGACACGTACATCGTGGGCGTGGCGGCAGACTGGGTGACAGAGCTGACGGCTGGCGGCCCGGACTGGCTCACGGGCCTGCTGGTGGATGGGGTCATCGGCGGCGCCGGGACGGTGCTCACGTTCACGCCCATCCTGCTCATCTTTTTCGCGGCGCTGGGGCTGCTGGAGGACGTGGGCTACATGGCCCGGGCCGCCTACGTGATGGACCGCTTCATGCACCTGATGGGATTGCACGGCAAGAGCTTCCTGCCCCTGTTCCTGGGCTTTGGCTGCAACGTGCCGGCCATCCTGGGCGCGCGGATCATCGAATCGCGGCGGGCGCGGCTGCTGACCATCCTGGTGGCGCCCCTGGTCCCCTGCACTGCGCGCCTGGCCGTCCTGGCGTTCCTGGCCCCGGTCTTTTTCGGGGGCTGGGCCCCGTGGGCCTCGTTTGGGCTGGTCATCGGGGCCCTGGCCGTGCTGGCCTGCAGCGGCATCGTCATCAACAAGTTCGTGTTCCGGGGCGAGATGGCCGCGTTCATCATGGAATTGCCGCTGTATCACATCCCCAACTGGCGGAGCATCGGCCTGCTGGTCTGGCAGCGTATCCTGGCGTTCCTGAAAAAGGCCGGGTCCATCATCCTGGTGGTCTCGATCATCGTCTGGGCGTTGAGCTACTTCCCCGGCGGCGACGTGGAGACCAGCTTCCTGGCGCAGATGGGTTGGCTACTGGCGCCGGTGGGGATGCTGATGGGCCTGGGTTGGAAGCTCATGGTGGCGCTGTTCACCAGTTTCATCGCCAAAGAGAACGCCGTGGCGACGCTGGGCGTGCTCTATGGGACCGGCGAGCAGGAAGCCGGGTTGGCGCAGGCGTTGAGCGCCGAGGTGACGCCAGCGGCTGGGTTGTCCTTCCTGACCGTGCAGATGCTCTTCGTGCCCTGCGTGGCGACGGTGGCCGCCGTGCGGCAGGAAACTGGCTCGTGGCACTGGACGCTCTTTAGCGTGATGTTCCTCCTGGTGATCTCCTTCGTGGGGGGCGTGCTGGTTTACCAGACTGCCACACTGCTGGGTTTGTAGGGGCGAACGCTTCGTATGCTTCGCCCCTACACGGGGGTGTGAGATGTTGGAGAAATTGCTGCAACTGGTCGCCACCGGTGGCGTGCACAGTCACGCGGCCCTGGCGGAAGAATTGGACGTGACTGAGCCGCTGCTAGGCAGCATGATCGCGGGCCTGGTCCGGTTGCGCTATCTGTGCCCGGCTGAGGGTACCTGCCCGAGCCGCTACGAGGGCTGTCCGATGCAGGAGACGTGCGGCATCGGCAGTGGGGGCCGGCTCTGGGTACTGACAGAGCCGGGCGAGAGGGCGGCAAGGGCAGAGGGGACAAAGGGGGCAGAGGGGGGTGAGACATGGAACTGATGCCGACGTTGCAACTGGGCTGGCTCAACGGCTGGCTCATGCTGGGCTCGTTCTACCTGGTCTTTGCGGTGCTGATGCTGGTGTTTCCCCGGGATGTCGTGGCCAAGCTGTTCAGCGTGTCCGGCTGGAGCCGGGAGCAAAAGGTCCTCTCGGCCATCGGCAAGCCGTTCTCACTGGCCTGCCTGGCGTTGATCATTTTCACGCCACTGAAGATCGGCCAGGGCGTGTTCGTCGTCGGGCTGGTCACCTTTGCCCTGGGCTTTGTCGGCATGATCGTGGCTCTTTTCAACTTCAGGAACACGCCGGCCGGCCAGCCGGTGACTAGCGGGCTGTACCGGGTCTCGCGGAACCCCCAGTGGGTGACGCTGTTCACCATGTTCCTGGGCAACTGCATCGCCATCGGCTCGTGGACGGCGGTCGTACTCCTGCTGATCGCGGCGGTCTTTTACCATTTCCGCAT
>JAHJIN010000252.1 GCA_018823415.1 Chloroflexota bacterium | reverse complement strand
CTATATCCTGCGGGTGCTCCTGACCCGCCGTGGCTGCGACCGGCCAGTCGGGATGGGCGACGTCAAGCTGTTGCTGTTCCTGGCCCTGGCCGTGGGGTTTCCGGCCTTGTTCGGCAGCGTGGCCCTGATGTGCGTCGGGTCTCTGGGGTTCTACGCCGTGCAAATCGCCCGGGGGCGGTTATCTCGCACTGATCCCATCCCCCTGGTGCCCTTTATCGCCCTGGGCGTCGGCGGGGTGGCTATCTGGCAACTCTTGATCTAGTACGCAGGACAGAAACGTGTTCGATGTGCCAGTCGCTCAATCGTTGCTGACCCTGGGAGCGGGCATCGTCGCCTGCTACGTAGCACTGCGCCTGGGGCTGGCGGCCCTGGGCCGGTGGTGGCCCCGGGTCTGGCTGCTCCTGGACGACTATGTGCGCCTGACCGACCAGCGACTGATATGGGGCGGCAGCGCCTTGCTGGCCCTGGCGATCTTCGGTATGGGCTTGGTGCCGCCGGCGCTCAACCCCCTGACCGATCCCGCTATCCAGGCTCCTCGCACCCGCAGTGTCCTGTGGACCCCGCAGGCCGTGGCCGGCTGGGACCTGGTCTGGCCGACGCCGGCCGCGACCGTGGCGCCCTACTTGTGGGAGGAGAGCTATACGGCCACGTTGCAGATCGCCAGCCTGCCGCCGGCAGCGCAGCGCCAGATCTACCAGGTGGATCTGGCCCGGTGGCCTCGCCCGACCGGGGACAATGGCCGGGGACTCCACTGGTTCCCCACCACCAGGCAATCCCGCGACGTGGTGGATCGCTACGTGCCCGAGCTGGTCGCCATGCACATCAAGTGGGTCGTGATCCTCAACGGCCTGGGGGAGTGGGACATCTACGCCAACGATTATCTGGTCACGCAACTGCGCCAGGCCGGGATCATGCCCATCCTCCGCATCGTGGCCCCGGTGGGACCATTGGAGCCGGCCGTCGTGCGCGGTATCGTGCGCCACTACCGACTGTTGGGAGTGTACTATTACCAGGTATTCAACGAGCCCAATCTGCATGACCAATGGGCCGTGCCAGAGCCGCACTCGCCAGCGCGATTTGTGGACTATTGGCTGCCGGCAGCCCAGGTCATCGTGGACGAGCGCGCCCTGGCTGGACTGGCGCCCCTGGCCCCGGGCGGCGACCTGAGCGACTATGCGTTCTTGCGCGGCTGCCTGGCTGACCTGACCGCTCGCAACGTCTGGGGGGTGTTGTCGCGCACCTGGATTGGCCTGCACAATTACACGTTTGGGGTGCCGCCCCCGGAGGGTTACGTGACCGACGACCAGGGTTTTGCCCGCTACCGGCGCTATAACGCCATTGTGGTCGCGACCCTGGGCGAGAGTCGGCCCATCTTGTCGGTCGAGGCCGGCCCGGCGCCGGCCGATGGGCGCTGGAATCCCGACCCGGCGGCCACGCCAGCGGTGCAGGCGGAGTGGGTGCTGGCGGCCTACGCGCACATGCGGCGCGCCCCAGCCTACTTTTTCTGTCACAGCCCGTGGCTCATTGGCAACAAGGTGGGGGGCGGTAAGGATGAGCGGTGGGAGCCCATAGCCTGGTTCAAGGAAGGTGCGGCCATGCCGGTTGTGGCGCGTTTGAAGGGAGAATGACGTGGGAGATCGAAAACGGGGACTCATCGATGATCGGGGCGTACTGCCGGTAGCCGTACGGCCCCCGCAATCAGTGTACCAGGTCTTGCTCGACTTTGACGCCGAGCTCAAACGCGGGGACCGGCGCTACTACGAGCCGTATCCCACCGGCTTTGCTGCGCTGGACGAACACCTGGATGGTGGCATCAAGCCCGGCGAGCTGATCCTGCTGGGCGGCGCGCAGGGTGTGGGCAAGACCATGTTGGCCCTGCAATGGGCCCGCAACTTGGCGGCTGATAGCCAGGTGACGGCCATCTACGTCTGCTTTGAACACGACGAGCGGTACCTGTTCCACCGACTCCTGTGCCTGGAAAGCGTCAATGGTGCTGCGGCCCCCGGCCTCACGATGCGCGACATCCGGCAGACGGTGCTGAACACGCCCGATCCGACCTCTGACTTGCAGGCGCTACTCCGATCCCTGGCCGCCGCCGACCGGGCGTTTCAGTCCATGACCGCGTACTGGGAACATCTGGCCCTGGTCAAGGGGAATCCGCTCTACACCACCTGGGAGGTGCTGCACACCTATCTGCACAACGCCATAGTAGCGCAGGGGCGCGAGCGGGTGGCCCTGTTCGTGGACTATTTGCAAAAGGTCCCGGTCACCGAACACCGCTTTGGTACGCTGGATGCCGAGGTCAAGATCACCATTGTGGTCGAAGCCCTGAAGAATCTGGCCCTGGCGTTCGAGGTGCCGGTGGTGGCCGTCGTGGCCGCGGATAAGGAAGGCCTGAAAGCGGGATACGAATCGGGTCGCATCCGGCTGCACCATTTGCGCGGCGAATCGGCGTTGGCTTACGAGTGTGACATCGCGGTCATGCTCAACCCCCATGAACAGCCTGACCAGGTGGTG
>JAHJIN010000251.1 GCA_018823415.1 Chloroflexota bacterium | reverse complement strand
GCAGGAGCCAGCAGTGATGGGGCGCGTCTTCAATGATCTGCGTCGCTGGTGGCACACCTACCTTTCTGGCTCATTCCAAGCCATGTTTGATACACGACCGTCGCTATCAGTCACCCCACCTTGAGTATTCTCGGGGGAGTCTTTACATGGGTATACAACAATAACCAGAGGAGCACATTGTCGGCGGCACTGTTTCACTTTTCGGTAAATTTCACAGGCAATATTCTTTTTGTGACGGAAAAGTTAGAGCTCTATCGCATAATCCTGTTTGTTGTAATGGCTTTTGTGGTCATCGCGCTTTATGGCGCAAGAGATTTGGCGCAGAAACCAAAAAGGCTTTGGTCTGCCTAACCCCGGCTCAAGGCTGACGTGGCTACGCCACGCGGGTACACGACTCAAAAAGCCCAGCTTGTTTCGGGTCAAAGCAGCTTTCGGAGCTCAAACGCCACGCCGCTTGGCCAACTGTTAGGCGCGACGCTCGCTGCGCGCGGCATACATGCCGCCGTATCTCGCCTAATGGCGCGCTGCCACCACTGCCCCCGGCGGGCCGGGCGTGAGACGTTGGCCTCACCCGGCTCCTCAGACGATGGGCTCTGGTCATGAGCGTCACTGGCGGCACGCTGCGCCATGACAATGACCGTGGCGTAGCGCCAGATATGATGGGTAGCAGCTGTCGTGGTCAAGAAAAAGCGGCGCCAGCAGCCCCACCCGCCCCGGCGCCAGCGGTTCAATCGTCGGCAACGCCTGGCCTCGGCCCAGAGTTGGCTACCCACCGATGCCGGCGACCACGTCGCCCCGGCGTATCGCCGGCGCTATGGCGTGGACTGGCCCACAGCGTTCAAGGAACTGGAACTGCTGGGAATTGAGCTGGACTCGGGGTACCAAGAACGGGTCCGGGAGTCCGGCCGGGGACAAAGCGAGGCCAGAAAGCGCCGGCGCAGGGGGCAAGCGGCTCAGACGGAGGAGCTGCTGGCCGGCTACCAGGACGCGAATTTCGCGTACATTGCGGGCTACACCAACTGGGGCTTGCCCTATGGCATCACCTGGGCCGAGATGGCGGCCGCAGAGCTGGAGAGGAAAGCGGCAAGCCCAGATTCACCTGGCCCTGATGAGCCGGTCCGCGCTGGTCCCGGTACCCCATCCAGCACCAAGCGTCGCTAGAAGAATCTGCCCTGTCGGGCTGCCAGGAGGAAACTAATGCCAGCCGATAATGCCACCCGCCAGTCCGCCGGTCTGCCCGAGGGCGTCGCGTATCCACGCCGCTATGTCAAGGCTCGCAAGGCCCGGCGCTGGTTCCAGGCCGGGGCCTGGGACGGCGTGGCCGCCAAGCCCCCGGCCGCCGAAGCCGACGTGCGTCAGAGCGGGGGACCTTCGGCCTGGATTGCCTACCAGCGCGGTTACGCTGCCGGCCAGGCCCTGAAGGCACCACCACCGCCGCCGGGCGGGGCCGGGCAGTAGGTTACCGATTGCTGCGTTACCCTGGCCCCTGATCTGACCACTGCTAGACCCCGATCCTGCCCCCAGTTGGGGCACGAAATCACTCTGGCCTGGCCCCGGTCTTCGGGGTACAATCCCCCGCCTAACCTCATAGAATCAGGATGCTATCCGTAAAAAGGCCGCCCTCAGACCCCCAATTGAGCTTTCGAGGGCCATTTTTCCCACATTCCGTGAGGATATGTAGCCGGGATAGTCGCCACCCCGCGGCCGGCATGCCGGCCCGGGCCATCCTTTTGTCGGGAGGCGTGGCAATGACCACCGGCCAGCCCCCCTCGCCGCCCTTGTCGCTAACCTGCGCAAGCATGACAAAACCCGGCTGCCGTGACCAAGTACGAGGCCAGCCGGCGCGCCTGGGCGGCCTACCTGGGCGTGGCTGACCTGGACCCGGCTGTCATCAACGGCCACCGGGCCGCGCTGCGCGCCTGGGGTCGCTGGGCCGAAAAGCAGGGCCAACCCAACTTTAGCCGCCACCAGCCGGACCTGCGACTGGACTCGTATCGTCCCCGGGCGTTGACGCGCGCGGACCTGCTGCGGCGGCTGCGAACCGTCCGCGACCAGGCGCTGGTATACCTGCTCGTCCTGGCCGGCAGGCGGGCGGCGGAAGCGGCAGCGCTGCAGGTCGGCGACGTGGAGCTGAGCGAGCGCCAGGGGGACGGTGCCGGTACGCATGGGCCAGGGCCGCCAGACCCGGACCATCCCTTTGCCGGTCGAAGCGCGGACGGCCCGGCACGCCTATCTGGATGAGCAAGGCGCGGCGGCCCCGACGGCGCCGTTGTTCCCGGCTCAACGCGGCGCCACGGCCGGGCAGCCTATCCGGCCCCGGGCGGTGGGGGACCTGGTCAAGAAATACGCCGCGTGGCCCAGTTGGGCGATGTGACGCCCCACGTGCTCCGGCAGGGCACAGCCTCCCGCAGCGTAGCGAGGGACACGTTCGCTACGCAACTCCTGGCGGCGGCGGGCCACGACCTGCGGCTGGGGCTACAGCCGCATCGAGAAGGCGGCGCGCTACTTGAAACCGGCGGCGGCCTCAGCCGCCGCGGCGCTCGCAGAGCGGGCGGTGGAGCGATCGAGTGTGGGGCTGGGGGAGGAGTGCAGTTGGTCGCCACTGGATGAATCTGAGCAAGAAGTAGAGAACTGAGCAGTTGACACATGGTCAGTCGCTCAGTCCGCATTCGGCAAGCGAATCCCGTGGCTAGTCGCGCTGCACCACCTGCCAGTTCCCCGGCCGAGCGGTGGTGCACCCCTCCGCGTAAGCCACCGGCGCGGGAGACTGCTACCAGGCCCGGGTTGGGGCATACACCAGAACTCGCCGGCACGCCATCCAGTCTGGTTCTGCTGGCGCAGGTGGGCCGCCACCTATTCGCGCACCTCGCGCCGCAGGCCCGCGTGCTGATCCACCCCTTGTTCGCCGGCCAAGCCGTCACTCATAACGTATCACCTCGTTGCTGAAGCACAGTTCTTGAACGTGAGCGGCAGGTAGACGAAATTCGTGAACGGCACGTACTCGTCGGCTCCGATGTCGTACCCGGTGCCGTGGGGCCGGGCCTGCCCGTCGAAATCAGCGCCGGGAGCGCCCACGGCCGAGCCGACGTCTATGGCCGGCGAGCCAGCCAGCAGGTGATAATTGCCCAGCAAAGGGTTCGCGAACGAGGGCGACACATCAACCAGGTCGCCCACGCCGTAGAACTCGAACTCGGGGTCACGATCCCCGTCAGTCAGGTTGTGATCCACCGTCAATTCCGGCAAAATGCTGGGGGCGGCAGCCATCTGCGAATAGATATTCTGGCTGCAGATGTTGTTTCGGATGACCACATTCTGCATCTGCGTGTTCTCGATGCCGATCCCCCCGCCCCAGCCATCCCGCCCATTGTAGGCCCAGGTGTTGTTGATGATGGTGATGTCCTGGAACGGGTGCGTCGCCATGCAGCAGGCCGACAGCCACAGGCCCACCAGGTTATCGTAGGCGACGTT
>JAHJIN010000250.1 GCA_018823415.1 Chloroflexota bacterium | reverse complement strand
CACGTCGTACACGGCGGCCATGCGGCCATAGAATGAATCGGCCGGTACGGGATGGGGTCCCGCAGCGGCGTCAGTTGCATCGGGCTGGGGCTGGCGGCGTCCTAACATGGCACTCATCTCCTGAACTATTTTGCGGTCCAAGTCTATTATACCATCAGTGGTCCACAGAACGAAAGTCCCGGGACACTTTTTCAGCACTCTCCTAGGGCAATACCAGTTCGAGCAACCCGTAACCCGTCTCGGTGCGCCGATACGCCACATTCACTTCTTCTGTGTCGGAATTGAGAAAGGCGAAAAAGTCGTGGCCCAGCAGTTCCATCTGTTCCACGGCCTCGGACGACGACATGGGGCGCAGGTCAAAGCGCTTGACGCGTTCAAAGGTGAACTCGCCCTCTTCTTCCTCATCTAACGCATACTCGGTATCCATCTCGATTTCGGCTGCCAGGGCTGCCGGCCGGTCGCCGCGCACGCGCCCCTTGCGTTGCAGGCGGTCCTTGTAGCGGCGTACCTGCCGGAAAAGCTTGTCCGCCACGGCATCGATGGCCGCATACATGTCGGCCGAGCGTTCCTCGGCTCGCAACAGGGTGCCGCCGGCCACCAAGGTGGCCTGCACGACCTGACGATCAGCGGCGCTTTTGGTTTTTGGGGCAGACATCTCAACGCGCAGTTCCATGATGTTGTCCAGGTATCGGTCCAGGCGCCCCAGCTTTTGCTGGGCGTACTCGCGCAGATCCTCCGGTACTTCGATGTTTCTGCCGCTTACCACTATATCGATCATCAGATTCTCCTTCCTAAAACTGATATTCCGCACTATGCGCTCATTGTACTCGTTGTATCGGGAATTGTCAAACCCCGGGTGGGGCAGACTGTGGTCCGCCTCGAACGCTATGGATGGTGGCCGGCCTCAAGCGACGGGCGTCACTTCCCCAGCACCCGCAGCATGGCCCCCATGAGAAGCAGCAAGAGCCCCATGCCGCTGCACCCCATGCCCATCAGGAGCATGGTGCCCGGCTGATAGGCCAGGTGGGTCAGGTAATCGTTCACAGAGCCGGCGTACAGGGCGCGAGCCGTGAGCAAATCGCGACTTTCCCACACGCCTTCCACGGCCAACGTCTGGCCGGGCAAGTAGCCCACGTACCGGCGCCCCAGGGCCGGGGTGGCAGCGTCAAGCTGCTGCGCGTTCAGGAACTGGGGTTGCGCCGGCATTTGCACGGTCAGCGAGGATCCGTCGGCCAACTGCATCACCACGCGCGGCGGGGGCGGCGCTTCGGGCTGCCAGGCATACGAGGTGGCTGTGGCCGGGTCATCAGCGGCGCGCGCCGGGCGCGTTTCGGTGTAGAACAAGGCCAGGCCGGGGGGATCGACCGCGTCACGCGACAGTTGGGCGGCGATGATCACGCGGGTGCCGGGAGGCAGGGCGTGCAGTTGGGCCGGCGTCGGCCGGGCCACGGCGAGCATGGCTTCCAGGGACCGGGTCACACCATACGGTACGCCGCAGACGGCCGCCGGGCAGCCGGTGAGGCAGGCGAACAGGCCGGCCAGCAGGAGCAGGAGCGAGACGCCGGAGCCGCGCCGCCGGTCGAACAGGGCGGCCAGTAGCGAGTGTAACGAGAATCGTGACAGCATGATGAATCTATTCTGCGTGTGATATTACGGCCCGGGCGCGAACCGCACGAGTTGATCGGGCGCATCGTGGCTGTCGCTGGCAATGACCTCCACCTCCAGCCAGGGCACGGCCGTCGCAGCCTGGTCAACGTGCTGAAGGATGGCGTAATCGGTCAGGACCATCTGCTGGCGGTCGGCCAACTCGCGCAGGTCGGCCGCGTCGAGCCAGGCCACCGGCCCCTCGTCGTGCTCCCGGGCCTCGCCGGCCGGGGCTGCCACCTCGCACACAAAGGTCACGAAATGCGAGCCGACATCGGCCGGCCCATGCGGCGCGATGCGCTCGTTTATCACGCCCCGCAACGCCACAAATGTCGTATCCAGGCCGGTTTCTTCTTTGACTTCGCGGGTGATGGCCGCGTCCAGCGTCTCGCCAAAGTCCCACTTGCCGCCCACCAGCGCCCACAGGCCTGCATACGGCTCGGATTGGCGCTTGATGAGCAGGTAGCGGGGTGCCGGCTGGCCGGCATCCGTGACGCCGTCGCGCCGGATCACCGCCACGACGGAAGGCATGGGATGGGCCTGTTCGCGCCAGCGCCGCGCGGCCGGGAGTTGAGGCAATGCTTCAAACAGGGTCATGTCAGACCTCAATGCCAATTGCTGGCGTCGTGCTCGCGCTTGACCTGTTCATAGACGGCCGTGGTGCTGGCGGCGATGGCATGCCAGTTGAACACGTCACGCACCACGTGGTAAGCGTGCTCGGCGCGAGCCCGGGACCAGTCTGGGTGCTGGAGGGTGTTCAGCACGCCCCAGGCCAGCGAATCAATGCTGTCCGGGTAGACGGTAATGCCGGTCTCGTGGTGCGTGACCACGCCCGTGAGCCCGCCCACGCTGGATACCACCACCGGGCACCTGGCGGCCATGGCCTCCAGCGCCACGATGCCAAATGGCTCATAGAGGCTGGGGAACACGGCCACGCTGGCGACCTTGTACAGCTTGTTGCGGTCGTCGTCCGAGATAAAGCCGGGAAAAGAGACCTTGTCGTCCAGGCCCAGCTCGTGGGCGCGGGCGATGAGGGCCTCGCGCATGGGGCCGGTGCCGGCCACCACAAACTTGGCCGCCGGGTGCGCGGCCAGGATACGCGGCGCCGCTTCGATGAGCAGGTGTTGTCCCTTTTCCAGGACCATGCGCCCCACCATAAAGACAATGTGCTCGTCAGGCCAGGCATAGCGGGCCCGAAACTCGGTGAGGTCCATGCCGTCCAGGGCGTCAAAGGGCCGCGTGTCCACGCCGTTGGGGATCATGTCCAGCTTGTCTCGGGGGGCCTCAAAGATATCGGCGACCTGGTCGACCATGTAGGGACTGCACACGACGACGCGCCAGGCCTCAAAGCTGAGCCACCATTCGACGTTATGGATGGCCTTGCTCATCTCGGAGGCCAGGTGCCCCTGGCCGCGCCCGTACTCGGTGGCGTGGATGGTGCCAATGAGCGGGATCTTGTAGGCGTTCTTGAGGGCCACGCCGGCAAAGGCCACCAGCCAATCGTGGGCGTGGATGACGTCAAACCGCCCCAGTTGGTCGATCATGGCCCGGCCTTTTTGCTCCATGGTCAGGTTGGTGCGCCAGGCCCCGGCGAAAAAGTCCGGAAAATCGGTATAGGGCAGGTCCACGCGGATCACGGTCGCCTCGGCTTCGACGTCGCCGGCCGGCGCGTTGGGGAGTAGCGAGCCATCCTGGCTGGAGGTCAGGCGTGATCCGTGCGAGTTGCGCTCGTCGGGGAACAACAGTTGAGCCACCACCTCGTTCACCGGGCCGCCGGCCCAGCGCGGCGTCAGCAGGCAAATGTCCACGCCCTGTTCGGTGAGGGCCGGCACCAGTTCGGTGACGTGCTTGCCCAATCCGCCCACGCTATGCGGCGGGTATTCCCAGGATAGCATCAGTACGCGCATGGAATCTCCTTATGCCTGGTCGCTGGTGACCTGGTCCACGATGCCCACGATGACGGCGCGAATGGGGGCATTCTCCCAGTTCAATACCTGGCGGGCGCCGTTGCCCTCATCGAGCACCAGCACCACGTCGCCTACGCCGGCCTGCACCGTGTCTATGGCGATCCAGTACGAGCCGTCGGGCTTGCCTTCCGGCGTCAACCGGTCCACCAGCAGCATTTTGCGCGCCGCCAGCGATGGGTCTTTGATGGTGGCGACCACTGTGCCGCTCACTCGACCGATATACATGACTCACCTCGGGGTTTGGAACTCGGGGTTCGGAACCCAGTTCACGGTTTGCGTTTCAAAAATGGAACCACCAGCAGCGCGATCGCGATGACCAGCCCGATGGCCGACAGCCCGTCGCCGGCGAGCCGGGCCGGCGATTCCACCAGCCGTACCTGGACCAGGTGCTCGCCGGGCGGTACATCCACCACGATGAGACCGTCCGGGTCGCTGATGGACACCGGGGCCGGTTGCCCGTCGATCCAGGCAGACCAGCCCGGGAAATATTGCGTATAGACCAGCAGCCCGGTGTCGTTCGACGACTGCACCCGGAAATCGGCGCTGTGGCCGCCCACGCGCAGCGTTTCGGCTGTGGCATCGTCGCTCAAAGCCCGGCCCTTGACCAGCGGCTCCTCGGCCAGGTACTGGTCTACCATGGGCGACGTGGTGGGTTTGGCCTGGGTCCAGCGCATGGTGCCCAGGATCTCGTGGTGTGACAGTTCGAACTCGACGAGGGTCCTGGGCGTAATGGGAATGGGCGCCGTCCACTGGGGCACGATGTAGGGCGTGCTGGCGAGCACGATCACCAGGGCGAGCGGGGCGAGGCGCGGCAGGGCCTTGTCCTCATTCCCCCCCCGGCTCCGCCGGGACCGGCCAGGTGTTTCTGGCAGGGAGAGAGGGACTATGGCCGCCCCGGCCAGAAAGGCCAGCGTCAACGACGACAGGGTGAGGAGTCGCCAGGGGAACTGCACGGTAAAGGCCAGCGAGCCGGCCAGTTGCCACAGCGGGGCCGATACGGTCATCATCAGGAGCAGCAGGACCACGGTGGCGGCGGCGAAAAAGGTGGTCTGCGCCCGGGCCGGGCCGCGCAGCCGGGTCAGTTTGCTGGTGGCCCACAACGACAACAAGCCCAGCACCACGCCCACCACGCCCAACTGGTAGCTCATATCATCCGAATGGCCGTCGCCGGCATAGCCATAGCCCCAGAACGGCGAAAAGAACTGGTCAAAATACACGAAAAAGCGCCGCCAGTCGGCCCGGGCCACGATAAACTCGCCCTGGTCGATGGCCGTGGTCCCCTCCAGCATCGACAGCCAGAACCCGGCGCTCAAGGCCAGGGCCAGCAGCAAGGCGATCGCGACGAGAGAAGTGGCAGTCAAAAAGGTGGACCAGGCCGGTCGCCAGCCCCGGGCCTGCCGGGTCTGCCAGGTGCGATAGCCTACCAAAAAGAGAATGTACGCGCCCAGGAACACGGTAAACATGAGCAGGGCGGCCATGTGGGTGAGCACCACCAGCCCATATGAGAGGGCGGCCAGGGCCACGTGGCGGGCGCTGGGTCGTTCTACCAGGTCGTGAAACGCCGCCAGGGCCCAGGGGAACAAGGCAAAGGCCGTGAATTCGGCCAGCGCGCCCCGCACATAGATGTCTACCAGGTGGTAGGGAGCCACCATATAGATCAGCGCGGCCACGAGCGCGCCGCCCGATCCCAGCCAGCGCCGGGCGAACCAGTACATGGTCAGGCCGGAGAACAGGAATCCCAGGGCGTACACGCCCTTGATCGCGTCAACAAAGCCCAGGCCCAGCAGGTGCAGCGCTTCGCCCACGATGAACGCCAGCGGGGGATAGAGCACAAACACGCAGTAGCCATAGCCATAGTTGCTGTCGTTGCTCCACCTGGGCGGGATGCCGCCGTCGTGCACGTCCTGGTCGAACTGCATGAGGAAATACGCGCTGTGGCGGGCGTCGTGGGCCTCCAGAAAAAAGTTGGGCGAGAGCAGGGCCGCCGACACCAGGATGGCTGCGCAAATGATGAGGATGAGGTTGGGATCGAGATGGAAAAGGGGATTTTTCATGCGCCATACGTCAAACGTGAGCGTGATGGCTCTATTATAGCACAGGTGGGGGGAGACACAAGTCGCCGTGGATGTGATGCCCCGCATCGTTGTAGCGTGGCGCATACGTTCATCGCCGGGCGATGTTCAGCAAGAAGCATCGCCCGACGATGTTTGTGTCGCGAGAGTCGTTGGAGTGCCTTATCGCGTCTTGACCGTCATGTTGACCTTGGCCCGCACCACCACCTGCCCCAGGCTGATGGACGAGGCGTCCATGCTGGCATCGTCGCCCGGCTCTACCTGGATCACGTTCTGGTATTGCCCCGCGTTGTTGCGCCCCCAATAGCCCCCGTAGCCCCACCCGCTGTATGAATAGTAGGCCGACACGTCCTCGTTAAGGTTGGTGACATAATCAACATCAACGCCGGCGGCCTGGGCGAGCCGGCCGGCCTTGTCGAGCGCAGCCGTCACGGCCATGTCCCGGGCGCGCTGGCGCAATTCCAGCAGCCGGTCCGGGTCCACAGAGAACTCGACGCCAAAGACGTAGGTAGCCCCGCCTTCCAACGCGCCCACCAGCACGTCCTCGAACCGGGATACGTCACGCACGGTAATGACCACCGAGTTGTACGTGTCATAGCCGCTGATATTGTGCTCATCATAATCGCGGAACTTGGGATAGATGACATAATGGTCGGTCTGGACGTCGGCCTCGGCGACGCCGGCGGCCGCGACCCGGGCCTTGATGCTGCGGATCAGGTCACTGTTGAGCCGCTTGGATTCGCTGGGCGTGGTGGCAAAGGTCTCCACGCCCACGTGGATGGTGGCAATGTCGGGCTGGACCTTGATGGCCGCGGCGCCCGAGACGGCGAGCGAGCCGGTGCGGTCAGCGTCGGCCGGGGCGGGGGATGCGGGGCCAGCCGCGCGCGCGGGACTGAGTGAGAGGGGACCGGCCAGGAGCAAGGCCCCGGCCAGGATGAGGGCCAGCACGCCCAGCGGGCTGGTCAGGAAACGAAAGACGCTGCGCCAGTTGTTCATGGTGTTCATTGGAAGCCTCCCGGTGTTGGTGTTACCTTCCCGCAAGCGGCGAACCTGCGGTTCGCTTGAGCTTGCGGGAAGGTTGGCGGCGGACCGCTGTTTGCTTGCTATCCCGATCTTAGCCGATCTGTGTGTCAACACCGTGGCCGGGGCGGGGCAGTTGGGGGGCGGTTTGGGGGCGGAGAATTGGGGATTAGGGATTGGATATTGGGGAGACGGTTTCAGGGGCAGGGGGTGCCCGCTGTAGCTCGGCAATAGAAATCAAAATCTTTAATGCCTTGCCAAGAAGCAGGCCTTCCGGGGTACGCATCCCATAGTGGGGCAGTTGCTCGTAGCCCTTCGTCGCCGGGAGCAAAGAAAAGCACACTTTCCAGATAGGTATCCATGCTCAAAGTCGGTTTTGTACGTTGATTCCCAAGAGCGAGTAAGAAGCCTTGGGAAAGGTAGAGAATGCTGAGGTCATAAACAGCATCGCTACTGCCAGGGAGCAGCCAGACTCTCGCCACAACATGACTGGGCTCGCCGTAAGTCTGGATGACATCGCCTAGTTTGAAGGATACAGGGAGATAAGGCTCGAGGTATAGTTTGAAAGTCGGTTGATTGGCGTGTCCGGCAGAAACTGGCGCGACCAGCCATTCTGTGTTACACTCTCCTCCCAAATAGCTGTGGAGGAGGCTTCATGAAGTGGCATCTCAT
>JAHJIN010000249.1 GCA_018823415.1 Chloroflexota bacterium | reverse complement strand
CTCTCACATATATTGCCGATTCTCTGCGCCAGTTGGCCGATGCCATAGCCTTGGAACCGAGCCACAATGGCTATCTTGACGTAGAACGGATCGTCGCCGCCGGCTGGTGGATCAGTTGCTGGGTGGTGGATCTGCACTGTCGGGGGGAATCATCACCGCCCCAAAGCTCGGAGGCCGTGCTCTTGAACGAGATCGCCCAGCGGCTAAGCTCTTTACGAGAGTCCCTGGCCGCGCTGGCGCCGCGATCTCTCAGGGCTACCACTGGGAGCATTTGGGGCCAGATGCCCGAGACCACCGAACCCCATCCCTGGATCGGATGCCAGGTGCGGGTAGTCAAGCCTTTCCTCTCGGAGCCTGAACCACCCCGTATAGCTGCTGAATGCCCCGAGATCGGCACGGTAGGCACGATGGTCAGATATGGAGCGAGCACCAGAGTCTATAAATGCTCTGCTCCTCTCAGAGAGAAATTTCTCTGGGTTGAGTTTGACCTTCCACTGCTGTGCGTAAATGGGCTCGAAGTTCGGGTTCATGGAGGTGATAGGAGCAAGATAGTGGTCCCGTTTCTGGAAGACGAAGTGTGTCTGGTCTAGCCATGGAATCGTAGCTATTCGTGCTCATTGCCAAGCAGTTGTGGCCAGTAGGATGGTCACGGGTGTGATAGCCAGTTGCCGCGGCTGCCAGCCCGTCCCACCCAGTTGCGTATCGTTTTTGGCTTAAAACGATACGCAACTGGGTGGCCGGTATGTAGTAAAATAATCGTACCCCAAGCTGGCGGTCTGGGTGGGTTGCTGTTGCTGGCCGCGCTACGTCAAATGATGGTATGGTGGCACATAGTGCCGGAGGAAAATGATGAATCAATACGCTTACATGGTCGGACTTGTTCTCCGCGTGTCCGCTGATCACCTGGCCCTCGTCACTACCGAACAGCTGACCGCCAGCGCGGAGCGGGCGCTGGCGGATATACTGGAGATGGATGCGCCCGGCCGCTGGCCCGCGGCCGAGTGTGTCCAGGCGTTACGTGTATGCTATCTGAGTGGCTCCTACCTCACGATTGGCGAGATCGCGCGGCAACTGGGCTTCACCGATGTTAATGCGGTTGTAGATGTGTATGACCGGCTCGTCGAAGGTGAGCGATTGTTGCGCGAGGCGTTAACCCATGATCCAGCACTGGCCGAGATCTTGACGCGGCAGCGAATAGACGATGCGCGCCTGGCCCGGCAGACCAGAAAGGCGGTGCTCTGGAATATCCTCATTGCGGGCATAGCTCTGGTGGTCGTGATGAAGGCGGACCTCCCGATCTGGACGGACTGGATCAGGCCAGTGCTGAACCTGGGTCTGGGCCTGATCCTGGTGCTGAACCTGTTCGAGTGGTCCCGCTGGTGGAATTTGACCTTTGCTGCGGCTGTCACTGACAAAGACGGAAACGCGCTTACGCCCGGAGATGCCCTGGCCTATACCATGGAATTGCGAGCAACAGGCCGCGGCATACCACGTTACGTCATGTTTGGATCGAACACTGTGCCATTCACCTCCAGCCAGAAGACCATCGTCTCGTGCGTCACCATTGTCTCGTTGACGGTGGGGTTGGGTTTTATGGTGGGCCAGTTTTGGGACGAGGCCGGGTTCTGGTGCAATCTGGTGCTGGTAGGGGGCCTGGCGCTGGTCCTGGCGGTAAACCTGGTCGAGCGGTGGGGCCACAGGTAACTAGGAGTGGCCGCATGCGCTGTAGCCAAGCCACGGAGTAACGCCCATCGGTCGGCGGAAAGGAATACACAATGATTGAGGCCATCCTGTATTGTCCAACCTGCCAACATCAGTTGACGGTCCCGGTCGTGGATGCTACCGGGCATAAGACCAATGATTGGGCCGGGGAACTGCTGCAAAAAGCGCGGGCCACTGACTGGCTAGATGGGCTATTTCCTCGCTGTCAGGATTGCGTAGCCCAGGGGCATGATGGGGCGATAGACTTTGATTTCCGGCTTATCTGCGACCACTGCCAGAGCGAAGCCGCGCCCATGACGCCCGAACTGCGTCAGGCGACCCTGGCGGGG
>JAHJIN010000248.1 GCA_018823415.1 Chloroflexota bacterium | reverse complement strand
TCGCTTGAGAAGCCCCTCTTTTCATCACCCCAGCTCTACACTGTGCTGAAGGAGCCGATCATGGGTGACAATCTACGCCGCTACCAGACCATCAGAGCGGCGATCAAAGAACTCTATCCGGGGGAGCCCCGGGGCAACCAAGCGCGCCACTTGAATACCCTGGCGGCGCTGATCAGTGGCATCGTGGGCAGCAAGAGCACCCAGTTGCCGGCTATTGCCCACAAGGTACCCGATGGTGCCAAGCGTGATAGCCGGACTAAACGTTTCGCCCGCTGGGTCCAGAATGAGCGGATCGACGCCACGGTCTACTTTTTGCCGTACGTCGAGGCCTTGCTGACCAGTCTGGGGCCGACGCTGCTCCTGGCTATGGATGGCAGTGCGGTGGGTCGTAACTGCGTGACCTTGGTGGTCAGCGTGGTCTACCACAAGCGCGCGCTACCGTTGGCCTGGATCGTGGTGACGGGTAGCAAAGGCCATTTCGCCGCAGAGGCCCACGTCCAGTTGTTGGAGCAAGTGCAGGCGCTCATCCCAGCTGGCGCCCGAGTGATCTTGCTCGGCGACGGCGAGTTCGATGGGATCACTTTCCAGGCCACCGTGGCCGACTATGGCTGGGCCTACGTCTGTCGCACGGCCCAGAATATCCGACTCACCGCCGAGGGCGAGCAGTTCACGTTCCCGGAACTGGGGGTGACACCTGGTCGCTGCATTGGGCTGTTCGGAGTGGCCTTCACCGCCCAACAGTATGGTCCCATCTTGGCTATCGCCTGGTGGCGCCAGGACTGTAAAGAGCCGATCTACCTGGTCACCAATATGGACCTGGTGGCCGAAGCGTGCTACTGGTATGCCAAACGGTTCCGCATTGAGACCTTTTTCTCGGACCAGAAAAGCCGGGGCTTCCATTTGCACCAGAGCCATCTCTCCGACCCGGCCCGTCTGGCTCGCCTGATGATCGCGGCGTGCCTGGCTTACATCTGGATCATCCATCTGGGCGTAATCGCCAAGCAGGACGGGTGGGTCCAGATCATCCATCGCGCTGACCGGTGTGACCTGAGCCTATTCCACCTGGGCCTGGACTTGCTCGAGCACTTTCTGAATGAGGATCACGCCATTCCCGTCCAGTTCCAGATGCCGCGGGGGACCAAAAGTGTCCGGTAGTGAAACAAGTTAAGCACTTGTCGATTTTGTCAAGGGCCACTTTCCGTCAATCCAGTGCCTGAATCCTGTGTGGTAACGGATCAAAATCGGGTCAAAATGAGGGCATGTTTCCTCGATCAGGTGGGAATTCACTTGTCAGCACCTCGGATAGAGACCAAAAGCCTCCTCGATGAGGGCGTAGACACCCCCTTGACAAATGGGAAAGGACCTTAACTTGTGACCAATGGCCTTAGCCGCTTTTCCGGGCCAGGGGCAAGTAAAAGTAGTACTCGCAGCCGGTGAGGGTGATGATGTCGCTGGTGACGGTCGTCTGGCTGCCCTGGCGCAGTTCGGCCCAGACGGTGCGTTCGCCAGCCTGGTAGCGCTGCGCCCAGCTCCGCGTGGCCTGAAAGGGTTGCCAATTCGACCAGGGGCCGTCGTCGTTGCGCTGGCGACATCGCCCCGGCGGTCAATACCAACTATGAGCAGCGGGTGCTGGACCTGGTGAACGCCGAGCGGGCCAATCCGCCCCGCGCACGACTGCCATTGGGGGGCCGGCGTGCGCCGCGTCGGGCCGAAACGGCCACGCGGCCAGGGCCAGCAGGCCGGCCACACACAGTGTCCTGCGGACGGCCAGGGCGCGGCGGCCCTGGTCGCTCACCTGGGCCAGGCTGCGGTCCAGGAGCAGGGGGACGCTGTCCTGGCGGCGGGGGCTGTGGTCCAGGGCGGCCAGGGGGGTGTCTTGCAGCCAGGCCAGACGCGCTGCGAGAACAACGGAGCGAAATGAGCCAGGAGTAGCGCATAGTCATCAGGCAGAGTAAGCATGGGCATCCCTCTGAAGAGTTTTGCTTCAGCTTACTCGATTTTCTGCTACTGCGCAAATGGACAAAGTCGAGCTAAGGCGTCGTCCAAAAACAACTCCGTATTTTCGTCCCTGTTTTCTCGGCGGAAACCACGAAGTTAATAATGGACGACTCCTAACCAGATTGGCCTGCCCGGCGCGGGCGCTTGCCAAGTTTGAGGTCGATGTGATGCCTGCCGCCAGGTGGCCAGTTCCGCAGCAACTGCCCTCACGCCTGACGAGCCTGATCCAGCCCATCAAGGTGTCCCAGCAGCGTCGCCAACCACTGCCGGGCAGTCAGCGGCGATTCCAGGCGGCAATCGGCCTGCGTCTCGCGCGGTGCCGTCGCGACCAAGATGGCAATGCCGCCCCGGGCCTGGATCACGCCGAATGCCTCCTCGTCCTTGTCGTCGTCGCCCAGGTAGAGCGGCATCGCACCGGGCCAAGGGAACTGGTCTAACAAATACTCGACCGCTCGGCCCTTGTGCGCCAACCGGGGGCCGAACTCGAGGAACTTGTGGCCGCCCAGTATGCGGAATACCTCAGGCGAGGCGCTCACCGCCGCCATGCGGTACGCTGCCGCTAGTACTCCCTCCGCCTCGGCGTCCTCGGCAAAACGAGCGTGGAGCGCCAGCGCCCAGCCCTTGTCTTCCAGGTAGAACCCGGCCCGACCAGTGATAAGCTGCGCCCAGAGCGGCTTGAGCCCCTCCAAGGTGGGCCGGACGGCCTCATAATCCACCCGGTCGATGCGCGCGCCTTCTGGCGTCCGCAGTTCGACGCCGTAGGTGCCGGCCAGCAGGATGCCGGGGACCGGCACCAGCTTGGTCACGTGATCCAGTCGCCGCCCGCTGACCACCGCCACCTGGATGCGCGGGTGCTGGGCCAGCCGGGCCAGCAGGGCCCCGACCGCCGGGTCCGGGTCCACGTGCGCCGGCGTAGGCGCGAAATCCGCCAGCGTGCCGTCGTAATCCAGAAACAGCCGCAGGCGCTCCGCCTGGGCCAGACGCTCGTTCACCGACTGCGCATCGCTACATAGCATCACGTGGTCCCCTGTCCAGCAGTGGCCGGATGCCCCGGCCAAAGATGGCTGGCCAAGTGTACTGCTGCCGCACCCGGCGGCGCAGGCGATGCACCGGGTCGCGCTCGGCCCACGTCCGGATTCGCTCGGCCAACTGTACCGGGTCCTGCTGCGCATCGAACGCGATCACGTCCGCGCCGCCGATCTCCCGGGCCGCCGGCACAGACGCGGCGCAAACCACCGGCAGGCCGGCCAGCCCAGCCTCCAGCACCGGCATGCCAAAGCCCTCGCGGTGGCTGGGCATGAACATCACGTCGCTGACGCGGTACAGGTCGCCCACCACCGACGCCTCGATGGTGAAGGGCTGGGCCGGGTCTGGGCCCAGCTCGGCGACAAACCGGACCTCCGCCTCGACGCCCAGTTCCCGGCGCAGCGCCTGCAACGACCGAAAGTAGGCCATGCTCTCCGTATCGTGGGGGTCTGGCGGACCGGTGACTACCAGCCGGGGGCCATAGTCCGGCGCCTTGAGCGCCGCCATCACGCGCAATGAGAACTCGATGTTCTTGGCCCGGGTCACGCGCACCGGCATGAGCAGGTTCAGGTCGCTCGCCCACAGGCCCAGCCGGGTCGCCAAATCCTGGCCCACCGAGGACAATCCCAGCAGCGCGCCCGGGTCCACGCCGTTATAGACCACGCGCACCCGCCCCACCGGGCAGCCCAGGAGCGTCGCCAATTCTTGCTGGCGTTGCCGCGATACGGCCACATAGCTCACGTCGGGCCGATAGGTGCGCAGCAGGTCCCAGGGATAGCCCTGATGCACCAGGGACCGCGAATGGGGGCTGGTCCAGGTCAGGTCGTGGCACCAGGCGATGACGTGACGCAGGTCGCCAGCGTCCAGCAGGCGATAGAGCGCCGCCGTCAGGGGCAGGTTAAAGTGCTTGGTGAACACGTTGTGCACGATGACGACGTCGAACTGGCACAGGATCGGTCCCAGGCTCCCGGCCAGCCGGGCCGTCAGGGCCGCGAAATCCGGCGGCACCTGGCCTTGCGCCAGCGCCGTGCTGGCCCGGGCGATGACCGGGTGCAGCGAGTCCACTTCCGGGATGCGCACGAACCCGGCGCCAGCTGGCAGCGCCTCGGCAGCGCCCCGGCCGGCGATGACGGTCGCCGGGTAGCCGTTTTCCACTAAAACCCGCGCGTGGGCCTGGATCACGGCCTCCACCCCGCCCACCACTGGCGGGGCCGCATAGTGCAACATGGCAGTCTGGGTTTGCCTCATCCGCTCCACCTCACAGTTTCAACTTGGTGATGGCCTCCAACTGGGCGCACAGCCACGCGGCAATGTCCTCCCGCTCGATGATCCAGCGCAGTCGCTGGGCGCGCTCCTGGCGTTCCCGGCGTGGCATGGTGAGCGCCTGATGCAGGGCCTGGGCCGTGGCGTACACGTCGCAGGGCGAGATGACCAGCGCTCCGGGTTCCAGTTGCTGGCGCGCGCCGGCGCTCTCGGACAGGACCAGCGCGCCGTGGTGCCGGTTCACGATGGGGCCTTCTTTGGCCACCAGGTTCATGCCGTCGGCGATGGCGTTCACCAGTAACACGTCGTACAACTGCGAGGCGGCCACGGAACGCGGATAGCTGTCGCCCACCAGGACGCGCACCGGTTCCCATTCGCTGGTGCCATAGCGGGCGTTCACGCGCCCGGCGGCGGCCATCAGTTCGTCCAGGTAATTCTGATACTCGTCCACACCCAGCCGCGATGGCACCAGCAGCGCCAGGAACACCACGCACTCGCGGTGTTCGGGATAGAGCTCCAGCAGCTCGTCAAAGGCCTGAAAGCCCCGCACGATGTTCTTGCTGGGCTCCATGCGGTCGATGCGCAGCACGAGCTGCCGCTTGCCCACCAGATCCTGGATGTCGGCTCGATACTGGGCCACCTCCGGCGACCGGGCCAGTTGCCGCAGGGCCGCCACGTCGATGGAAATGGGAAAGTCGCGCACGTGCGTGGCGTGGTTGCGGTACCACACCCGGCTCTGGCGATAGTTCGCATAGGCCCGGGGCAGGTGCGTCTGGCAGGTGCGGATAAAGTTCAGCCCGTCGTCGCGGGTCTGAAAGCCCAGCACGTCCACCGCGCACAACCCATCCAGGATGGCCTGGCGCATAGCCGGCGGCAGGATGCGCCAATATTCCGGGCCGGGCCAGGGGATGTGCACAAAGTGCAGCGTGATGGGCCGTTCGCGAGGCCGCAACCGGTCGCGCAGGAAACGCGGGGCCAGGTATAGATGATAGTCTTGCAGCATGACCAGCGTGGGCAGCGCGCTGGCCCGGACCTCCTCGGCGATGGCGTCGGCAAACAGGCGATTGACGGCCACGTAACCTTCTTCCCAGGCTGCCCAGGTGGCCCGGTCGATGACCGGCGCGCGCGGCACGTCCCACATCGAGTGCTGGAGGAACCATAGCAGCGGGTTGGCGATGACGTTATAGTAACCGTCGTACGCGGCGGCGTCTGGGGCCAGGAACCGCACCCGCATGGCGCTGCCATCGTCGAACGGCACCCGGCCGTCACGCCATTCGACGTCGGCCTCTGTCTGCGCGCAGGCGATCCAGGTGGCGTCGACATGGCGCGCCAGGCCGGTCAGCGCCGTCACCAGCCCACCAGCGCCGCGCTCGATTTGCAGGTTGCCATCCTCGGCCAGCGTAAAGGTCACCGGGCCGCGATTCGCGGCGATGATCAGCGCCCGGTTGGCAAAAAAATCGGTTTGCAGCATCGTGCAATGCTGACGCCAGCTTGCCAACTCCGATTCGGTGCTGGCTGCCGATACCGTTGCTTGGTTCATGCCTCGCCCTCCTCCTGGCTGGCCTGAATGGCCAGGTCGATAAAGACGGCCGCCGTCCAGCCAAAGGTGTCAGCTGCCGTGGGTGGCGGCTCGCCGGTCTCCGCGTTATAATACTCGTAGATGCTGGGATGACGCATCACCATCTCTAGCGTTTTCTCCCGCAGTGCGCGGGCCAGGTCGTGCGCCCCCACCTGACGTAGCGCCTCGACGAAAAAATAGTTGACGTTGGCCCAGGCCGGGCCGCGCCACATGACCGCCGGGTCATAGCGCGGGTCGTGGCGCGCCACCGTGGGAATGACCACGTCGCCCCAGAACTCGGCCGGATCTGTGAGGTGACCAATGAGGCGGTCCCGCATCGCGGCCGGCAACTGGCCGGTCCACAACGGGTACAGGTTGAACGGCGTGACCACCGGCACCGGTTGTTCGTCGTGGAGCGCGCGAAACAGGCCGGCCTTGTCGTCCCAGAAATCCGCGATCATGCGCCGCACGATGGCCGAGGCGCGCCGGCGCCACATGGCCCCCTCGGCGGCCATGCCCAGTGCCTCGGCCATGAGGGCCAGCGAGCCCATCTGCACGCACAGATAGGTATTCAGGTCCGGCGATTCCACCGGCATCCCCTGGTCCCACAGTGGGCTGTCGTCCAGGCCGGAAGAGTAGGGGTGGTTGTACTGGGCCAGGCCGTCCACGTCGTCGTCGTTCATGCTGAACCACCAGGCGTTCCAGCGCACCAGCGGCACATAGATCTCTTGCAAAAAGGCCAGGTCGGGGTCGATCTCGTGCAGCTTGAGGGCAGCCCAGGCCAGGATGGGCGGCTTGGTAACCTCGGCGCGGATGGGGTGGTCGATCTCGGCGATGACGCCCTCGTCGTACACGGCGTCCGGCAGCATCCCGTCGTCGAGCTGGCAGGCCAGCATGGCCCGGATCTGGTTGCGCGCCAGCTCCGGGTCCACGTGGCGATAGGCCAGGGTGTGCATGGCGCTGTCCCACAGCCACAGCCCCACATAGTGGATCTTGGACGGCGTCATGGCCTCATAGGCCACCCGGCCCTGCGGGCTGATGAGGTTGTTGGCCATGATCCACCAGGCGTACGCATAGGTCTGGAGATAGCGTTCATCCACCGGCGGGACCCGGCTGAACCAGGCCCGCCAGCGAGCCTCGGCCGCCGCGCGCACCGTCAAGGAGGGCAACACCTCGCAGGTGCTATCTGGTTCCTCGCGAATGGCCAACACAATGGTCCGGTCATCGCCCCCCTGGACAATGAACTCGACGACATAGCCGCCCTGGGCCGGGGTGATCTGGTTGCGCACCGGCTCGCCGTTGGTGGCATAGGCCAGGTTGCGAATGGCCTTGAACACACCGCCGCAGGCCGTCTCTTCCCAGAACTGGGGGGCCACGTGAAAGCGCAGCCCGGCGCTCATCTGGGACGGCAGGCCGAAGGACAGCGTGCGCCGGTCCTGGAAGGCCAGGTGCACGTCGCCCAGCCGGGTGCGCAGACACAGTCGGTGCGGCCAGGTCTCGACCTTGAAATCCAGGGGCTCGCCGGCCTCGTCCACCAAGACCAAGTCGCGGATGAACGGGGGGCGCTGGCGATAGGCGTCGATGTCGGGCTGCAAGCCGGTGAGCCGCTCGGCCAGCTTGACCAGCAGGCGGCTTGGGCCCGGCTGCTGCCAGACCAGCAGGCGCGAGCCCCGGTCGCTGAATGGCACGCGGGCGATGTCGATGTGATTGCGTAGCAGATCCAGGTGCGGTGACGAGACTGGGGTCATGGGGCTCTCCTGATGTGATGTGGCTCTGTACCCATTCTACACCAGATCGGCCGGGCTGACCAGCGCCCACTTGGATGAGCGGCTATCCTTTGACCGCGCCGGCCGTCAGGCCGGCCACGATGCGCTGCTGGAACACCAGCACCAGGAGGATCAGCGGCACCGTCACCACCACGGAGGCGGCCATCAACTCGCCAAAAGGTTCCTGGTGCGCGATCTCGCCGGTGAATGACGCGATGGCCACCGGCACGGTCCGGCTCTCCGGCGAGATGATGGTGAACGTCAGGGCAAACAGGTACTCGTTCCAGGCCGCGATAAAGGCCATCAGCCCGGTGGTCACCAGGGCCGGCGCCGTGAGCGGCAGCAGGATCAGGTAAAAGGTCTGAAACGGCGTGGCCCCATCCACCTGCGCCGATTGCATGATCTCGTCCGGCAGCCCTTTGAAAAAACTGGTCAGGACCCAGACCGTGAAAGGCAGTGTAAAGAGCATGTAGGACAGGATCATGCTGGGCAGCGGGTGCAGGTTCAGGTTCCTGATGACCGCATACAGGCCGGATAACACCGCGATCTGGGGGAACATGGTCATGGCCAGGATCAGATACAGCGACGGGGTCTGGCCCCGGAAACGTAGCTTGCCCAGGGCAAAGGCGCCAAAGGTGCCGATCGCCAGACACAGCAACGTGGTGGATGTGGCGACGATGGCGCTGTTGACGATACCCTGGACAAAGCGTTCGTTGCGAAAGATGGCAATATAGTTATCCAGCACCGGATGATGTGGCCAGAACGTGGCCGGCGTCTGGATCAACTCGGCCTCGGTCTTGAGCGACGAGATGATGGCCCAGTAAAAGGGAAAGACCAGGTACACAAAGATGAGCCCCAGCAGCAGCCAGAACGAGAGTCGGTTGAGCAGGTTCTTGATCCATTTCCAGTTCATGATGGTTCTACCCCCAGGGTGCGAATGTAGCCCAGGGCAAAGAGCAAGATCAGCACAAAAATGACCACGCTGGCGGCTGAGGACAGACCGGCGGCCTGGTTGCCGATGAGTTGATCCTGTGTGTAGCTGGCCAGGGAATAGCGGGTGCGGGCCAATAGCACGCTAAAAACGTCAAAGACACGCAGGGCGTCCAGCGTGCGAAAGATGAGGGCCACGGCCAGCGTGGGCCGCAGCAGCGGCAGGGTGATATTCAGGAACCGGCGGAACCGGCTCGCACCATCTACCCGGGCTGCCTCGTACAGATCTTCCGGGATGAGCTGCAAGCCAGCCAGTATAAGCAGAGCCATGAATGGCGTGGTCTTCCACACGTCCACGGCAATGATGGCCGGCAGTTGCACGTTGGCCTCGCGGAGAAAGGCCAACTGCCCATCGCCGATGCCCACGGTATTGAGGATGACGTTGAAAAAGCCCGCCCGCGTGGGCTGAAACATCCACTGCCAGATCTTGGCTGAGACGACGGTGGGAATGGCCCAGGGCACCAGCATGGTGGCGCGCATGAGACCACGGCCCTTGAATTTGCTGTTCACCACCAGGGCAATGCCCAGGCCCAGCAGGGTCTCCAAAAGCACCGTGAACACGGTAAAGAGCACCGTGTCAAAGGTTGCCTGGACGAATTCAGGGTTGGTGGCGCCGACGACATAGCGCCGGCCCAGCAGGTCAAACTGGTTGACCTCCTTGTAGCGGCGCGGCTCCCGGGGCAGCACCCGGACCGCCGACTCGTACACCGGTTCGCCGGCCTGGTTGATCTGTTGCTGACCGGTCTCGGGATCGATGACCGGCGGCAGCTCGGCAATGGTCACGCTCAACAACGTGGCATAGTTGTCTAGCCCGATGAATGCCTCCGGCCGATCGCTGGCGAATGTGCGATCCGTCAAGCTATCCCTAATGACGGTGAACAGAGGATAAATAGCAATGATCAGGATGACCAGAAAGGACGGCAGCAGCATCAAGAACGCCAGGCGCTCCTCACGCTGGGCCACCTGGGACATCCCCCTCCTTTTGTCTGGTGCGATGCGAGTCATGGTATGGAACCTCCGGTTTCTATGTTTCATGGTTTTCGCTGGAGCGCCGTGCCAACCATCGTTGGGCTCCTCCTACGCCGCGTAGCGTGATCAGCACCAGCCCGGTGGCCCCCACGGCCAGCACGAATTGCGACAGGGCTACGCTCACGCCCACAGCCGCCGCGAAGAGGATCGAGGCGGCTGTGGTGAGACCCTCCACTCGTTGCGCCGAACCGAGACGCAAGATAGTGCCGGCCCCGAGAAAGCTCACGCCGGTGACCACTGCCTGGATAACGCGCACCGGGTCCGATTGCACCAACCCACCACCCAGGTCCGTGCTAAAACTCCGTACCACAACGTCACCCAAAGCCACGAACAGGGCCGCCGCCCCGGCCACGAGCATGTGCGTGCGCAGCCCGGCCGGCTTGTCGGCCCACTCGCGCTCAAACCCGATGGCCGCGCCCAGCAGCATCGCCAGGCTAATGTAGGCCAGGATCTGTATCTGAAATTGTATCTGCTCCAGTCCAACAAATATCATAGTCAACCTTTCCTTTCCCAATCTGCCAACTACCTCAGCACCAGAAACCGGATCAGCAGCCACAGTGTCGCCAGGCCCACGGTGATGAGCAGTGCCGGGAACCCCCGCTTCAAAAAGTACGAGTAGGTGATGGGATAGCCGGCCCGTTCTGCGATGCCGGCCGTCACCAGGTTGGCCGACGCGCCGATGAGCGACCCGTTTCCGCCCATGGCCGACCCCACCGACAGGCAAAAGAACAACGCCACGCCGGGCGTCAGGTTGGTGAGAAACGAGGCGAACGAGATGCCAGCGTAGGTGCCGATGAGGATGTTGGTGGGCGTGCCCACCAGGGTGCTGATCCCGCCTACGTTGGATGCCAACGCCTCGGGCATGAGCAGCGCCAGGGGGTTCATATTCAGGGCCAGGGCAATCCGCACCGTGATGGGGGTCATGAGTAGCATGGTGGTCACATTGTCCAGCACGGCCGAGGCCACGGCGGCAATGACCATCAGGATCGCCATCAGCAGCCAGGTGCGCCCGCCCGAGGTGCGGTAGGCAAAAAAGGCCAGCCACTGAAAGATGCCCGCGCCCTCGACCACGGCGATGACGATCATCATGCCCATGATCAAAAAGATCACGTTCCAGTCGATATAGCCCAGGGCGTGCTCGAAATCAAAGATGTGCAGGTCCGGGATGATCAGGCCGCCCAGGTACGTGAGGCCCAGCACCAGGGCCATGCCCAGCAAGGCCGCCAGGGCATTGTGCATCTTGCTGGTGGCGATCAAGACCAGTACCAGCACGAATATTCCTACAGCCGCCCAGAAGCCCAAGGTCACCTGGCGCTGGAGCACGATGTCTGGCAACGCCACCGGTCGGCAAGCGACGATGTCCTGGATATGCTCTGGGGCTAGTTCCACAGTTGCTGGTTCGAAGTGATGCCGCTCCACGTGCAGGGTCAGCGGCTGCTGAGCCGCCTCCACTGCCGGGTTCGCAATGGGCAAGGCAAACCGGCCATCATCCTAGGAGACCTCTGAAAAACCCCACTTCGGGGGAGACTGAACCTTGACAAATCGCTCATCGGGCCAATCCAGGGATGGCAGACTGGGTTTGCCGGGCTTCTGGGCCCCGGTTTGGGGTCGTTGTGCGATCCGGTGCGGGATATTCGCGGTCTGGCTGACCGTTTCCTTGCCCCGCCTGGCTTCCTACGCGGCCATCAGCCCCGCCTGGCGGGGCTCCAGGCGGCGCAGCAGCGCATAGAGGTCCACGCTCTGGGCCTGAGCCAGGGTGAACAGGCGTTTCAAGTTGACGGCTGCGCCGAGCCAGAGTCGCTGCAGTTGCCGGTTGGGCTCACCGACGTAGCGCGTATCGCGCAGACCGTGCCGGACCAGTTCGCCAATCTTGCGCTCCACGGCCGGCCGCAGCCGGTACAGGGCGTCGAACTCTGACCCTTGCTGCCGCCGCCGCGCTGCTTGCAGTTCAGCTTCGTAGGGACCGGTGCGCACCGTGCGGCCGGTGGTCTTGCTCCGCACACAGCGCTCGAACAGGGGACAGGCTGCACAGGTCGCGCGCGGAAAGGTGAACAGCCAGGTGGGCTGGCTCTCCTGTTGCGGGCCGGGCTGACCGCTGACCGTGTGGCCCTGGGGGCAGGTGGCGGTTGCCACTGCCAGGTCAATCGCGAACGCCGCCTTGTGCACGGCGGGGTCAGTGGGTTGGGCCACGGGCGCCACCAGGTCCACAGCCTGGTCCGGGTAGTCGGCGCAGGCCGCGCGATTCTCGCCCGAGCCAAAGGCGCCATCGCCGATGACCCGCTCCACGACGACGTCGGCCGCGGCTGCGGTGCGCTGAATGGTCGGCAGCAGGTGCGCGCCATCGCTGCCCGCGGCCGTGACGTCGGCGATGTCCAGGAGCAGTTCGCTGCTCTGTTCGGTGGTGACCACGACCTTGAAGCCATCGAAGCGGTGGGCCTTGCTCTTGCGGCCATGGCGCATCTCGGGCTCGGTCAGGCTGATGATGCGGTCGGGGGCCGTGCCTTGTGCAATCTGGATCTGGCCCTGCTCATCGGTTTCCAGGTCGTCACCCACGCGAAGCGTCTTGGTCAGTAGCCAGGCCAGATGCCGCACCTCATCGTTATCGCTGTGCTCTATGGCCAGTTCCAGGGCCGCGTCCACGTCGGCGGCCAACACCTGGAGGTGCGCCAGCCGTTGCTGCGGGTCAGCCCAATCGATGTCGGCTTTGCGGTCCTGATCCACGTAGCGCTCGACCAGGTCTCGTGTCCGGGGGGCGAGGCCCTGCCGCTGACCCGGCAAGGCCAAGCCGGCGGCCTTCAACAGCTTGCGTGTTCCTTGGCGCAGCAAGGTATAGGTGTCCTGCACGGCGCCCGCGCCTTTGACGTTGGTCGTATCGGTCAGCAACGTGACCCGGTCGGGAATGAAGCCGGCTTCCCGGCCCACCGCAATGAAGCGGCTGAAGGCGTAGCGTTCTTGGCCATGGTCGACGAGGCGATTGCGAGAGTGGGATAAACTGGAAGGGTCGAAGCCCGGAAAGTCTACGGGCAGATTGAGGGCTACTTTCCAGCGCTGGTCGAACATCGTCCGCCCCACCGCTTCGGCATCCGACACATTGTCGTGGTGTTGCAGCAACGTCACCCCTGCCAGGAGCGAAGGGGGGATGCTGGGCCGACCGTTATCCGGGCAGTACATCATTTCCAGGTCGTCGTCGCGGAACAGCACGTCGCTGACCGCGCCCATGCGGCCATAGAACGAGTCGGCGGGGACGCGGTGGGGCAGGCTCTGGCTGTCAAAGAAACTGCGTTGTGGGTCACGGCGGCCAAGCATGGTTTGTGCTCCGGTCATGAAATTAGGCAACTCGTCCTTTATTATACCACAAATGTTTACATCTGTCAATAGCTATACCGTGACATTTGGGGACTTTTTCAGCAGTCTCCTAGGTCTCTCTCTGCCAATGGCTTCGGCTGATCCGTGTTCGTGAGCCACTCGCGTGCGTCCGCTACCGGCTGTTTCTGCTTGTCCCGCACGATCCCCACACAAGCTCGCGTGCGGTGGGCTCTGGTGTCTGTGCCTCGGCCTCCACAGGACACTGCCTATGAGACTGATTTCGTTGACCAGGAGTATATGGATCATGCTACTTACCATGTCGCGTTTCGCAGTATGTGATCGCGAGATCCAGATCTCGCCCACAAACATTATATACTTTTCCGCCCGGCGAGGCAAGTAGGGGCGGTGAGACTACTGCTGGTCAAGTCTGGAAGCTTCTCTTCCTTGTCTTTGTCAAGGGCGTCCAGAAACAGATGCCGGCACCGCCCATCGCGCGTTGCCTCGCCCGTCCCCATCAAGTCCCTGCACCGCACGGATCTGTCCCTCGTGCACGTAGCGCTTGACTTCACTGACGCGCAAGCCCTGCAAGCCCATGTGTTCGGCCGTGCGCCCGCGCTGATAATAATCCGTGCCGTGGGCCACGCAGGCCAGCCGCACCATGGCGTCGATTGCCCGGGTCTCCACGCCAAATTGGGCACCCAATGAGGCCAGGGGCACCAGGCTAAAGGGCACGTCCTCAAAGACATAACGGTGGCGCAGGTTGCACGGGGCCTTGATCCCCTGGTAGCCCGGGTTGGCCTGGAATCGCCTCATACAGGGTCTGCCCCTTGGCCGAGTAGGCGTCCTTCAGCCAGCGCAAGGCCGGCCGGGCGTGCACGCCCAGCGCCGCGCCTTGCGGGCTTTGACGTAGCGGCGCGGATACGCGACTCCCTCGGGCAGACCGGCGGACTGGCGAGTGGCATCAGCGGTTGGCATTAGTTTCCTCCGGGCAGCCCGACCGGGCAGCTTCTTCTAGCGACGCTTGGTGCTGGATGGGGCACCGGGGCTCGCGCGGACCGGCTCACCAGGGCCAGGTGAATCCGGGCTTGCCGCTTTCCTCTCCAGCTCTGCGGCCGCCAGCTCGGCCCAGGTGATGCCATAGGGCAAGCCCCAACTGGTGTAACCAGCAATGTACGCAAAGTCCGCGTCCTGGTAGCCGGCCAGCAGCTCCTCCGTCTGAGCCGCTTGCTCCCTGCGCCGGCGCTTGCTGGTCTCGGTTTGTCCCCGGACGGACTCCCGGACCCGTCCTTGGTACCCCGAGTCCAGCTCAATTCCCAGCAGTTCCAGTTCCTGGAACGCGGTGGGCCAGTCCACGCCGTAGCGCCGGCGATACGCCGGGGCGATGTGGTCGCCGGCATAGGTAGGCAGCCAGCTTCTGGCCGAGGCCAGGCGTTGCCGACGATTGAACCGCTGGCGCCGGGGCGGGTGGGGCTGCTGGCGCCGCTTTTTCTTGACCACGAGTGCTGCGACCGATCATATCTGGCGCTACGCCCCGGTCACGGTCATGATAAAGCTCACCACCAGCGGTACTCATGACCAGCGCCCATCGTCTGAGGAGCCGGGTGAGGTTAACGTCTCACGCCCGGCCCATAGGGTGAAGTGGCGGCGGCGCGCAGCGGGCGACCACCCCGCCGACCATAATTAGCGTGCCTCCTCACATATTGTGCCCGCCACCAACGTACAACCGCTGCCCAGTAATCCAAGAGGCTTGATTCGAGGCGAAGAATACGATGGCATTCGCGATGTCCTCGGGTTTACCAATTCGTCTCAGGGGTATTCTGCTTTCTTCGGCTTTGACAGTAGCTTCAGTATAATACCCC
>JAHJIN010000247.1 GCA_018823415.1 Chloroflexota bacterium | reverse complement strand
CTAGTCGCCCAGACTAGACCTTTTTTTAGACTTTAGTCCAGTGACAACCACCCCGTCTTTTGGTATGCTCGTTAGTAGTTGGTTGGCGATTCGAGCATAGGGCCTCGTGACCGCCGGCGGCTGGCGCTCACGAGAGGCCGGACGATCTGGACTGGCTGATGAAGAACATCCTCTTGTGCGGCAATTCCATCTTTATCGCCGGGCTGGCCGCCTCTTTGCAGGGCGTCGAGGGGTTGGCCGTGACGAACGCCGACCTCGACGGTCTCCGAGACCTTCGGGGTCCCTTTCCCGATGTGGTCATCATAGACCTGAACGATGCGGACGCCGCCCGCGCCGTGGCGCGCTTTTGCGCCCGGCCCGGCCTGCTGGTGCTGGGGGTGGACGCGGCGCGCAGCGTGCTGACGGTGCTCTCCGGTTCCCAGATGGCGGTTTCGGATACCGGGGACCTGGCGCAGTTGGTCAAGCGATTTGTGCTGAGTGAAACCGGGAGTGGAAGCGGGTACTGAAGGTGTATAACAATACGAATCATAGGAGATGACACATGCGTTACGAGAAACCAGTCGTGATGGATTTGAGCGCGGCGGCGCGGGCCGCCGGACTGGACCCGCTGGGGTGTTACAACGGGTCCAGTCCGGCGGGGAGACCGTGGTGCCAGGCCGGCACTTCCGCTAGTGTGTTTGGGGGCAAGTGCGAGGTTGGCCCCGGGCCCGGGACATTCGATCCAGCAAGCTGCTTCCCCGGCGGCAGCGCGACCTGGGTTTGCGTAATTGGCGGCGCCCCAACTGGGCCATCAGACACCTGCTCCACCGGCACTGTGCCTAGCTAGTTCATGAGCGGCGGGGTGGGTGGGCTTTGGCCCATCCGCAGCGCCGCAACCTGGCAGAACCCGCCCGAACCGACAGGGGTTTGGGTGCGCCGTATGGTCGGCATCCAGCGCGTAGCGTGTAGCCCACCAGCCCACCGCAACCGGGCGTCACCCACCTGGCCGGGGGTGGGAGCTTGGCCGTGCCCTGTGGTTGCGACCGAAGGAAGTCCAGACCCTACGGGTCTCCCAGGCCCGCAGGGTCTCGGCAACTGTAGAGGAATACACCCGTGCAACCCACCGATACACCCATCGCCCATCCCCAGGTCGCGCTCCGGGAGTTTGACGACGGGATCGTGCTGTTTCATCCCCTCACCGGCGAGGCGGTGGGCCTGGGCGCGCTGGGCCTGACCATCTGGCAGTTGCTCGACGGCCGGCGCACCCTGGCCGAGGTCACTGCTGCCATCCAGGCCCAGTGCGAAGACGCGCCCGCCACCACCCTGGTGGATACGCTCGCCTTCGCGGACGACCTGCGGCGGCGTCTGTTCGTGCTGACAGAGCCGCCAGCCAGTTCCTCACCCACTCCCACCGCGGCTTTGCCATCAGCCCACCCTCTCCCAATGTTGGGAGCGGGTGAAGGCTTTACCCTATCCCTGGCCGACGGCACCCGGCTGGCCTTGTGCGCCGGGGACGAGACGGCCGCGCGCGTGGTGGATTTTCTGGCCCGCGCGGCCCGGTTGTCACCCGCGCCCACCCCGCTGCCGCCCGGCGCGCGCCGCCTGCTCGTCCTGACCGCAGGGGGCCAAGATGTCACGCAAAGCGTGCCCCACGCCGACACAGACGCCGTCTGTGTGCTGGAACCGCCGGGCGTGTTGCACCCTCGCCTTTCCCCGCCCGATGTGGCAGCAGACGATCTCCTGCTCGTTTCCGAACCCCTCACCGGGGAACGGTGGTTCTGGCAGCAACTCACGCGGCTCTCGGCCGGCATCGCCCGACAGATGCTGCCCCGGGGCGGCGTGCTGCTGCACAGTGGGTTGGCAGCTTACTTCCCCTCTCCCCAGGGGGGAAAGGGCCGGGGTGAGGGGGGTGTGCTCCTGGCCGGCCGCTCGGGCGTGGGCAAGTCCACCGCCAGCCGCCGGCTGCCGCTCCCCTCCACACCCGCAGGGGGCTGTGCCGGACACTGCGTGTGGCGCGCCCTGGCCGACGAGGCGACGCTGGTGGTGCGAGACGAGGCCCCGCACGCGGGGGGAACATACTGGGCGCACCCCTGGCCCACCTGGAGCCGGTTCTTTGGCGAAAAAAAGGGGGATGGCCGCGATACCTGGGACGTGCAGCGGGCCGTGCCGCTGCGGGCCATCTTTGTCTTGGAGCAAGGCGCGGAGGACCGCGCCGAGCCGCTGGGTCCCGGCCACGCGGTGGCCCTGCTGGCCGAGCTGGCGCGGCAGACCTCGACGCACTTGATGCGGGGCCTGCCGCTGGACGAGATCGCCGCATTCAACCGCCAGCGCTTTGAGAACCTGTGCGCGCTGGTGCGGCGGGCCGTGCCGGCGTATACGCTCCACGTGAGCCTGGAAGGGGCCTTCTGGGAAGAGATGGAGCGGGCGCTGGGGAGCCAGTAGCCGGCGCAGGCCCGGCTCCCCGACAATGCGCGGTGGGAGCATTCACCCGCCGGGTGGCTTGGCCGCCCGGCGGGTTTTGATGTGCGGCGGAGAACGCCTCAGGCTGTCCACGGGGAACATTGCCGCCGCGTGGCGTCACTGTGGTGCCTCCATCCAAAAAGCATTGACATCAATCGGAGCCGGCACAACTTGAGAGAACCACAGGCCGATGCGCCGGACCCGCTAGTCATTGACGAACCCGGCCAGCCTGGTGTATAATACCTCTGTACACATCATCAGACCTGGCAGCGGTCCACCTGGCGGCCCGCGCAATCGTTCGGCTGGTATTCTAGCCGTTTTTTTGCGCGCCGCGTCGGTCGCTTCTCCCAGCCCCCGCGTTCGCGGGGGCTTTTGCGTTTAACCACTCCTGGCCTGGCCCTTGCCTCTCGCTGGAGAGTCAACGGTTAGTCCAGGAAAGCATCGCTTTTCTGGCTGCGGTTATCGTGAGTAGCACTGCCCATCGTTTGACTGGGACGGACCCTCGTGGTCCACCGCTTATCGTAGACAGGCACTAGCAGCCTGTACCGTTTACAATTTCATCATGCCCCGGCGGGCGCACCTGTGGCCCACCGGGGTCGCACTGTGCGCCTCGCCGAACCATCGAAAGGAGGACACAGTGCCATCATCCCCCGTCCAACCCGCGGCCTTGGGCATTGCGGGCCTGGACCAAAACCTGCGCCTGAACGTGGTGCAGGACCTCGTCAAGACCACCGGCTATGCCCAGTTTGGCATTGCCGGGGTCAACTGTCACTCGCTGGCCGACACGGTTAGCGAGCTGGTTCCCGACGTTGCCCAATGCGGCAGCGCCGGGGAACTCCCCCACCGTCTGCGGACGGACCCCGCCCTATTCGGCATCGCCGGCAACCTCACGCCCCAAACCCGCCAGGCTATCCAGCACGAAGCGCAACAGGCGCAGCGCCACGCGGCCCGCGCCTGTCTGTTCCCCGACCATCTCTTT
>JAHJIN010000031.1 GCA_018823415.1 Chloroflexota bacterium | reverse complement strand
TTGACTGAACTGGCTGGCCTGGGGGTCCGCCCCCAATAGTGCCGATCCTTCAGTCAACCCGGGTTGACTGAAGTCCTCCGCCAGATCCTCGGCACTCACTGCAAGCTGGACTAGCCCTACCTCCGCCGGCGTCTTCCCTTCCCACTCGGCCCGCAGTTGGTCCCGCGCGTCCCGCAAGGCCAGCGCGAGCTCGACGGCCGTCCAGTCCTCGTGCGATGTCTCGATGACGATGCGATCCAACTCCCGCTCGGCCGACGACGTGGGACTGATCTCAATAGCTGGCACGGTGTTCCTTCCCGCGAGCAGGCTCGCCAGGCAGCGGCGGTGCCCGGAATAGACGACCCAGGTGGCCCCATCCCGGTAGCACAGGATCGGGACATGAACCTGGCCCGGCGGCCGGATAGTGGTGGCCAGTTCCTCGAGGCCTGCCAGGATACGCTGGGCGGTCTCGTCGTCCGCGGCCTGGCGCTGGAGCGCCTGGAGTACCTCGGGCGGGTGATTGCGCCCCTTGGCGATCAGGTGCTGCAGCAAGTCCGGCGGGATGATCTCACGCGGTTGCGTGCGATACTCCAAGTGCGCGATAACCAACTCGTCTATCGTGCGCAGCGGTCCGGCCAGCCCAGCCATGCTCGTTTGCCGACTGAGCGACCCATGTTGGGCCGCGGCAGCCGCGAGTTTGCCCGCTTTGCCCATCACTGTACCTCCAGCCGCGTCAGCACTTCCTCAGCCAGCGCGGTATAAGCCCGCGACACCGCCGACCCCTCGGAATAGTCCAGCACGTTGCAGCCCATCACGTGAGCCTCCTCGACTACTACGCCCTTGGGAATGTCAGTGGCAAACTTGAGAACCCCCAGATGTTCCACCAACCGCTGGTACTGGATCCGGTAGACCACCGGGTGAGCGTCGTAGTTGTTCACCAGGACCCCGAGTACCTGCAGGCCCGGGTTGCCACGCCGCTGCACCTTGGCGATCGTTTGGCTCAGTATGGTCACGCCTTTAGCGGCGAACTCGGTCGCCATCACCGGAATCAGGACGTGGGTGGCCATGGTCAAGGCATTCTTGGTCATCAGGCCCAGGCTAGGTGGACAATCCAGGAATATGATGTCATAGCGATTAGGCAGATCACCCAGGGCCTCGGCCAGCAGTCGTTCCTTCATGTATTCAGCGTCCAGCACATCCTCGGCCTCAGCCAACTCTTCCCCCGACGGGATGATGTCCAGCCGCACCCGATCAGTAGCTTGTACGATTTGCTCCGGTGATAGTGGCTCCCCGTGCCCTGTGCTACCCAGGAGCAGGTCGCAAAGATTAGGCTCCGGCCGGGCCCCGGCCAGCAGGGAGATGGTCAGGTTGGCTTGGTGGTCGCAATCCACCACCAGCACCCGGCCATTGCGGCGGGCCAGCGCTGCGCCCAGATTGGCCGTGATGGTGCTCTTGCCCACCCCACCCTTGTGATTGACTACCGCGATGATCACTCCCATACCCACCTCCTCAACTGGTCGTCTTCCGGCATACCCAGTTTACCCGCCCGGCGCGTACCAATTGGTAGACGCCGCCATAGTCCAGCAATACCGCCAGGTCGTCGCCATCCAGGAGGCGGCCAGGGAGCATCTCTCCCAGGCCCACATTGACCTCGACCAGCAGGCCGGTCCAGGCGCCCAGTGCCCCCGTCCAGAGCGGTCGCGCTGTTTCACCCCGGACGGGGGGGTAATGCCCGCCCTCAGGCCGCACCCAGTTGACCCGCCCGGCGTTGACCAGCCAATGCTCGTCTCCCTGCGCCAGTAGCAGCGCAGTCGCGTCGGCCGCAACCAGGCGGCCCTTGAGCGGCCGTCCCGGGCGGTCGCCCACATTGACGGCCACGCCCTGACCCTGCCATTCGGCCAGGGTGCGCAGCCAGGGCGACGCGGGCGTCCTGGCCGGCGCGTCCGCAGGCAGCACTCGCAATGGCCGGTCCGGCAACGTCCCGGCGGTCAGGCCCAGGTACCGCTCCAGCTTGCGCCGGGAGGCCTGTGCCAGGTAGCGGCCCTGTTCCTCATACGCCACCAGGGCCGCCAACTGTACGCCGGCCCCGGTCGCCAATTGCTCGCGGCTCAGGCCGCGTGCCTGGCGCAGGACCTGCAAGCTGAAGGTGGCTAGCTGATCTGGGTGACTCACACGGAAATCTCCTGTGTCAGATCCACGAACTCGACCTCCACTGCCTGCCCCACCAGGCCGGCCAGCGTCTTTTTAACGAGCGCGTGCAGGCGACCGGACAGCCACTGGTAGGATGCGGTACTCGGCGCGCCGATAACCCAGTGCCCCTCTGTGCTGGAGACCACACTGGTGCCCTGTATCCAGGCCTCGAAATCGGCCGGGGCGATCTGCAGGCGGAGCTGGCCCAGGGCCGCCGGCCACACCCCGTTTGGTCCCGCGAGCTCCGGGGCATACGTCGGCTCGCTGGCTACCTGGGAACCGGGCAACAACCCGGCCTCGACCAGACGCTGGTAGGCCTGGATCTGAACGGCATCGAGCAATCCCGACCCGGACTGTGTCGCCACTGATGGCAGGGCCAAGCGGGCTGCGTCGTCCAGGGCCAGCCACGTCTGCGCCAGGGCCAGCATGTCAGCTGGCGGCGCATCGCCCTGGCGCAGACGCTGGATGACATACCCCGCCTGGCGATCGGGCGCCATGTCCGACAACGCGGCTGCCCAGAACCAGGCCTGAGCCACGGCCGGTGACAATCCGGACTGGACAAGCTGGGACAACGCCGGTTCGCGAACACCGTGAGCGCTGAGAACAGTTTGCAGGAGAGAGGAGGAGAAGGATTCTTCTTTCCTTCCTCTTTCTTCTTCTTTAATTAATTCTTCTTCTTCTAGGGGGGTCGAAAACATACCGGTATGTTTTGCACCGGTATGTTTTGCGCCGGTAGGCCTACCGGTCGTTTTTCCACCGGTAGGCCTACCGGTCGTTTTTCCACCGGTAGGCCTACCGGTCGTTTTTCCACCGGTAG
>JAHJIN010000246.1 GCA_018823415.1 Chloroflexota bacterium | reverse complement strand
TGCAGACCCATTGCCCGGCCTTGGTGCGATAGGCGCAGCAGGTGTGCCCGACGTAGCGCCCGCAGATAGTGCAGCGGTGGCGGCGGGCCGCCGGCCGGCCGCAGACCTGGCAGCGGCGGCTCATGTGGCCTCCGCCGCCTGCTGCAGCACCGAATCGGCGCCCAGATTGCCGATCAGCAAGGCCTCCTGGCGCGCGCCGGCCTTCCACACCACGCGAGCGCCCCAGCGGACCTCGTCGGTGCTGAGGTCCAGGGTGTACTCGCAGGGCTGGCCGTGCCGCGGCTGGCGGCCCACCTGCTCGGCCGGGAGGCCGAAGGAGCGGGTGCCCGGCCGGTGCAGTTGCTGCGCCGCCAGGCCCTGGTAGTAGTACGGGTCGGGCTCACACATCGACGTCTTCTCTGACAAACACGACGTGGACGCCGGAGCCGCCCGCCAGCAGCGCCTCCAGGAGACGCAGCAGGCCGGCGAACACCTCGTACTCGTCGGCGTCCAGGCCAGCCGCGAGGCGGCTGGCCAGCTCGTACTGCTGCCGCAAGCAGCTTCGTTCGGCCCTTACGGGTGCGCTCATGGTCCCTCCTTTTTCTGGTTGGCGTCAGGACGCCGCCAGCAGCCGTCGCAGGTCTGGCGGCGGGGTCAGGCTGTCCAGTTTGGCCCGGCGCGTGGTCCAGGCGGGCAGGTCAGCCCGCCGGATCAGCCAGACCCGGGGCAGCTGGCGCTGGCGCGCCGGTTCGAGTGCGCCCGGGACCAGCACCTCGCCCACCAGGGCCAGCGGCCCCAGTGAGTCCTGGTAGAGCCGGGCCCACCAGCCGTTGAGCGGCCCGGGCAGCAGCAGGGCCGCCCGGCCGCCTGGCTTGAGCAGCCGCAGCACTACCTCCAGGTAGGCGGCGGCGAGCGGGATCTCCTCGCCCGCGGGCAGTGCCGTGGGGCGCTCGGAGAGGCCCAGGCCCAGCCCGCCAGTCGGCGGCACGGGGCCGCTGGTCGCGGGCAGCGCGCCCAGGACCAGGTCAAAGCCGCCGTCCAGCACGTCCAGCGCGCCGCGCTGGGTGGCGTAGCCGTCGGCCCAGTGCCAGGCGTCCAGCAGGTCCAGGTGGTGCACCCGCACCGTGGGATGGAGGGCCCGGGCGGCCCGGGCCAGCAGATAGGCCCCTTCCAGGGCCACCAGGGTGGCGCCGGTAGCTGCCAGGTAGGGCAGGAACTCGCCCGGTCCACAGCAGGGTTCCAGCACCCGTTCGCCCGGTTGGGGCCGGGCGAGGGCGACCAGGGCCTGGGCCAGGGCCTCCGCCGTTTGCTGGCGGTCGTGCTCGGCCACCAGGTCGGGCAGATAGCCCCGGATCAGGCCGCGGTCGGGGGCGGTCGGTTGCTCCGCCCGCAGGGCCAGATAGACGCGCCGGTCTATCGGCCGCAGCGCGCGCCGACTCATCGGCGCGCCATCCCCCCCGCAGGGGGTCGCTGAGGCATCGTACACCTCCTATATTCCCCTGCCGGTCGCGGTCCCGACAGGGTCGCAGTCAGGTTGTTAAAGTACACTCGCGGTCTAGCCGCCTACGATAAAAAACCTAATCTACGAGGCCCACCCGAGGGCGGGTTTCCTCCCACGCGGGAGGAGGCTACGAGTTGGTACACCGGTGCCAAAGGCAAGGCGTTGCCAGAGGCAACGATGATGCACGGATTGGGAGAGGGGTAACCCTCGCGCCAGGGTCTGCGGGAGGCCCTGGCGCGAGGGTTGGAGACGGCGGCGGGGGCCACCATCTCCAACTCTCTGAATACTGACCTGGCTAGGCCATCAGGCGCAACGACTGGCGGGCCAGCCGGCGTTCCCGCCGGTTGAACCGCTGCTTGATGCGCCGGAGCTGGCCAGCGCGCCAGCGGCGGGTGTACCGCTGGCTGAACGCAACTTGCTCGTCGCGTGTGAGTTTCATGGTGTCCTCCCTACCAGCTCGTCCGGACAGACGTGCGTCCAGATGCGGCCTTCGGCCACGGCGTTGTAGGCGCCGTCGCCGCACTGGGAACAGCGCAAGTCCCGGGCCCAGGCCGCAGTCGGCGGGTCGCTGGACTTGACGAACTC
>JAHJIN010000245.1 GCA_018823415.1 Chloroflexota bacterium | reverse complement strand
CATCACCTGCCAGCGCACCCGGTCCGCAGCGAAATCGTACCCGGCCACGTAGGCCTGGTCTCCCGAGACCGCCACGTGATGGGTCCAGGCCCCGGGCATGGCGTGGGTGCCGACCAGGGTTGGGGCCGCCGGGTTGGCCATATCCACCACGTGCAGGCCGTCCGGCCCGGCGGCGATGTAGGCGTGCTGGCCGGACACCGCCACTGCATAGGCGCCGGCCTGGGCATAGACACCCACCGCGGTTGGCTGGGCTGGATCGGTCACGTCCACTATGTGGAGGCCCTGGGGTCCGGCAGCCACGTAGGCATAGGGGCCAGACACGCAGACGTCGAGCACCGTGTAGGGCAAGGTCACGCGGCCGGCGGTCCGGGGTCGCGCCGGGTCGGACACGTCCAGCACCACCAGGTCCGCGCCGGCGCCCACATAGGCATAGTTGCCCTGCACGCAAACGACGTGGGCCGGCTCCGTGAGGTAGCCCACCCGAGCCACGCCGGCCATACTGGGGGTGGGCGTGGGGGCGCGGGTGGGAGTAGGCGTGTTGGTGGGGGTGGCAGTAGGCGGGGCGGTGGGCGTTGGCGTGGGCGTAAACGTGGGTCGCCGGGTCATGGTGGGCCGGCGGGTGGGCGCGGGCGTCGCGGTAGCGGTGGGCGTCGCCGTGCTAGCCGGTGTGGGGGAGAGGGCGTGCACCAGCGGGGTGGGGCTGGCGGTCGGCGTACCGGCGGCGGCGCAGGCCGGGAGAAACGCCAGCAACACAAGAAAAGACAACGCGAAAAGACTTGGCTTCACGGTACGTTCTCTAGCTTGCCGGCCTCATTGACAACACGGCCGCCCCGCACCGGGGGAACCGCCGTGGGGTGCTGTAGCAAGCCGGATTGCCTATATAGCTTTGTCGTAAGGCTGAACGGTCTGCAACTTGGTCATGAACTGATAGTGCTTCTGGTTGAATGTGTGCAAGGGTACGCCCAATGCTATTGCCGTTTGACCGATTAACACATCCAGCAAACCAGCATTGTGACTCAGATGATGCTGTGCAAAAACCTCCAGGGCTTGATCGCAATCCCCCGATGAAGGCCACACGGTGCCATAGGGGGCTATCGCGTGTTGGATCCGCTCTTGTTCCCTGTTGTTTCGGCACCCTTGAACCAGCTCCATTACCACATACCCCGGCAGCGCCACTTCTTCGTCCTCGTCCAGCGTGTCGAACCAACGCATGGCGGGTGGATATTGCCGCAGCAAATCGATCATCACATCGCTATCCAGCAGAATCATGGCGAATGTCTCCGCGCTGTTGGGCTTGTTCCCGCAACTGCCGGGCGTAAACGGCGCTATCCTCAATATCGTCGCGGTCTTGCCACAGGCCGATGAGCCCAGACCGGCGCAATTGACGTACCGTCAAGCGCGAACGGGGTGCCGTTTTCTGAGACTGGGGTAGCACGATCACTTCCACCCATTGTCCCTTCTTGTAGGGCAAGCCGGTGAGGACCATTTGACCATCTGTTACCACCACCTGTTCGAGTCGAACCGCATCCATGGCCCTTTCTCCTGTTCTTGGGTTTCTGCCTCACACCGGTGATATGACGAACGTCGACCGGTCGGCGGACCAATCCTTGTCACCCGTCATTATACCCCACGCCGCGCGCTGCTGCAAGCGACCGTGCGCGTAGCACGCGAAACGCCCTCCGCACATTACCAGCTACGGCATGGCGTTCAGTATTGCCAACAAGGCCCTTTTCTCCGGGGTATCCTCTATTTCAACTAGCTTGCCTGACATGTATGTCATTTGCTCGCTCAGGAATTGCGTCAGCCATTCCTTTTCCGATAGTTTCCCGGCAATCGCCAGGTGAACCAGTTCCTCCAGGTTGCGTCTGAGGAACTCCTCGGGGCCGCAATTGCTGCACTGAAAGAAATCCATGTCGATCAGCGCAATCTCTTGTGGAGACAGCTCAGACCGGGTCGGGTCGGAGACAAAACGGTGGTCTGCCGAATCCCATACATAACGTGCCTTTCGTGTGATGGAGAACAACTCCAGGTCGTCAAACCACGCTGATCGATACGAGATAGCAAACTGTAAATCTACAACACACCTGCCCGCTATCTGATCATACGATCCTGGAACAGATTCTCAGTGTTCATTAGCGCGGTAGGGCGAGGCTCCTACCGGGTCGCCAACCCCTGCGCCCCATGCCGCGCGGCCCCGTGCGTCGCCGAGATGCGCACCTCCGACGGCTAACCGGCCAGCTGTGACCACGTGCCGGGTTATAACCAGGCGCAGCGTGGCATTCCCCCGGCATCACTGACCTGACCGTGGGCCTTATATCCCTTGCCTACGTCGACTGACCGGCATCATACACCCGGTATCCTGCGCCGGCCCGCGCAGCGTCCGCGTCCGAATATTGCCACCCTGCAACGAATGTGCTATAATGACCCCAGACAACGCCAAAGGCCACCAGGAGTAGACGGCTCCCGATGGCCCTGGACCGCTTCTTGGTCGAGAAGCGCCCACAGATAAGTATACCACGGGAGCCGCCTCTAACGCAAGTTAAGGGCGGCTCTTTTGGTTCGAAGCCCTTCGCGTTGTGCAGCGTGTATGACAAACACTGCTATCACACGCAAAGTTGGCGATGGACTGTTGCACGGCTGGGTCCAAAAAACGCACCGTGAGCCGGCGATAGCATATAGGATATAGGGATAGATGCTTGTATCTATCTATGGATACTGCATCTATATATAGATACAGAAGACGGTCGATCTACTTAACAGTTAGGCGGGCGGCTTCGCTCGCTGCGCTCACTCCCGCCCGCCTAACGGCGCGGCTTGATCCGCTTGTTAGGCGGCGGCGAGCGGAGCGAGCCAGAGCCCAACAAGCGGATCAAGCCGACACTCGCGTCCGCGCGCTGCCGCTTCGTGCGGCTTATCCGCCGCGCCGTTAGGTGGCTTGTATGTAAACTTGGGGAGTATTAAGTGTGGCAACTCTTCATTTGATGGTTGGGCTTCCATGTTCAGGAAAAACAACGCTTGCTCAAAAGCTTG
>JAHJIN010000244.1 GCA_018823415.1 Chloroflexota bacterium | reverse complement strand
CGTAGGCCGCGATTTGTGCATCCGTCACTTGCTCGACCGCCAGCCCAAACAGGTCTTCGCCCGTCCGCTCCCAGTGTTGGCGCAAGGCTTTGCGGAAGGCACCCGGCAAGGTCCGCCGGACGTTGTAGACCGTACGCAGGGTCAACCCGACGGGCAGTAGCGCCCGCAGGCCCAGGGCATAGCGCACCTGGATATCGAAGCAGAAATGGTGGTACATTTCTTCATCCGACCAGCCATGGCCCGCTTTCAGCACTTCCAGGCCTACCAGCACGTTGACCGGCGTATTGGGCCGCGAGCCCTTGGCCGAGTAGAGCCCAGCAAAACGATCTTCGACGATCCGACACGCGAAGCGAAAGTCACGGTAGAAGGTGCCAGCCCAGGAGCGTTCCAGTGCCCGCTGCAGGCTCTTGGGCAAAGCCGCGACCGTGTCAAACACGGAGCGCTGGAGATGACCGTCATTCTTCTTGAACATCGGGGGCCCTCCGCTGAATAGGTTCGAGGCCCATACATTGTACATCGCTTCGCGGTTCTTGACTACTGACGTGGACTTGTTTCAGGGGAGTCATACCATGTCCGGTAACATTTTACACGAGTGAATACGCCTGCTTTACCAACCATCACACATCGTGTATAATACCGCCAGGTTCTCCGACCCGACCGACCTACCGGCCCGCGAAAGCGTGGCCTACGGTCGCCGGGCGGTAGGGTGCGACGGGAAACGGTCGCGCCTCCCAGTGGAAAGGAGAACAACGGCGTCTGCAGGAGCAGGATGCGCCGGGTTCCCTTTCCTTGGAGGGGCCCGGCGTTTTGCTTGGAGGGTTAGCGGATGGAGCAGATTCAGCAGATTTGAACACCTGAACCCACTCGCTTTGCGCCCGCTGACGACTCGGACATTTGGAAAGTTGCCATGAATCTTTACCCGATGATACCTTTCGAACAAGCTCACGCCACTATCCTGGCCTACGCCTGGCCCTTGCCGCCGGTTCCCGTGTCCATCTATGACGCCCTGGGCCTGGTGCTGGCCGAGGAGGTCCGGGCCGACGCCCCCATCCCGCCCTTTCCGGCGTCGGCCATGGATGGGTACGCAGTGCGTGCCGCCGACGGAGACGCCCTCCGGCGCGTGGTGGCGGCGCAGTGGGCCGGCCCGGCCATCGAGGTGACGGTGGGACCGGGCCAGGCAACCACCATCACCACCGGCGCCCCGCTCCCGGCCGGCGCCGACGCCGTCATCAAGGTGGAGGATACGGCGGAGCGCGACGGCGTGATGACGCCGCGCAAAGCGCCGCGCCCGGGCAACCACGTGCGCCCCGTGGGCGAGGACGTGGCGGCCGGCGAGGTCGTGCTGGCGGCCGGCGCCGTGTTGGGGCCGGCCGAGATCGGTGTGCTGGCGGCCATTGGCCGGGACCGGGTGCTGGCCCATCCCCGGCCCCGCGTGGCGGTGCTCTCCACCGGCGACGAACTGGTGGATGCCGGCGAGCCGTGCATCCCGGGCCAGATCCGCGACTCCAACCGACCGGCGCTCATGGCCGCCGCGCAGCAGGCCGGCGCCCACGTGCTCTCTCTGGGCATCGCCGGCGACGACGACGAGGCCCTGGCGGCGTGTGTGGCCCGGGGCCTATCGCAGGCAGACGTGCTCATCACCTCCGGCGGCGTCAGCATGGGCGAGCGCGACCTGAGCCGCGTCGTCATTGAGGGGCACGCCCAGGTACATTTTGGGCAGGTGGCGCAAAAGCCGGGCCGACCCTTTGTGTTCGCCACGGTCCAGCGCCCCGACGGCCGCGCGCAGCTCGTTTTTGGGCTACCGGGGTTCCCGGCGGCATCCCTGGTCACGTTCGAGAACCACGTGCGGCCAGCGCTGCGGGCGTTGGCCGGGCACACGCGCCTGTTCCGGCCCCCGGTCCGCGCCAGGCTGGCCCACGCGCTGGACTGCACCGGTCAGCGCGTCGAGTTCATGCGCGCCCGCATTGAGCACGCTCATCCTGAGCGCGGTGATGGCGACTGGTGGGCCGAGGTCACCGGCCGGCAGACCTCGGGCCGCGTGCTCTCACTGGTGGGGGCCAATGCTTTTTTGCAACTGGAGCCGGGCACGTCGCACTATGAGCCGGGCGACGAGGTGACCGCCATCCGCATCGACCAACCGGAGGAGTAGAGCCTGGAGCGTGACCGAATTCGCTCGCCGCTTCCCGCTCTACGCTACACGAAACCCATGCCCTGTCTCGATAGCTTTGCCCGCCCCATCAACTATCTGCGCGTTTCCGTGACCGACCGCTGTAACCTGCGGTGTGTCTATTGCATGCCGGCCGAAGGCATCGACCTGGTTCGGCACGAGGACGTACTGCGCTACGAAGAGATTGCCCGGGTGGTACAGGCAGCAGCAGCCCTGGGCGTCTGCAAGGTGCGCCTCACCGGCGGCGAACCGCTGGCCCGGCGCGGCCTGCCAGACCTGGTGCGGCTCATCGCCGCCGTGCCGGGCATCGACGACATCAGCATGACCACCAACGGCGTCCTGCTACCTCGGCACGCTGATGCGCTAGCGGCCGCCGGGCTGCGTCGCGTGAACGTGAGCCTGGACAGCCTGCGGCCCAACCGATTCCGGGCCATCACCCGCTGCGGTGAGCTGACGGACGTGTGGGCCGGCATCGCAGCGGCCGAGCGCGCCGGGCTGACCCCGGTCAAACTCAACACCGTGGTCGCCCGGGGCCTGAATGACGACGAGGTGGTGGATTTCGCCCGGCTCACCCTGGAGCAACCACTAAACGTCCGCTTTATCGAGATCATGCCCCTGGGCGCCAACGAACACTGGGCTGGCGACGGCTATGTGCCCATGAGCGAGGTCCGCGCGCGCATAGAAGCGGCATTAGGCCCGCTGGAAACCGTGCGCGGTCACGACCCGGTCGTCGGCAACGGGCCGGCGCGGTATAGCCGGGTGCCGGGCGCGCCGGGCACTATCGGCTTTATCTCCCCGGTGAGCGAGCACTTTTGCTTCCACTGCAATCGCCTGCGCCTGACGGCCGACGGCAAGCTCCGGCCCTGTCTCCTCTCCGACGACGAGATCGACCTGCGCGCCGCCTTGCGCGGCGGGGCCGACGACCAGGAACTGGAAACCATCATCGCTCAGGCCATTGCCGCCAAGCCGGCCCGCCATCATCTGGATGTGGGTGACGTGCCGCACGCCCGACAGATGGCGCAGATTGGGGGGTAGAGAAACCCGTTTTCTCGGAGAAAACGGGTTTCGGGAGGAACGGCAGATGTCCAGACTGACGCACGTGGACGAGCGCGGGCAGGCCCGCATGGTGGACGTGGGCGCCAAGGCAGACACAGACCGCGTGGCCGTGGCTCGGGGCGTGGTATGCATGCGCCGGGAGACCCTGGACCTCATTCGCCAGGGTGCACTGGTCAAGGGCGACGTGCTGGCCGTGGCCCGGGTAGCCGGCATCATGGCTGCCAAGCGCACGCCCGAACTGGTACCGCTGTGTCACCCGCTCCTGCTGACCCACGTGACCGTGGATTTCGATCTGCGCGATGAGGGCGACAACGGCATGATCGACATTCGCGCCGAGGTGCATACCGTGGGCAAGACCGGCGCCGAGATGGAGGCCCTCGCCGCCGTAATGGGGGCCGCGCTGACGATTTACGACATGGGCAAGGCCGTGGACCGGGCCATGCGTATCACCGACGTGCGTCTGGTGCGCAAGGCCGGCGGCAAGAGCGGTGACATCGTCCTGGAAGAGGATGGAGGATGAGGGTGAAAGGTCAAGTGGTGGCTGTGTGCGTGAGCGAAAACAAGGGTGAGCGCAAGACAGATGTGGGCCACGGTGTGCTGCGCGTGGACTGGGGCCTGGAAGGGGATGCCCACGCCGGGGACTGGCACCGCCAGGTGAGCCTGCTGGCCCTGGAAAGCATCGAAAAGATGCGGGCAGCCGGGCTGGACGTGGGCCCGGGCGATTTCGCGGAAAACATCACCACGCAAGGGCTAGAGGTCCACACGCTGCCGGTGGGCACGCACCTGCGGTTGGGCACCGCCCTGGTGCAAGTGACCCAGATCGGCAAGGTGTGCCATGACCACTGCGCCATCTATTACCAGGCCGGCGACTGCGTCATGCCCCGGGAGGGTATCTTTGTCAAGGTGTTGGAACCGGGCGAAGTGCGCACCGGCGATCCGGTGCAAGTGTTGCTGCCGGAATAGCAGCGGACCTGTCCACTGCAGAGTCAACCTTATGGCGCGGACTGCCCGCAGGGGGCTGTGCCTGGTCCGCGCCGAACTATTGCCGCTCGCAGCGCACACCAGTCCACCGCCAAACTAGGCGCTGGGGCTGTTCACGCCACCCACCTGCTCCGTGGCCGTGGCAGAATAGTAGCGGCGCATGGCCGCGGCCACGCCACTCAGGTCGGGAAACAGACGGCGCTCGTCCACGCTGCACAGGTCGAGCTGGTCGCGCACCAGGCCCACCCGGTTCGCCGGGATGATAAACCGCGTCATGGCCTCGGCCAGATCAGCCTCGACCAGGATCTCGTCCAGCGCCCGGGTCTTGTCTGAAGACAAGGTGAACGTGGCCGACTGGGCCACGATCCGCTCATCGAGGGCCGGGGGTTCCAGCATGCAGACAAAGTGCATCTGCGGCGTGTGCTGGCCCTCGAACAACTCCCACAGCGAGCCAAAGCCCTTCATATACAACACCCGGTCTAGATCGTCTACCATCAGGGCCAGCGGCGGGATGCCAAAGCGCTCGTGGACCCGGCGCCAGTCGAGTTTCCAGACCACCCGGTCCTTGCCGGGATCGCCGCCCAGGGTTGCCATGTGCGCCGCCACCAGAGGCGAATAGGTCCAATCCAGGAGCCGGGTGGGCAGGCCATAGTGCTGGGCAATGACCAGGAACTCCCAATCGTTAGAAGGTCGTGTGGGCAGATACGGGCGCGAGTAGCGAATAAAACCGCGCAGCAGATACGTCTCCAGGTGGCCCTTGGCGTGTGACGGACCGGCGGGCATGCCCAGCCGGTCCAGGCTCGTCAGCAGGTGCCATTTGGCGTTAACAGACCCGCGATACACGGCGCTGTCGCGCAGCCGGCCGCTCTGCGGGTCCGGGGCCACCGGCGTCACCGCCTGAAGCAACTCGCCCAGGCTGGTCACCTCTAACTCGCGGATGTGATGGCTCATCAGTCCTCCGTTGAGACATGATCGGTCAGCACCATTATTATACCCCGGCCTGCAAGCGGCCCCAGTAGCACGAACCTGCGATTTGTGGTACAATCCCATGAGAAACCTTGCCCAGTTTGCCGACTCGGTGCAATAGACAAAAAGACAGGAGGTTCTGCCATGCCGTATTTTTACTTTGACCCCTTGTATTTGGTCTTTGTAGTGCCAGCGATGCTGTTGGTCCTGTTTGCCCAGTGGCGGGTGAACAGTGCATACAATCGATACCTCAAGGTACCCAACTCGAGGGGCGTTCCCGGCGTACAGGCCGCCCGGACGTTGCTGGACGCCTCCGGTCTGTATAACGTGCAGATCGAAGGGACCAAGGGCAAGCTGAGCGATCACTATGACCCGGGCAAAAAGGTGCTCCGCCTGTCGCGAGACGTGGCCAATAGCGCGTCGGTGGCGGCGCTAGGCATCGTGGCGCACGAGGTAGGACACGCGCAGCAAGACAAGGCCGGCGATTTCATGCTCAACCTGCGCTCGGCCATGGTCCCGGCGGCCAACATCGGGTCCACGCTGGGTTACACGCTCTTTTTCGTGGGCCTGCTCATCCAGGGCATGGCCGGCGCCACATCTGGTATGGGTACTATCGGTAACCTTGTCACCTGGGGTGGCATCGGGTTGTTTGCGATAGCCGTGATATTTACGCTCGTGACCTTGCCGGTCGAGTTTGGGGCCAGCCGGCGCGCCGTACAAACGCTGGAATCCACCGGCCTGGTGAACCAATCCGAGCTGGGCGGCGTGCGCAGCGTGCTCAATGCCGCGGCTCTCACCTATGTAGCCGCTCTGGCCCAGGCCTTGTCCCAGTTGCTATATCTGATCATGCTCGCCTCTGGCAACCGCCGCCGAGACTAGCCGGCGGTTCTTGACAAAACTAGTTCCATATCGTATAATTCCACTTGTTATCAACCAGCCGGCCATTATGGCCGGTCTGTTGTGGGGGAGGTAAACGTTGAACGACGACGTCGTAACCATAGAAGGCAGCCCAGTCGCCCAGCAGGTGCCCGGGGAGCACATGAACATCCTGGCCCGGGCCGTGAACGTCCTGGCCGCGCCGGGCGCACTATTTCGCTACATCGCCGAACACCCGGGATGGAGCTGGATCGTGCCGGCCCTGGCAGCATTTGCGGCGGTGGTGGTGCGCGGACTGGCTTCGGCGCAACTGGATTCGGCCCAGACCAACGCCGAGATGCAGCGCATCCTGGCGACCATGCCGGAGGAGACAGCCCGGCAGGCCGCGCCCATGATGGCGATGGCCAGCCCCGAGGCCGTGGCGGTGCAGTTTATTGTGGGGAGTATCATCAGCCTGCTCATCGCCTGGGTGGCCTGCTCGGCGATGCTGCATCTGCTGTCCATGACCATGGGCAACCATCGCCCGTACCGCGCCATGTTTGAAGCGGTGGTGTGGGCCTGGGTGCCGTTCATCTTCCGGGACCTGGCGCAGGCGGTCTATATCGCCATCTCGGACAAGTTGATCCTTTTCCCGGGCCTGTCGGCACTGGTAGCGCAAAGTCCGGATCGCCTGACCAATGCCAAGGACCTGCTGTTTGTGGCAGCATCTCACGTGGACGTGTTTGTGATCTGGAACGTGGTCCTGTTGGCCCTGGCGATGGCTGCCATTGCCGGGTTTGGCAAGATACGCTCGGTCATGCTGCCCATCCTGTATTGGGCCATAGTGGTCATATTGTCGTGGGTGCTGGGCACGCTCGGCTCGTCGTTTACCGGCATGTAGCCCATTGCGAGGTTAATAGTGCTGCTTGAAGAGTCGGCCGTTCAGTTTGACGGGCGCATCCGCGAGGTATTGGCGCAGTGCGGGGTAGACGAACCGCGCGCCTATGAGCTATTGTTTGCGCTTCAGGCCCCCATGCGTCTGTTGGGGCTGATCACCTCTCGGCAGTTGCAAGACATCAAGCTGTCCATGCCGCGCCTGATCTTGCTCACGTGGCTGTACTTTGGCGAGCAGTTGGGGAACGAACAGGGCGTTTCGCCCAGCCGGTTGAGCGAGTTCCAGTTCGTCAGCCGCAATACCATCAGCGCACTGCTGCGATCGCTGGAGAACGAGGGTCTGATCGAGCGCACAGTGTGCCAGGAGGACCGGCGCCGGTTCAACATTCGGCTCAGCCCGGCCGGGCACGACCTGATCTGCACGCTGATCCCGGAGCAAGGCATGCTCCTGACCGAACTGTTCTCTGATCTGTCAGAGAACGAGCAGACCACGCTCATTGCGCTGTTGACCAAGTTGCGCCAATCGCTGCACGAGCGGGTAGCTCAGCAATAAGCCAGTATTATACATAGAGGACAATGATGGATAACAAGGTAATCAAGTGGATCACGCGAGTGGTCATCGCCGGGGTGCTTGTGGTGGCTGTATCTGGCATTGGGTATGCCGGCTATGTTTTCCTGACCGAGCCGCGGGCAGCGCAGGCCACGGAAGTGCCGGAGACGTGGACAGTGGAACGTGGCGACATTCAGGCCACGGTGAGCGTGTCCGGCTCGGTGGTCCCCCAAGACAAGGTCAATGTGTCATTCAAGACCGGGGGCCAGGTAGCCCGGGTGCTCGTGACTGAGGGCGACGTTGTACACCAGGGCGACCTTCTGGTCACGTTGGACACCACCGATCTAGAAACCCAGATCGAAAAGACCGAGTCGGCCCTGCGCATTGCCCAGCTCAACCTGCAAAAGGCGCAAAAACCCCTGGGCAAGGATGAAGTGACGGTAACCAAGGCCAACCTGGAGCGCGCCCGCATCAACCTGCAAAGGGCGCAAAGCGAGTACGACAAGATTGCCTGGCGCAGCGATGCGGCGCTCTACCCCCAGGCCGCCCAATTGGAATTGGCGACCCTGGATTATCAGGTGGCGCAGGCCAACTATAACATTCAGGTGCGCGGCGCCACGGCCGAGGATCTGGCGCTCTTGAGCGAGCAGGTCAAGCAGGCCGAGATGACCGTGGCATCAACGCGCCGGGCGCTGGACGATGCCCAACTCAAGGCCACCATCGATGGCACCGTGCTGACGGTCAACGCCAAGCAGGACGAGTTTACCAACGCGACCTTGCCGGCTGTGGTCCTGGCGGACCTCTCATGCCTGCAGGTAGACGTGCAGATCGACGAGACCGAGATCGGCCAGGTGACGCTGGACCAGGATGTGCTGCTCACACTGGATGCCTTTGGCGAGCAAGAGATCACCGGCCGGGTCACCGAGATTGCCCTGGCGCCCACCGTCAACCAGGGTGTGGTCAACTATTTGGTGACGATCACGCTAGACTCTTGCGAGCTGAGCATCAAGATCGGCATGACGGCCAATGCCAATATCGTGGTGGCGGAAAAGCAGGGCGTGTTGCTGGTGCCCAATCGGACCATCCGGCTCCGCGAGGGCAAAAAGCAGGTGCAGGTGTGGCGCAACAACGTGGCCGAGTGGGTCTTTATCGAGACCGGCCTGAACAACGACCAGTTCACCGAGGTAATGTCTGGCCTTCAAGAAGGCGACCTGGTCATCACCAAGATCACGGCCACCAACAACCCCTTGAGCTTTGGGTTTGGCGGGTAAGGGCACTGATTTGCTGGCGGATAGTCTCCCTCTTGAGTGTTGTTGAAGGAAAACGACCACCTTTCAACCGCAGAGCACGCGGAGACCGCTGAGAAATAGAAGGAAAGCTCTGCGAACGGGCGTGCCCGCCTTGGCGTTCTCGGCGGTAAAATACTCAGCAACACTCTACGGGGAGACCACCTGCTGGCGGGTTCCTGATCATGCAAGGATAGAGTAATGGCGAACGACGTGGTAATTGACATTCAAGACGTGACCAAAGTGTACCAGATGGGCGACATCCAGGTTCACGCCCTGCGTGGGGTCTCGTTGCAGGTGCATCGGGGCGAGATGATGGCCATCATGGGACCGTCAGGATCAGGCAAGAGCACGCTCATGAACGTGCTGGGTTGCCTGGATCAGCCTACCGGCGGCGCCTATCTACTGGACGGCATCGACGTGAGCCTGATGGACGACAATGCCCTGGCTGGAGTGCGCAACAAAAAGATCGGGTTCGTGTTCCAGACCTACAACCTGCTGGCGCGCACCACGGCCATCGACAACGTGGAACTGCCGTTGCTATATGCCGGTGCGAATAGCCGCCGCAAGCGGGCCCGGGCCGCGCTGGAAGCCGTGGGCCTGGGAGATCGCATCCACCACAAGCCCAACGAGTTGTCCGGCGGTCAGCAACAGCGGGTGGCGATTGCCCGGGCGCTGGTGAACGACCCGGCCATTCTCCTGGCCGACGAGCCCACCGGGAACCTGGACACCAAGTCCGGCACCGAGATCATGGACATCTTTGACCGATTACACCGGGACCAAGGGATCACCATCGTCTTTGTGACCCACGACCCCGAGATTGCGGAATACACGGACCGGGTGATCCGCCTACGGGACGGGTTAGTGGTAAGCGATGAGCGAAATCACGTGGGACGTGGCGAGAGCATAGAATGAACATCTCTGAAAGCATTCGGGTGGCCCTGAGAGGGCTGTCCGCCAACAAACTGCGATCCGGGCTGACCATGCTGGGCATCATCATTGGCGTGGCGGCCGTCATCGCCCTGCTGTCCATCGGCGAGGGCGCGCAGGCCGAGATCACATCACAGGTGCAGGGCATTGGCTCTAATCTGATCCTGATCTTTCCGGGCGCGCTGACGTCCCGGGCCAGCATGATGACCCGGCCCACGACGCCTTTGACCCTGGAGGATGCCCAGGCCCTGGCCGACCCGCTGAACTGTCCCAGCGTGGGCGCCGTATCGCCCGAGTATACCGGCCAGGCCACGGTGGTGTATGGCGGGGAGACGCTGCTCAACCAGATCGTGGGGGCCACGGCAGACTACCCAATCGTGCGGAACGCCACCGTGGCGGAAGGACGGTTCCTGGAGTTGGGGGATGACCTGGTCAAGGCCCGGGTGGCGGTGTTGGGCTCACAGACAGCCACCGACCTGTTTGGTGAGCAAAGTCCCGTGGACCAGTCCATCAAGATCAATCGCATCCCGTTCCGGGTCATCGGCGTGATGGAGAGCAAGGGCGGCGGGGGCGGCATGGGCGGGGGGGGGAGCGAGGATACCTACATCTATGTGCCCATCAGCACGGCCCAGACCCGGCTGTTCAACGCCCGCACCAGCAGTGGCATGCGCGTCTCCACCATCTATGTGATGGCGGTGGATGAGGATAGCATCGACCAGGCCATGTCCGAGATCACGGCAGTGCTGCGGCAGCGGCACAAGATCCAGTACCAGGAGGACGATTTTACCGTGTTGAGCCAAAAAGACCTCCTCAGCGTGCTGGACGAAATCACCAACATCTTGACCATCTTTCTGGGCGCCATCGCCGCCATCAGCCTGCTGGTTGGTGGCATCGGGATCATGAACATCATGCTGGTGTCGGTGACAGAGCGTACGCGCGAGATTGGCATCCGCAAGGCCGTGGGGGCCAAGCGCCGGGACATCCTGTCCCAGTTTCTCATCGAGGCTGTGGTACTGAGCCTGATCGGCGGGGCGCTGGGCATCGCGCTGGGCATGAGCTTTGCCCTGGCGGTGAACCTGAGCGGGGCGTTTACCACGGTGGTGTCGATGGAATCCGTCCTGCTGGCGGTTAGCTTTAGCCTGGCCGTGGGGCTGTTCTTTGGCATCTACCCGGCCACACGCGCGGCGTCGTTGAACCCCATCGATGCGCTGCGGTACGAGTAGGAAGTGGGCAAATGGGCAAACATGCAAATGGGTCGCAAAGCGTGGGCAAATGGGTAGCGGGTTTGTTGGCCGTTATGGTGCTGGCGATGGCCGGGTGCCAGCCGGGGGCCGCCCTGAACCAATTGGGGGCCAAGACGACGACGCCCGCGCCAACTGCGACCGGCGCCCCCACGCGCACGCCGCGCCCCACGCGCACCCCCACGCCCACACCGGTTCCCACGGCGACTGCGACCGCTGTGCCCACCGCCACCCCTACGCCGACGGCCCAGCCGGCCAGCGCCGGCCCGGCGGGCAAGCTGGTGGTACGGGGCGCCGACGGGCTGCTCTATGTGGTCAATGCTAATGGCACCGGGCTGCGCCAGCTCACCGACGGCATCGACCCATCGTGGTCGCCCCCTACGGGTGGCCAGCAGCGTATCACCTTTGTGCGGTGGCGGGAGCCGTGGGGGTTGTACGTGATCAACGCCGATGGGACGGGCGAGCGCCGGATCAATACCGACAAGCACCTGCGCGGGCCGGCCTGGTCCCCGGATGGGAGCATCATCGCCACGTTGCGGGGCCGGCTGGAGACTATCCAGCCCAAGGTCATCGTCATCCCCGGGTGGGGCACGTTCGTCATCAGCCCCGGTGGCGAGGTGTGGCTCCACGTGCTCAAGGCCGTCAATCCCAACAACGGGGCCTACGAGGGCGATTACCCGACCGACGCCTTTATCCAGTCGCCGTCGTGGGCGCCGGATGGCAAGCAACTGGTGTATGATGGCGACCGGGGCATCATGATCTCCGCGATGGGGGAAGACCCGCGCCTGCTGACACCGGACCTCATCGAGGCCAACAGCATGACACCGGTCTGGTCGCCTCAAGGCAACCGCATCGCCTATGTGCGCTGGATGCACAACCACTGGGAAATCTGGAGCATGAACACGGCCGGCGGGGACAAACAGCGCCTGACGCCGGCCGGGGTCGAGATCGGCCAGAAGGCATACAACAGCGCGGCCCCGGCCTGGTCACCAGATGGGCGGCACATTGCCTTTCTCACCGACCGCGCCGGCAAATGGCAGGTGTACGTGATGCACGCCAATGGCACCGGCCAGAGCAAACTCTTGGATCTGCCCGTGGCTTACGAGTTCAACGGCGACCGGATATTGGATTGGACGCGCTGAGACCGGGTGTCAAGCCAAGCAAAGGCCCGTTTCCTTGAAGGAAACGGGCCTTTTGGTTTTAGCGACTCGGCAGGTTTTGGCTAGGCGGCGAGGCGCCGATACGCCACCTCGCCGTTCACCAGCACCAGCTCGGCCACGGTGCAATAGTCAAAGGGATGACCGCTGAATACCACGACATCGGCGTCCTTGCCGACCTCCAGGCTGCCCACCCGGTCCGCCACGCCAATGATCTCGGCCGGGTGAATGGTGATGGCCTTGAGCGCGTCTTCTTCGGGCATGCCTTCGCGCACGGCCAGCGCCGCGTTGATGGGCAGATACTTGACGGCCGAAGCCTCGTCGGTCTGGATCGCCACCTTGACGCCGGCCCGGGCCATGACCCCGGGATTCCGGGGTGTCATATCCTTCAACTCGTATTTCATGCGCGAGAAGAGAATGGGGCCGGCCGTGACCGGGATGCCCTTCTCCGCCAGGATGTGGGGGATCTTGTGGCCCTCTGTGGCGTGCTCCAGTGTCAGGTCCAGGTTGAACTCTTCAGCGATGCGGATAGCGGTGAGCATGTCGTCGGCCCGGTGCACGTGAATGCGGGCCTTCATCTCGCGGCGCAGCACCCGGCCCAAAGCCTCCAGTTTGAGGTCGCGTTCCGGCGGTTGGGGCTTTTTGGCATCCTTGGCATCCTCGCCACTGGACGCCACCTTGGCCTCATATTCGCCCAACTCGTCCTGATAGTTGGTCCACTTGTCTAAATAGTTCTGGGCGTCCACCAGAGCCGCCCGCAACTCGCCGGCGTTGCCCATGCGCGTGGACGGGGCCTTGTGCTGATCGCCATAGACCCGGCGCGGGTTCTCGCCCAGGGCCATTTTCATGCCGGCCGGCTCCAGCAGCACCATCTCTTCGATGCTGGGCTTGGGCACGGTCTTGAGGCACACCCACTGGCCGCCGATAAGGTTGGCGCTGCCGGGGCCGGTGTTCACCGTCGTCACGCCGGCGGCCACCAACTCGGGAAAGGCCGGGTCGTTGGGGTGAACCGCGTCCAGCGCCCGCAGGTGCGGGGTGATGGGGTCCGTCATCTCGTTGCCATCGGCATATTCCCAGCCAATGCCGTCGGGAAAGAGGCCCACGTGACAATGAGCGTCGATGAGGCCGGGCATGACGATCTTGCCGGTCGCGTCCATGACCTGGGCCTCAGCGGGGATGTCAATGTCCTGGCCCACGGCAACGATGCGCCCATTGTCGATGAGCACAGTGCCGGGGTCAAACGTGCCTTGCGTGATGGTTAGTACCTTGCCATTGGTGATCGCGATCATGGGTGAGGTGTGCTCCTTTGGAATTGATGAGATGTCAGGCAACCTGGATGCGTTCCAGGGCAAAGACGATGTCAGGCGGCAGCAGCAGGCCCGATTCGCCACAGTTGGGACAATCGGCATCCGGGTCCTGGCTGGTGAAACGCAGGCCGCAGCAGTTCCAACAGATGAAATTGCTGGGCGCGTGCCGGATGTGTACCTCGGCGTCCTGGGCCGGCGTGCCGTGGCTCAACTCGGCCACCAGCGGGCGCAGGGCCGGCTCGGCATCTGGCACATACAGCACCAGGTGCAGGGCGGTCACACGCCGGGCGTGGCAGGTTTCCGCCTCGGCCAGGGCTTGCTCGAGCATGGCCTGCACGACCGGGGATTCAAGTGCCACGGTTAGCCCCCACCTTGTTACGGTCAGCGCGTAAACTGCGGGCAGGCTTGCCTGGTGCTAGATTCTACCACGTCTGCCTTATCTGCGCAAGCTCACCTGGCCCAGTCGGCCAAGCAACGCCATATAACCCACCATGCTAGACACCAATTCATCAATGGGCAGGTGCTCACGAACGGTATGGGCCAGGGTTTCGTCGCCCGGCCCAAAGCCCAGACAAGGGATGCCGGCCTGGGCCAGATGCCCGCCGTCGGTGGTAAAGCCCCACGTCTTGACGCCCACCGGCCGACCCAGAGCGGTCGCCAGCGCACCGGCCGCCGCCACGATCAGCGGGTCATCCTCGGCCCGGACAAAGGCCGGCGAAAGCAAGGGCAGTGTTTCCTGGTAGCCGGTATAGGTCTGCCGGTGGTGCGCGGCGATGCGCACCTCGCCCTGACTGCCGGGGATGAGACAGTCGTCCAGCAGGGCCTGCACCTGCGTCACGATGGCCGCCGGCGATTCGGCCGGCACATAGCGCCAGTCCAGATGCAGGGTGCAGCGGCCGGGGATGACGTTGGCGCTGGTCTGGTCGCAATAGTACAGCGTGGGGGCCACGTTGCTGGGACCCAGGCTCGCATCATTTGTCATGTCCAATTCAGGAAGCCGGGCGATGAACCGGGCCAGCACCTGATGGGGATTGACGCCCCGGGTCGGGACGCTGGCATGGACCGACCGGCCGGTCACCGTCACCTCGAGTTCGATGCGTCCCCGATGGCCCCGGGACACGTCCAGCCCCGACGCCTCGCCGATCACCGCGCAATCAGCGCGCCAGGTCCGGGCCAGATGGTGCGCGCCCAGGCCGCCCACCTCTTCCATCACAGTGCTGACCACGATGGCATCGCCGGGCCGGGACACGCCGGCGACCCGGAGCGCCCCGGCTGCATAGATCTGAGCGGCCAGAGAGCCTTTCATGTCCATGGCGCCTCGGCCCCAGATGGCCCCCTCGTGAGCAGCGCCGGCGTGAGGGTGAAACGACCATGCGGTCGCATCGCCCACGTCCACCACGTCCAGGTGGGACAAAAGAGCCACAGTCTGACCGTCGCCGCCACACACCCGGCCGATCACGTTGCCCGCCGCGTCCACGACCACCTCGTCAAAGGCCAGGCGACGCATTTCGGCCTGGACCAGCGCCGCCACGTCGCCCTCCTGGCCGGACAGGCTGGGGACACGTATCAACCGGCAGGCGAAATCCACCAGAGCCTCTCGATGCAATCCGGCCAGGTTCCACAGCTCTTGATTCGAGATGTCGTACATCATGCCTCCAAGTAGGGGCGACGTCACGTCGCCCCTACTCTACGCAGTATCAGTTCAGGGTGTAAATTCGCGCACAACCAGGGGTAGATACAGATGCGAGGCCAGGGTCAGAACACGCACGTCGTCCGACAGGGAGGGGTGCATGCCGTGGTTACGCACGCGGATGCGCCGGCCGTCGCCATCTTCCGAGACCAGGCCCACCACCGTGACAGTGTCCATCACGCCGACGTCGTCCAAGGTGCCGTTGTAACCGTCCAGAAAGGCGCGCACCGGACCGCTGCCATCATCCACGATGATGGCGGAGGAGCCGATCTTGGCCGTGACTGTCCCCGTGATCTGAACCAGCCAGCCTTCGTTGGCCTCCAGCGAGGCGTTGTACGTACTCATGGCGATGGGCAGCGGGTCTACGCCCGTCGTCGGGGTGAGCACCTGCACCTGCTCGGCCTCAAAGAACTCGATCTCGGTGTCGCCGTTATAGATGCCCACGGTGCCCACCACACGCACCTGGGTGCCCCGCACGAAATCCAAGGCATAGATGTCGCCGGCCGGGGCGTGGACGGTGACGCCGCCGGTCTCGTCTTGCACGTATAGTACGTTAAAGAACTCGCCGTACCCGGCCGTGATCTCGCCCTCCACCCACACCAACTCATCCAGACGATCCGGCGTGTTATTCAACTCAGCATCGGCGCGGGCCTGGGCAACGGTGATCTTTTGGAGGGGCTGGCCCAGCAGCCACATCACCACCTCCAGGTTGAACAACTCGTTCTGCTTGCCGTCGCCGGCGGTGTAGGCAAAGACGTTAAAGGGGTCGCTGGAATCGCCATAGAAGAAGAGTCGGCCCGGCGTGCCCGGGATATCATAGCCGGCCGCGCCGGCCAGGGGAGTGCCAGCGGGATAGATGAAGGCATCGCCACTGCCGTCCGCGTCCGTGTTGCTGGTGCGGTTGGGGTAACTGTAGGTGCCGGTGCCCGTGTCCAGGTCGCCCAGGATGAACATAAAGCCATCGCTGCCCAGGTCCGCTGCCGTCAAGGCCCCGCCGGTGCGGTCCTCCAACGAGCATTCAGACCAGGATTGGATCCTGGTCACGTTCATGCCCACGCCAGTGGTGTTGCTGACCGGGTAGATGTGCCAGAGGACGCCCCACGGGTAGCCGTTGTTGTCATTGCCGTCCAGCACCTCGTCGTCGTTGAAGCGGATGGGGAGGTTGACGCCCACGCGGGTCTCGATGCTGCTGATCAGGCTGTTTTGCCTGTCCGCTGCCGTGTTCGCCCACGACACGGTGCCGGCATAGTCAGAGATGCCGTTGAGCCAGATGCTGCCCCCAGCAGCCACAAAGTTGCCGATGGCCTGCTTCTCGGCCGCGGTCAGGTCGGCGGGGCCATAGGCATTGAGGATGAGTAGCTTGACCGTCTCGGTGTTCAGGTCAGAGGCGGTGATGGTGTCCAGGTTAAAGAGCACGTTGTAGCCGTGATCGGTCATGTCGACCGCGAACAGGCGCGCGTCGCGCGGCGCGGTGCTGATGTTCCCGTGGCCGTTGTCGATCAGGATGAGAGGGATCTTTTCATCCGTGACGTTCAGGGCCAGGGCGCGGCTGTTGTCGTCCGGATTGTCAGCCGCCGGCGCGCCGGTTAGCGTGGCGGTGATGGACACCGGCCCGGTGGCGACTGGCTGCCAGGAAACGCTGGCATCGCCGTCCGCACAGGGACCGGTGGCACAAGACGCCACCGTGACTGGCACAACGCCGATGACCGTGGCGCCGGCCTGGAAGGTGACGGTCACAGCCTGCGTGGTCAGGCCCCGGTTGGTGACCCGCGCCGTGAGCAGGCTGGGGTTATAGATGGTGGGGATAGAGGGCTGCACCGTCAGATCACTGATGCTGATGTCCTCCGTGCCCTGGGTCCATATCGGCGACGTCACGATGCGGTCGCCGTCGGCCTGAGTGGCCCTGACGTAGTAATAGTGCACGCCCGGCGCGATGGTCAGCACCGGCTGCCAGGTATAGGTCGCCGTGCCGGGAGCCGTCTGGGCGATGACGTGGCCCTCGTTGGTGATCAACTGGACCAGCGTGGTTGTCTCGCTATCCGGGTCAGAGCCATAGATGTCAAAGGCAATCTCGCCGGTGTTGGCGATCTCGGTGCCCATCCATGATCCGTTGCCCTTCAGGCGCAGCGAATAGTTCTTGTCCTCGGTGGCAAAGGTGCGGCGGGCGCTGAGGGCTTCCAGTAGGTCGGACCGGGTCAGGCTGGGCATCCAGACGCCGGTGCGATGGTCGGTGTTGGTGCCCCAGCTGGTAGAGTGGGTATCCGCGTTGTTGGTGGCACCCACGCGCCAGCCATAGTCCAGCGAACGGATATACTCGTCTTCCGAGAAGGCGTACGACACGCCGCTGCCGTTCCCCACCTCTTCCAGCCGGGCCGTGTCCGCGACCTCGGGGTGAAAGGCCCAGTCGTTAAAGTTGATCCAGCCAGGGTGGTTGAACTGCATCACCGTGCCAGCCCCGTCGAGGGCCTGCGTGCCGGTGATGGATAGCCAGTGGTAAAAGCCCTCCACCGTCACGCCTTGCTCCAGGTTGGGGGTATAGTCGCAATAGGTGCAGCCAGGCACCTGGGTGCGAACCGCGTGGCGGACAGTGTTGTAGACGTTCGCGTGCCCCTCTGCGCCCTGGGTGTACTCGAAGCCGCGCAGCGCCACGAACTGCTCGTCCACCGTGGCGGCATTGGCGGCGTTCAGGACGTCGGCCCATTCAGCGTCAGACATGGCGTAAGAGTGATCGGTGAGGGCCATAAAGTCTAGGCCGGCCGCCTCGCCAGCCGCCAAGGCCTGCGTGGGCGTGCCGGACCCGTCCGAGTAGGAGGTGTGGTTGTGGATGTCGCCGTGGTAGGCGGTCATCGCCGGCTCCACGGCCGTTTGGAAACTCCATCCGGCGTCGGTGCCCAACGTCAGCCCGGCCCAGTCAGCCACGGCAGCCTTGACCGTGATGGTGTAGCGTGCGGTGGGCAGCAGGCTCAACGCCGGGTCCAGCGTGGCGGCCCACGTGCCGGCGTTGTAGCTCAGCGTGGCGGGCACTACGCCGTACGGCCCGGTGAGGTACAGGTTCGCCGGGGCCACCGTCGCCGGGTCCAGGTCCTCGCTGAAAGTGATGACCACGTTGGTGTTCACCGCGACGCCGGTCTCGTCCGGCGCCGGGGCACGGTCGGTGATGGATGGTGGCGTGGTGTCCAGAGGACCGGTAGTAAAGGTCCAGATATAGTTCGCCGCCAGCGCGTTACCGGGCAGATCTTTGATCCCGGTGGTGAGAGTGGCCGTGTGGAGGCTGCTGGCAGCCAGCGGTGTACCCGGCGTCAAGATAGCCTGGTAGCTCGCCCCGTCGTAGGTCACAGCCCCGGCCACGTCCCCGCCCGGCCCGGCCAGCAGGAATGTGCCAGCATTGACCGTGGTCGCATCCAGTGCCTCGTCAAACGTGGCCTGGATGGGCTTGTAAGGACTCACGCCGGTGGCCCCGTTGTCGGGGATGGTGGCAGAGACCGTGGGCGGGATGGTGTCGAGTACCAGCAGGTCGCTCTGCTGGCGGGGCATCACTTGCCAGCCGCTGTCGCAGGGAGGGCTGCTGTCGTATTGGCCGCTGGACCCCACGACACGCAGGCGGTCGCCGTTCTGGATGCCGGACAGGTTGATGCCGGTATCGGCGTCCGCATAGACCTGGACCGCGCCGCTGCCGTCGTTCACGGTGAATGGGTTACTGGGACGGCCGGCGACGGTGCCGGTGATGACCACCAGCCAACCCTCGGTGGCCTCACCGATGGCGCCGGTGGTGTAGGGCTTGGGGTCCGGGACCGGGGCAGTGCCAGTCTTTTTTACGCTGCTGGCGCTGGGCGTGACCTCTAGCAAGCAGCTATAGGAGGTCAGGGTGCCGGTGAGAACCACTGTCTCACCCAGCCCCACGTCCACGAACGACGAAGGGTAGATATAGATGCCGGCCGTGTTATCCTGGATGGCAAAGCCGGCGTTATAGCTCCCGGCCGCCACTATCACGGTGCCCGCCACGGACACGGTGGAGCCCACGGGCTGGCTGCGGGCCTGGGCGATGGTCAGCAGGTCCAACGCTTGCGCCTGGGTCAAGAGAGTGCTCCCGCTGACAAGCAGGCCCAGGGCCAGGAGCGCGGAGAGGAGCATGATGGCATGGGTACGATTCATGAATATACCTCCAAATGGGGCAGTACGTGGGGCGGATGTATCACCCGCCCCACGTAGATTAACGTAAGTCTAGCGGCCGGCTACCGGGTTCAGTTCCGGAAGGTCAGGGGTAGAAACTGCCGATAGATCGTCACCGTGGTATCGGCCGACTGGCGGGCCAGAATTGCATAGCCGTCGTCGATGTCCACGGTGTTGTGGAAGGTGTGCACGCCAGGCAATAGCACGTCCAGGCCCAGGACGTGCACCTGGAAGACCAGGTCCTTCGTCTCGCCAGGGGCCACGGTGCCGCTCCAGGTGAGGGTGTGAGTACCCGCGTGATAAGTCATCCCGGCCGGCAGCGTGCCGATAACGACTGTGACCTCGGCTGGCAGGGTGTCCGTCAGCATCACGTTGGCCGCGATGACGGCGGTTCCGCTGGCGTTGACCAGGCGGATGGTGTATGTGACCATGTCGCCGGGCTTGACGCCCGTCGTAGGCGTAACCATCTTGGCCGAGCCGGAGAGGTCCGGGGCCTGGACGGTAAGGACACCAGCCTGCCCCACGTTGAAGGGATTGCCGGGCCATACGCCATCGAGATCGCCATACTCCCAGCCAGCATTGGGATTGCCGGCGCCCTGGTTGCCGTCAAAGCGCACGGCATAGGAATAGACGCCGGTAGCCATTGGGGTAAAGTTGCCCGAGTAGATGTCGTTATTGCCGTTCTGGAGCCCGGTGTAGCTCATGGCGACCCAGGTCCAGAGGCTGGGGTCGGCAGTGGTGCCATAGCCCAGCTCAGCCCACACCGCGCGGCCCACGCCCGCCGGGTTGGTCACGTTCTGGATGAACACCTCGCCGGTGATGATGTCGGTGGCTTCACCCAGGTTGATAGTGATGGCCGGCGGAGCCATCAGGTGCGCATAGCCCACCGCCACCTTGCGATAGTCGTTCACAGTCATGTTGTCCTGCACATCTATCGAGCGGTTGGCGGTGTTGAGCCAGTCCCACTGATCGCCGCCGCTCTTGACGATGTACTTGTAATCGTAGGTGCCGGTGATGTTGAGTGTGATGGTGGTCGAGAACACGCTGTAATCGCCGTTGGGCGTCAGCGCGTTGGCGTTGGCATCCCAGCTGTTGAACGAGCCGGCCACGTACACGTCCTCGCCGGTGTGAACCACGTCTTCTACGTCATGATAGACAAAGGTGACCGGGTAGAACTCTTGAAAGTCGGCCGGGCGGCGCGGCTTGATCTCGTAGGTGGTCTGGTACTGGGTGCTAAAGCCCACCACGCGCACCAGGTCGCCGTCCTCGATGCCCATCGCGCAGACGTTCGCGCCGGTGTCCTGGTCCACAAAGATGAGGGCCGGGCCGGAGCCATCATCCAAGAAAAAGCTATAGTTGCCGGTGCAGCCGCCCAGGCCCGAGACGGTGCCGGTGACCACGACGAGCCAACCTTCGGTATCACCGGTATTGACGTCGCCGGTGTTGTAGGGCTTGGGGTCTACCTCTGGGCCGGAGCCCTGGTTGACAAAGAGGCACACCGGAGTTGCCATCTGCTCCTGGTTGTTAAAGCTGCTGCGCGTGGCGATAAGCCGCACCTGGTCGCCCAGGGCCACGGTGGGCGGCGGGAAGTAGTAGACCGAGATGCCACCAGTGGCGTCCTGGAACTCCCACTCGCTGGCGCTATAGGAGCCGGGAGCCACGGTCACACGTCCTTCAAGGGCAAAGACCTGACCGTTGGTGCCGGCCCGGGCCTCGGCGATGGTCGAGAGTTGGTAGGCAGTGGTGTCCCACGTAGCCTTGTTGTTGGCCGGGTTGTCGCCCACCGTATCCGTGCTTGCTTCGGCCTCGTTGGTGAGCAACGTGCCGCTGGCGACGGCGCTGTCTACCGTCACCGTCAGGTTGATGGTCTTGAGGGTGTTGGAGGGCACGTCGCCCAGGGACCAGACGTACACGCCGGGGCTGGGATTGGTTGGGACCACGCCGCTATCGTCCGAGTCATAGGTGGTGCTGATCGGCAGCGTGTCAGTGAGGATCACGTTGGTAGCCGTGGTCACGCCCTGGCTATCCAGCGTGATGGCATAGACCAGGTCCTCGCCGGCGATGACGCAGTTTGGCCCGGTCTTGCCCACCACCAGATCCAGGGCTGATACGGTTACGGTGACAGGCGCGCCCATGGTGGGCGTGGGGACCTCGGTGCAGTAGACGCCGTAATCGTCGTTAACGACCGAGGAGCCAAAAGCCGCGTTTATGGTGACGCCAAAGGCAACGTTGACGGCGCTGCCCATGCTAATGGTAGATGGTGTGGTAAAGCTGACCACGCCATCGGCATAGCTGCCGCCCCAGGCCCAGGTGGTGCCGGCCGGGACAGCGTCAGTGATAACCACGCCGGTGGCCTCGCCGGCGACGCCGGTGTTTTGTACCTGGATGGTATAGGTCAGCACTTCACCAGTTCCGATCATGGCGGACGAGGCGGACTTGGCGATGGCAAAGGCCGCAGCCGAGCCCACCGCATCGGCCCAGTTGGTAGCCACGCGGATGCCGTCGATCACGCCGGTGGGACCACCACTGCCCTGGCGAATGGCTACGGCCAGCACGGCGAAAGGAATGGTGGTACCAGGGTCGGATGTGAGCAGGGGTGTACCAGGCTCGGTAGCGCTATAGGCATCCAGGACATAGAGAGCACTATTACCAGTCGTTGCGTTATACTTGACGACGACCAAGTAGGTCGTATTGTAGCTAAAATCCACACTGCTGTACGTTACGCTACTGGTACTCATGCTCTGCAGACCAAAATGTAGGTTTCCACTCGAATCTTGGGCACAGACACGACCAGTGAAGCCGGTAGAGCTGTTCTTGAAGTGAATAAAGTAAGTCCCAGTACTGGCAGAAGACAAGTTCACCAAAGCAGCGCAATATACGTCGCCAGCGGTTTGCTCGGTAAATGTGCGGTTGACGTCTTCGCCGTTGCTGGTGTTAATAGTGGCTGCACCTCCTATTCCCGACGAACCATAGCCGGCCATAGACAGGCTGGTGGTTTGATACTGTACAGCGCCGGTGCCAGAATGAACGGTCCAGTTACCGCCGCTCACCGTGGTCAGGTCGCCGGCGGTGCTCCCATAGTCAAAGTTCTCGTCCAACAAGGGACTGGCCGCATATGCAACGGCGACGCCAAGCCCCAGCGCCAGCACCAAAGCGAGTGATAAAACAGTCACGCTAATGGGCCGGCGAAACCATCGAGTCCTGGTCAAGGTTTTCACTAATTACTCCTCCCTTATTTTGCGCTACGATCACTATTCGACGATATATCGATTGACCGATCAAGACTTGTCCTTCTTGCCATCACCCCCTTCCCTGCACTTTTATCCTTGCGGATACCCTTACTGGTCGCACCAGGCCCGGACCTGGGCATACGCAGCCAACCGGCGCGCTAGCTCTTCGCCGGACAGGTTGCCGTGTCGAGTGCGCCGCGCCGCGCGCCACAGGCCCAGCCGGATCACGCGGCGCACGGCCCAACGCCAGGCCGCGCCGTGGTACTTGTCAAAATAGCGGAGCCGGCTCTGCCACAAGGCCACAAACATGGCGTCCCGGAACTGGCCGGTGCTCTGGCCGGCATGGTGGACCACCCGGGCCTGGGGCACGCAATAGATGCTCCACCCGGCGTCCTTGATGCGCCGGCACCAGTCGATCTCTTCCACGTACATGAAATAGCCCTCGTCCAATCGACCCACCTGGTCCATAACCTGGCGGCGGACCATGAGACACGCGCCCAGCGGGTGGTCGATGGGAAAGGGCCGGCCGCGTTCGTAGGCAGACCGGGGATAGCGGCCGTTGAACCGGCTCTCCATGACCCGCCAGTGCAGCGGGACCAGGTCCAAGAATGTTTGGGCCAGACCGGGGAAGCGAAAGGCGTTGTGCTGAAAAGAGCCGTCGGCATAGACGAGGCTGGGACCGCAGGCCCCGGCGTCCGAGTGCTCATCCAAAAAGCGCACCAGTTGGGCCAGGGCGTCGTCCAACACCTCTGTGTCCGGATTCAGGAGCACCACGTGACGGCCGCTGCTGGCGGCGAGGCCCTGGTTGTTGGCGGCGGCAAAACCCCGGTTCTCCGCGTTGGCGATGAGGGCCACGTCCGGGAACGCCCGGCGCACCGCCTCTGCGCTGCCGTCCGGCGAGGCATTGTCCACCACCATGACCTCATAGGCCAGCCCGCTGTCTGCCATGCTGCGGGTGGCAGACGCCAGGGCCGCCAGGGTCAGGTCGCGCGTGTTATAGCTGACGACGATGATGGATAGGTCCATGATCAGGATACAGGATCCACGATGCAAGTGGCGCGAGATATCGAAACCGTGCTGGACCGACGAGGCGTTGAGGCCGGCTTGAGAAAAACGTTCACATACTTCTCGTGCATGCGCTCCTCGATCCGGGAGCGTTTGCGGACCCGGCCAGTCGTAGACATTTTACCACAGTCCGGGTTTGCTGGCAATCCGGCCATTGCATGGGGTCTTGGTTCCACAAAACCAAGACCCGACGCCGGGGCGTCGGGTCAAGAGCGTTGGGGGCTGTGGCGCGCTACTGGGCCAGCATCATCAAGGCCAGGGCCACCGTGCGGCCGGTGACGCCCAGGTTGTAGGCCGTGACCACGTCGTCGTGGCCGGTTGGCAGGTTATCGTCGCTGGACCCGGTCCACACCATGAGCACGGCCGGCACGCCAGCTTGTTGGAAGGGCTGCTGGTCGCTGCGCCCGGCAACCCGGCTCACGATGAGCCGGCCCTCCACCTGCTCGGCGGCAGTTTCCAACGCGAACAAGGGCCAGGCCTCTCGTTGGCGATTGCCTTGGGCTTCCACGCGGAACCCGGCAAAGCCCCCGCCCACGGCGTCCAACTGGAGCATGACCACCGTGTCGGTGATGGGCTGAACCGGATGGGCCACATAGTAGCGCGACCCTATCTCACCGGGCTCCTGGGCGCCCCACGCGGCAAAGAGGATGCTGCGCGCGGGTCGATAGCCGGTTTCCTGGTACAGACGGGCAATCTCGAGCAGCACGCCCACGCCGGTGGCATCGTCATTGGCGCCCGGATAGCGGGTGCCATCCGGATCATCGCCCACGTGGTCATAGTGCGCACCGACAATAACCAACTCGTAGCGCAGCGCCGGGTCGGTGCCGGGCAGCACACCCAGCACATTGGCGGTGGATGCCGGCACTGGCGCGCTCAGGGGCACGTCGATGCGCGCCCGCAGGCCCAGGGGCATCGCCGGCCCCGAGTTCACCAGTTCGCTCCAGGTGTACCCGGCGGCGGCCAATAGCTGATCGGCCCCGGATTTGCCAACATCAAGCACCGGGATGGTGCGCGTGGGCGGTGCGCTGACCGACAGAGCGGTCTTGCCCAGCATTTGATCCTCTGGGCGCTCGCTGAGCAAGATCAACCCCCCGGCTCCATGTGCCATTGCGACCTGGATCTCGGTCGCCGCATCCAGGTTGCCCCGGCGACGCACGGCCACCTTGCCGTCCAGGCGCATGCCCGTATAGGCGGCATCGCGCACCCACACCAATTCGCTCTCTACTGTGCCGCCGCCGGCCCCATCGCTCAACAGCGCCACATAATCACGGCGATATGCCAGCTCGCTCACCGGCTGCCCGCGCGAGTCCAGCAGCGTCAGGCCGGGCATGTCCAGCAGTACGGTGTACGAGATGGGTACCTGCTGCAGGTAGGTACCGTCGTCGCCGGCCGGTTCCAGGCCATAGCGGGCAAACTCGGCGGCGATGTACCGCGCTGCTGCCTGGTCGCCCGGCGATCCGGCCTGGCGCCCGGCATACAATGTGCGGGTCAACACGTCCACCGTCGCCAGGGCTGCCTCGTTGTCAAAGCGCCAGGCAACCTCCACCCAGGCCGGGTCGGCATGCCCCCGCGCTGCTGAAGCGCGCCAATCCGCCTCGAAATCGGCCAGGGACCGGCCCAGGACACTGCGCAAGGCGTCATCGGTGGACTGGCCCCGCGCCAGGGCCTGCAACACGGCGCGCAGCCGATCCCAGCCATAGGTATCTGCCAGGTAACGCGCGGCATCCCAGGATTGACCATAGGCCAGATCGCGGTCCAACTGACCCAGCGGCAAGAACGCAGGCATGGCGCTCAGGTGAGACAGGCGATCGCGTTGCGCGGCGATGGTCACGTTACGCGAGAACTCGCCGGCGATGTAGTGGGCATCGATCGGGTCCCGGCGGCCGACCTCAATCAGGGCCACACCTTCGCGCAGCCACTCGGGCGCGCCGCCGGACTGGAGCACGTACCACCGGGCCGTCTCTTGCGCCACCAGGCGGCGCCTGCTGACCGGATTATCGAGCGTGGCAGCCACGAACTTGAGCGCTTCGCCGGGACCGGTCCAGGCCGTCACCCAGTTGGGCAGCGAGAGGCGCACCGAGGCGCGGAACACAGCGGCATCGTTATAGAGCCTGATGGATGGCGCGGCCGGCGCGACCCCCAGATCAGCTGCGACCGGGGCATACGCAGCCTCGGCTTCGAGCAGCACGGCCTGGGCCAACTGTTCGCGGCCGGGTTGATAGTATACCACCACGTGCTCACCGACCAGAGACCTGAACGGGACGCCGGCCCAGCGATAGCCGGTCCCCGATGCAGCCGGCGTTATTTGCGTGTCCAGGGCTGCGGTGCGCGCGCGACCATCCTGCGTGTAACGCAGCATCACGTCGGCCAGCACGTGCCCGTCGTCGAGCATAGCCCGGGGCTGGCCGGTCAGCTCGAACGCCTCCACCGGGTGCACCATCAAGTCGGCGAACCAGGCGCGTTCCTCGGCCAGCAGCGTAGGGTCAGCGTCGTCAACCGTGCGCAGGAACGCGGCTTCGTCGCCGGCCAGCACCGCGGCCTGCCGGGCCGCCAGCAGTGCCGCCAGGCCATCTTGTGCCTGCTTGAGCCGACCGGTCCACTCGGCGCGCCAGGCTGCGTCCAGGCCGGCTGAGTCCAGGCCCACCACCTGGGTCAGGGCCTCGTCCGTCGATTGGCCCCGGCCCAGGGCATTGATGAGCCGGCCAAGGCCGGGCCAGCCCACACGCTGCTGGAGAAAATCCACGGCGGCCCAGTCGGCTACGTCACCGGGAACGGCGGCCTCTTCCGCGCCCGCACTTGCGGCCTCGGGTGGAGTGAGGCCCCGGGCCAGTTGCGGCAGGTAGCGTTCCTGGGTGGCGATGGGCCCGGCAGTCGAGGCGGCGAGGGCCAGGGGCAGGCCACGCCACAACCAGGGAGCCGTGTCTTCTGTAACACCAGCCTGGACCAGCGCCAGGTGCGTCAGCGTATCTGTGTGGACCTGCCCGCCGGCCACCAGCTTGACAAGGGTGCGATCCCCGGTCGTATCGAACCAGACTCCGCCAGTCGACGGCTCGGGAAAGATCGTATCGGCCCAGAGCGCCTGCTGGCTGGGATAGAGCATCAAAGCGGCGTCAGTGTGAGTAGGCAGGCCCAGTTGGCGGGTGATGGTGATATAACGGCTGGCAGACTCGCGGCCCAGATCGCCCACGTCCCGGTTTGGGGGATAGGCCACCGGAAAGTAAGCGACCGTGGTGGTGACGGGCGCCCAGTCCAGGGCCGGGCCATCCCACATCCAGTGGTCGTCGGCGTGGGTGAAACGCACCGGCAGCCTGGCCGAGCGTGTGGCAGTCACGCTGGAGCCTGACGACGTCACGCTGGCGCCTGACGATGTCACGTTGGCTGTGACGACATAGCCCACGCTCATCTGCACCGTGCCCGTGGCGACGTTGCCGACGACGGTGAGGCTGGACACGCCCAGGTCAAAGCGGACCGGGTTCAGGGCCTGCAAGGCAGTAAACTGGTCACGGTCGAATGCCTGACGCGCCGGCGACGAGGTATCCAGATAAGCGGCCTCGTCGTTGACCCGCACGGCAGTGGCGCGCGCCTGGAGCAGGTCGGTCAGGGCCATTTCGCCTTCGACCAGGGCCAGCAGGCCCAGGTCCGTGACGCGCCCGGCGCCGCCCAGCTTGGCCGGGTCGATGGTGGCCGGTGTATCAGACGGGCGATGATAGTCGGGCACGTCAGATGCGTTCATACCCAGCCAGATAGGCAGAGTGACCTGGACACCGGCCTGATCAAAGGGGACGTGGTCGCTGCCACTGACCTGGGTAGACGTGGTGGTGCTGATCCCCAGGGTGTGAGCGATGGCCTCCAGCTTGGAGTTCAGGACCGCAGAGCCCTCGATATACAGCGTGTCGCCGCCCGCGCCCACCATGTCGAGCTGGATCATGCCCACTGTGGCGGTGAGGGGATAGCGTGGGTGCTGCACATAGTAGGCCGAGCCTACCAGTCCCACCTCTTCGGCGTCCCAGGCGGCAAAAAGGACGGTGCGCCGGGGCACATAGCCCTGCTCCTGCCAGCTCCGGGCGATCTCGATGACAGTGGCGACGCCGGAAGCGTCGTCGTTGGCCCCGGGCCAATAAGTACCACCCGGGTCCTGGCCCATGTGGTCATAGTGGCCGCCGACGATGACGATCTGGTCGGCGTACTCGGGGTCACGACCAGGCAGCACGCCCAGGACGTTGCGGCCCGGGGCAGCCTCGTCGGTAAGCAGATTCACCGCCAGCCGGGCTGTGGTAGACAAGGGCAGCGAGCTAAAGTGCAGGGTCAGGTCGTCCAGGTCCAGCCCGGTGCCGGCCAGCAGGTCCTGAGCCACCGGGGGTGAGACGCGCAGGACCGGGATGGGCACCGGCACCCATACATCGCGGTTGGGGCCGACAAAATCCAGCGGCCGCTGGTTGGTGTCGGCCAGGAGGAGCAGCCCCACGGCGCCGTGTTCCAGGGCGTTCCGGGCCTGGTCCTCGCGGGTTCCGCCCTCGCGGCACAAGACCACCTTGCCTACGGCGTTCACGCCGTCATAGTCATCGTGGGCGCCATTGTAGACCCAGATGACCGGGCCTTCACCGGCGCCGGCCCCGGCATAGTAGCGCACGAACGTGGCAAAATCCTGGCGAAAGGTGTATGCGCAGCGCACGCCGGTTGGCCCGGTGACGACGAGCTCCGGCGTGTCGGCCAGGGTGGTGTACAGGACCGGGAAGGGCTGAAAGTAGGTGCCGTCCAGACCGGCCGGTTGCAGGCCCACGTCGGCAAAGCGCTGCGCGATATAGTCGCCGGCGGCCAGTTCGCCGGGCGAGCCGGCCTGACGCCCCTGGTACCGCGGGCTGGTGAGGACCTCGATCTCGGCAAAGGCTTGCTCCTCGTCAAAGGCCAGGCCCAGCGCCCACAGATTGCCCTGCGCGGCAGCCGGGCCGGGGTCGCGCACCACCGGCTGCACGGCCGGCGTGGCGATAGGCGTAGGACTGGGCATCGGTGTGCTGACAGGCACGGTCGTGGGGACTGCCGTGGACTGGATCTGCGGCAACTGGATGCTCACCTGCGGCGGCCCATTCTCCTGATGCGTCCACCACCAGCCGCAGGCCCCGGCCGCCACCACCAGCACCAGGGCTACTGTCCCCAGCACGGCGATGCGGCTGGGCCGGGGTGGTGGTTCGTCGCCTTCCTGGTACATCGGTTGCGGCTTGAGATAGGTCAGCGTGCGCCAGAGCCATTCCATTGGCCCAAACCGATAGCGATCCAGCCACCACGCGCTGAACCTGGCCTGCGCGGCAAAAATGAGCACCGTAAAGATCAGCCCGATGGCCGGGCCGGTGCGGTTGTATAGCGCCAGCCCATAGCCGTAAAAGATCAGGGTACAAACAAGTGACTGCGTCAAATAGTTGGTCAGCGTCATGCGGCCCACCGGGACGAGAAACGCCAGCCGCTCGCGCCAGGATTCCTTTTGCGTCAGCAGGATGATGGCCGACAGATAAAAGGTGCACAGGCCCAGTCCGCCAAAGGTGCGAAAGGTGCGCCCCACAAAGGGCTGCCAGTCGGCCGGCACCAGGCCCGGCGACAGGCGCATGAGGACGTAAACCACGGTAAGCGGCAGTCCCACTCCCAGCCCAATCAAAAAGGCCCGGCGGAACAGCGGCAGGTGATCCTCGATATGGCGCAAGAGGCCGCGCCGGCCGACATACAGGCCCAGCAGGAACAGGCCAAACACATATGGTCCCCAGTAGATGATGCCGGCCCAGTAGGCTTTGACGTCCTTGACGCGCTGCTCGGTGATCTCGACATAGGTACCGGTGGCGTATACGAGTTCGCCGGCCCCGGCCTCGCGATACAGGCCGGCGGCGTTCTGGTTGTAATCCTGGCGGACCTGGGCCGTGGGGCCGGGCAGATACAGGATGGAGGGGATGAGCAGGCAAATGATGGCGACGGCCAGGATCACCCGGTTGGACAATTTGCGGAACAGGATCAGCGGCAATCCCAGGACGGCATAGGTCGCCAGCACGTCGCCGTACCAGACAAAGATGGCATGGGCCAGGCCCATGAGGAACAACACGACGATGCGGCGCAGATACAGCGGCAGATAGCGGGTGCCTAGCGCGGCGGCCCGGTCCATCTGGACGGCCATCGCCCAGCCAAAGAGGAACGAGAACGGCACATAAAACTCGCCGATAGCCAGAAACATGACGAGCAATTGCACGGCCTTGTCGACAGGGTCTTGCCAATAGTTAGGCCCCTGACCGCTGATGCTTCCAGGGATGCTGAACACGGCCATGTTGGCCAAAAGCACCCCAAACAGGGTAAAGCCACGCAGGATGTCAATGGTGTCGATGCGTCGGCTGGGTGATGTGGGGGCCATGACGGCGGTGGGTTCGGACATGATTGCTCCAGGTGGCGTGTGTTTGCGGATCGACGGGCGTCTATCATAATACAGACCCCGCGCCCAATTCGTTCAATAAGGCTGGACCTCACCGCGACCGGGCATACTCGGCCAGGTTGAGCCAGAAGGAAAGGTTGCCCGGGTCGCCGGCCGCGCCCAGGAGCCCCACGTCGGCCAGGACCAGGACCTGCCCCTGACCATGATCGACCAGGGCGGCGACCAGGGCCTCCCCGGCCCGGGCTAAGATACGCCCCTCGGTGAGATCAAAGGGCACACCGTTGCCATCGATCAACTCGAATCTGTCCACGCCGGCCACCAGGGCGTGCGAGCCTTCGGCCCGGGCCGGGTCGTCGGGCAGGTGCCCGTCCTGATAGGCGACGCCAAAGCGCGCCGCCAGGGTATTGACGTCGCTCCAGTCTTCGTTGGGGTCCAGCGCGCGGTTGTGGTATTTGAGGCGCTGGGCGCTGTTGGTCAGCACCAGCAGGCCGCCGTCGGTCACATAGGCCTCCAGCGCGGCAATCTCGGCCGGGTCCCAGGCTTCGTCGTAGGGAGTAATGTCCCCATCCGGGCTGGGATAGTCCACCACCGGGAGCACCACCACCAGGTCGGCGCCGGCCAGGTCGGATGCCGTGACCGGCTGACCGTAGGGGATCAGGTCCACGTCGTAGCCTTTCCAGGCCAGGGCCATGCCCAGGTCGGTGAACGTGGTGGGCGACATGTGCACGGATTCGGTGTGGCTGGCGACAAAGACGGCGCGGCGGTCCGGCCCGGGCGCGACGCGCAAGGATGGGGCCTCGCCGGCGTCCAGCACGGCGACAAGGGCGACCCGGGCCATCTGCTCCAACACGTCGCCTTCCTGGCGGGCCAGCTCGATGGTGTCGTAGGGGTCGTGCAGGTGACCGGCATTGTGCACCCCCCCGGCGCGGTCCATCGCCGGCCCGTTCATATAGATCAGGTTGGCGTGGGGCACATCAAACCCGGCAAAGGCCGTGCTGTCCGACTCGACACCGTAATAGTTCTCTGGCAGCGCATCCACGCCCTGGCGCGCCGCCGCCCGGGTCAAATAATTGGGCCAGGTCAGCGTGCCGTCTCCCAGGCGACCATAGGACCACGTGACCAGATTCAGCTCGGCGTCGATGCCGTCCAGCGGATGGGTGAGGCAGTCCACGTTCAACATGGCGACGGTCCGGTCCAGCAGGTCCTGGTGGGTGGAGGCAAAGTGGTACGAGCCGTAAAGCCCCAACTCCTCGCTGCCAAACCAGACCAGGTAGAGGTCCACCGGCGGCTGGGTACGGGATTCGTTCAAGACCCGGGCCACCTCCAGCAGTGCCACCGAACCGCTGCCGTCGTCCATGGCGCCGGGGCTGTTGGGGCTGTCGATGTGCGCGCCCAGGATCATGGCTTGCGATGGGTCCACACCCGGGACGCGAGCCACCAGGTTGCCGGAGGTGCCCGGTGAGAACACGTCGGCATCCCAGACTAGCCGGGCCTGCGATACGTTCGCCAGGTCATCCCAATCCGCGATCCCGGCCGGGGCCAGGTCTTCCAGGCGCACGTACAAGGTGGGCGGGGCTGGCTCAGTCTCGACCAGGTTGAGGGCGCTCACGTCGCCCACGAATGCGCCGTGGCTCACGTTGGGCTCGTTGGAGAATTGGGTGACCAGCACCAGCCCGGCCGGCCCTTTGGTCAGCAGGTTCGAGGCACGCCGGACGGCCTCCCGCTGGCCTTGCACCACGCGGTCGACGACGGCATAGTCCAGGAACACCACCTTGCCGCGCACGTCGTCCGGGCTCAGCGCGTCGATCTCGGCGTCAGAGCGGACGAGCACGGCCGGCCCGGTCACGGTCACCGGGTCCCGGGTCGAGTCGTTGAGCCGGCCGTCGGAATCGAACCGCAGGGCCTGGGCAGTTTCATCGCGGGGGCCGCGTAGGCCGTCGGTTGGCACTTCGGTTTCCTGGCCGTTCACCGTCAGGTGGAGCCGGGTTTCCCACAACTCGGTGGACATGAAAACACGAAAGCTCTGGCGCTCCAACTCTAGCCCTTGCGCCTTCAGATACGCGAACTCGCCCAGCGTCTTGGCCACATAGTCCAGTGCCTCTTTTTCACCCACGGTGGCCGAGTTGCGCCAGCCGGAATAGGGCTGGATGGCAGTCAGGTCTGCCACGTAAGCCAGGAGGCTGTCCTGAGAGATCAGGTCGGCCGGTGCGGGGCCGGGCACTGACGTGGGCGTGGGGCCCGGCGTGGTTGAAGGCGCAGACGTCTGGGTGGGCGCGGCCGTGCTGACCGGCATGGCTGATGGCGCGGGCGTCTGGGTAGGCACAACCGCGCTGACCGGCGTGGCCGATGGTCGGGACGTGGGCAGTGCTTCGCTTGCCGGCGTGGCCGAAGGCGCCTGAACGAACTGGGGTATCGTCGGTGTGCAGCCCGGGGTCAGGATCAGCACGCCGAGCAGGATCGTGATGACGATGGAACGGATAGACATGGCTAACTCTCCTCTTCTGTCAAGTGGGCCACCAGCAAGCCGTCGATGCGCTGCCAGAACTCGTCATAGCCCATCTCGTAAGCGGCCGCGAGCCGGTCTTCCAGTTCCCGGTGGCGCTGCCGCTGCTCCAGCAATTCCAGGATCAGTCCCGGCCGCGTGTCCAGCACATAGCGCGTGAGCCAGTAGCCCCGGACCACGTGGTACACCAGGGCATCGCCGTCGTCAGCCCGCACCTGGCGGTAGCGGCCCGGCCCCTGGGGCGACGCGCGGCGCAGCGTCTCCAGCGTCGCGTGCTGCACGGTGGGCTCCCCGGCGAACCGGTCCACCGTCACCATCGCCAGCCCTTCGTTCAGCCACATGGGCAGCCGCAGGTGTGCGGCAAAGGCGTGGGTCAGTTCGTGACACGTGACATGCTGCACTTTTTCGTTGAGGTCTCGCTCCCTGACGAATATGCGCTCGCCGATGCTGCGGTCGGCCTGCTCCAGGAGGCGCGGTGGCTTGACGCCCACGGCCCGCCGGCGCCCGAATTGCTGGGACCAGCCGCCGGCGACCTGCCACGTGTGGCTCACCCGCCGATACCAGAAGGGTAGCGTCACGACCAGGAGTGCCCGCCAGTGCCAGGGAGCCGCGTGGAACAGAAACCGCGGCCACGAGGTCATAACGTACACCCGGCAATCAGCCGGGGCCGCCAGCCCCCACAAGTCGTGGATGAGCGACTCGCTCCGGGTGCAGGCCCGGCCGATGAGTCGGGCGGCGTCTTGGTCCTCGGCGTCAAAGAACAGCGTTACTCCGTTGATCGATTCCGTGTGCATGGTTTGAGCCTTTCCTTTCCGTTGGTATACGCCCTTTCAGCCCCAGCAATGGGCTCCCTTACTCAACGATTTGCGTCTCCAGCGTCTCGTGAAAGAGGATACCCGTCGGGACCCGCGCCTTGATCCGGTTGAGTATACTGATCAGGTAGCGGTCCGTGGAAGAATAGTGCATCGGGACGACGTGTCGGGCTTGAATCGCTGCCAACACCATGTTGTGCCCGTCTGCGTCCAGAAACTCGTCGTCGATCAGGAAAAAATAGGGCACAAAGGCGATGTCGATGTTGGCTCGGGCGAGTTCGTAGGTCTCCAGATCGGATGCCTGGTTCATGTCTCCGGTGTGCAGCAGCTTGCGACCGCCCAGGTTGATGATAAAGCCGAGGTTGGTTATGGGTATGCCGTGGGGTAAGTTGAGGATCTCCAGGCTGATCCCATTCGCGGTGACCGGTATCCGTTCCCCTTCTTGGGGCTCGACGGCCTTGATCCGGTCCTGCATGGCTGACCAGCCAGAGAAATCCGCTTTGAGCCGCTCCACCGTTTCCTCGGTTGAGATCAGGATGGCCCGTGGATTATGCTCCAAATGGGCTCGGATCAGTTGGGGATCGAAATGATCGCTGTGAGCGTGGGTGATCAGGACCAGATCGACCGCATCAAATGGGGGTTGGGCCTGCTCGATCAGGCGCCGGGCCTCCGGCGGGATCCTTTCTGGGGGGTCGGTCAGGATCGTCTTGCCGTGGGCGTTGATCAAAAAGCTGTCATTCTCGACGTAGGTGATCGCCACCGCCGCCGCATCCGGCCGCCAGGCAGGGCTATAATCATTGGCCTTGTTGTTGGTCAACGGGCGTATGTCGCCCGAACTCGGTTCGGTACCATCCACACTCGTCACATAGATTTCCAGATTACCATCGCGCCGGGACGCAAAGGCGATCTGGGTACCATCGGGCGACCAGGTGGGAAACCCATCCTCAACGTCGTTTTCGGTCAATCGGCGCAAATTCCCGCTGCTGACATCGACCACATAGATCTCGGCATTGCCGTCACGCTGGGAGGTAAAGGCGATCTGGGTGCCATCGGGCGACCAGGCGGGAAACCCGTCGGTCGCACTGCGATCGGTCAACCGTCGCAGGTTGCTGCCATCGACATTCACGACATAGATCTCATAGTTACCATCGCGCAAGGATTCGAAAGCAATCTGAGTGCCATCGGGTGACCAGGTTGGTATCCCATCGTCAGCGCGAGCATCAGTCAGCTGCCGCACGTCAAGCAAACCCTGTTCGCTGCCATCCACACTCGCCACATAAATGTCCCAATTGCCACTACGGTCGGAATCAAAGGCGATCTGGGTACCATCGGGCGACCAGGTAGAGAATCCATCGCTGGCAGAATCCTGTGTCAGCCGTCTGGGGTTGCTGCCGTCTGCACCCATAGTATAGATTTCGTCGTTGCCATCACGACTGGAGGCAAAGGTGATCTGGGTGCCATCGGGTGACCAAGCCGGCGCAAAGTCTCGCCCCTTGTCATTCGTTAGCCGTCTTTCATTGCTGCCATCCGCATTTATGGTATAGATCTCCACGTTGCCATCGCGTTCGGAGACAAAGGCGATCACGCCGCCGCGACCGGTGCGAGGTGGCGTGGTTGGCATTGTCGTAGGCGCCGCTGTGGCGGTCGCTGGCACCGGGGTCACCACGGCGAGACCCGGCGCAGCGCTGGTACCTGACGGTATCGCCGTCGTATTGTTCCCTGCTGGAGCCGAGGTTGGCGTGGGTATGGCGGCCTCGCAGCCAACGACGAGAGCTGAAACGATCAGCATCGCCAGCACATTGTGGCGAATAGTCATGTCAACTCCTTATAAAACGCTACTTGGTCCGTACCAGGCGGAACCCATTGCTGGGACCGAGATAGGTTGGCCCGTCAAAGCTACGGTATGTGGTGCCGTGGCTATCCGCATCGTCTTTGAAACCGCCGCCACGCCGCACTCGCGTCGAACCGGACGCTGGTCCGGTGGGATCGCTGGCCGGCGCCGACGCATAATACCCCTCGCCATGGAGATCCCAGCACCATTCCCACACATTGCCGCTCATATCGTATAGGCCCAGTTCGTTGGGTTGCTTTTGCCCCACCGGGTGAGCATATCCACCGGGAGTCCCGTACCAGGCAACGTCATCGATATCGTCGCTGCCGGCATACTTGAATCCCTGGCTTTGCTGGGCGCCCCGGGCAGCGTATTCCCATTCGGCCTCGGTCGGCAGCCGATAGCCAGTGGCGGCCAAGTCACACTGCGTGAGCCGGCCTTTGCCGCTGTAGCAAGGGGCTAGCCCCTCGTGCTCGCTCAACCAGTTGCAGTATGCCACGGCATCGTACCAGGTTACGGCAGTCACCGCCCGGTTTCCACGCCCCCAGCCACCGTCTGCCGGCCGATTCTTGCCCACTGTCTCGTCACAGAACTGATCGTATTGCTCAAAGGTCACCTCGTGCTTGGCGATGTAAAAAGCCCGGGTGATGTGTACCTCATGCACTGGCTGCCCGTCGGGGTTGCCATCGGCGGCGCCCATCTGAAAGCTGCCGGCCTCCACCAGCACCATCTCTGGCACGCCGACGGATGCCGCGGTCATGGCCCGAGCGGTGGCCCATTTTTCAGGTGAGAACCGCAGCTTTTCCGGTATCGGCCCATCCGACGCCGTGATGCAATCGTCGTCCAGGCCGCTGGGCCAATAGAACCTCTCAGGCGCGGCGGCCCGATAGGTTACTGCAAGACGCAGCGAACCCTCGGGCATCTCGATCTGATACTCGAGTTCGCCGGGGGTTCCCATCCGGCCATTGTTGGCGACCCAATGTTCTTCCTGGAGAAACGTCTCGCGCTCCTTCTGTGCCGTGGGGCTGTTGGTGGTGGCACGGCAGCGCCAGACAAAGTCTTGCGTACGCTGCCAGCCGTCTTGGGCCCGCTCGTACGTGGCGGTGCCGAGGGCAGCCGAAGAATGCAGGATGTCGATCTCGTCGCCTCGATAGACATAGATATTCCCGGTGATGGTGCTCTTGGTATTGGCCCGGATGCCCACGTAGAGGTAGCCGTTGGCGTGCAACAGCAGCAACTCGCTGCCGTCCGTAAGCTGCTCTCGTCGGGCGTCGTCCCACTCGCCCGGCGCGATGACGCCGTCGAGGGTGGGGGCCGGCCCTGGTGGCACGTCGATCTCTGGGGGGCTGGGGCGCCAGATCGGGTGAAAGCTGCGCGTGGCCGGGTCCGTCAACTGGCGGAGGTCGCCCGAACCTGGTTCGGCGCCATCCACGCTTACCACATAGATGGCAACGGGCTTGTTGTCGCGATAAGGCCCGGGGCGGTAGGAATAAAAGGCAATCTGCGTGCCGTCTGGCGACCAGGCAGGCGACCAGCCATCGCCATCGCCGATGGGGAGCTGGGTAACGTCGCTGCCATCGATGTCCATGATATAGATGCGGAAGTCCCCCATGGGCCCGGACATAAAGGCGATGCGCGTGCCATCCGGCGACCAGGCCGGATCCGTATCCACTGCCGGGTTGTTGGTCAGCCGACGCACGTTGGCCGAACCGGGTTCGGCGCCGTCAACGTCCATGACATAGATCTCGCTGTTGCCATCACGGTCGCTGGCAAAGGCGATCTGGGTGCCATCCGGTGACCAGGCCGGGTCGTGGTCTTCGGCCGCGTGGTTGGTCAACCGGCGCTGGTCGCTGCCATCGGCATTCGTGACATAGATCTCGTCATTCCCATCACGCTGGGAGGAAAAAGCGATGTGCGCGCCATCCGGGGACCAGACAGGCCAGAAATCATCGCCTTTGCTGGACGTCAGCCGCTGCTGGCCGGTGCCGTCCGCCGCCATGACATAGATCTCGAAATCGCCATCACGGTTGCTCATAAAGGCAATACGCTTCCCATCCGGCGACCAATCCGAGGCTACGTCCACGGCCGGGTTGTCGGTCAACCGGCGCTGGTTGGTGCCGTCGGCGTTCATTACATAGATCTCGGCGTTGCTGGCGTCATCGCGGTAGGAAGTAAAGGCGATCACGCCGCCACTACTGCCCGTAGCAGGTGCCGGCCCGGTCGTAGCTGTCGCCGTCGCGCTGGTGGGCGTGACCGTTGGGGGAACGGCTGTCGCCACCGCTTGGCGCTCTGGCGTGGACGTTGGCGTGAGTGTGACCGTCTCGCAACCGGCGAACAGGGTCAGCGCGATGACCATAGGGACAAGGATGACATGGCGAATAGACACGTGGACCTCCAATCATTCGTCAGACGACCAGTTTGGTGCCGGGATGCCCCACAAAACGCCCTGACGCCGGCCGCCTGGTTGGTACTCTCATAAATGATTTTTACCCCCCGTCTGGCGGGGAATCTGCGTCATTTGAATCTGTCGCCGGTTCAGACACTCCCGCTGACTCCTGGGGCTGATTGACACTCTCATCTGGCGAGTGCGAATGGCGCTCTCGCCATTCGGGGGGCCAGATCGCTGCTGTGGCCACTTGCTAGCTGCCAAAGCTACGAATAGGAAGAGACCGATCCGTTTTGTCTAAACCGCTCCCAGCATCCCGGCCCACAAAGTGCTAATTCCAGCTATGTGAGAGGGTTGCGCAAGGAGAATTACTCTGGTCGTTGTTTGGTGACGGTGAACTTGTATAGTTAATGGGGCACATTGGCGACTGGTACGCATTTTGTACATATCTCAGGCCCATTGGATCAGCGTGCTCGAGATGCTTTGATTCTTGCAAGTCACCTGGTGGCTGTAGGGAAGTACTGGCGACAAAATCAAACGACGCACACCAGAGCCCGAAAATCATTTATGACTCTTATAATACCGTTGGGCAGCGACGACGGTTCATTTCGCCCAGCCCTGGCGCGCTGTGAGGTCGTCTGAGGGGGGGAGCCACAGCCAGACGCAAACGAACCGGGGCAGAGCAACCGGCCCGGTTTTTGTTGGCACTGTGCGTGTCAAGTCAAATGAGAATGTTACCGAAGGGGGATACGAGTGCTTGACAGAGCCGGCGAGATAGAGTATAATTGGGTTGTAGCACACGAGAGGATACAGAAATGCCACAAGACAAGTCCTATCGTTTCAGGCTTCCCAATGAACTCTTTGAGGCTGCCATGCAAAAGGCAGAGCGAGAGGATTTGACCCTATCTCAGGTATTGCGCCGCTTTTTGAGTGCCTGGGTGGCCGACAAGCTGGAGACGCCACCCTATATCGAGCTTGAGGGGGAGACTACTGAAGCCAAATAGCAGCGTTCACTAGAGCGCAAACGGGCCGTGCAGGTGCTGTAACACCCACACGACCCTGACCGACCCCGCTGAACAGGCAGCGGAACCGGCTGATGCTATTTTACCCATAGACAGCCAGAAGCGCAATAGAACGCGCGTTCCAATGGCCTACTCAGCGGGACACACCGCAGTGAGTAGGCCATTTTCATTTTAAGGAGAGGAGGTGCTAAAATGACCAACGTGTTGAAGCGGAACAGGAAGTATATGGGCTGGCGCGAGGCGCTTCGGGAACTCGCGGCAACGCTGGCCGATGCGTGGGAGTGCGCTGATCTGCGCGAGCGTCTAGCTTCTTGGTGGGAGGTGGTCACAGGCAAAGTGGCAGTGGATTAGGGGCTGATGCTTGCACACCAGCCCCAGGACGGTGGGCCTGGCTCTATGCTTGGCAGCCGGGGCCAGGCCCACGCGGGTATTATACTCGAAGAAGCGAGGTGAAGCAATGAGCAAGCGAGCTATACTGTACGCGCGGGTGAGCGGTGACGACCGGGACAAGGACGGTCGCAACCTCAAGGGCCAGATGGACATGTGCCGGGAGTACGCCCAAGATCACGGTTATACCACCATCGTGGCCGAACTAGCAGAAAATGACCGGGGCGCGTCCGGCGCAACGTTTGAACTGCCCGAGTTGGGCCGGGCGCTGGAAATGGCCCGCGCGGGCCAAGCCGACGTGTTGGTCACGCGCGAGCTTGACCGTTTCGCCCGGGGGCTTGCCAAACAATTGATCGTGGAAGGCGAGCTAAACCGGGCCGGGGTAGCGGTAGAATACGTCCTGGGTGAGTATCCAGACACACCCGAGGGCCAACTTATGAAAAATGTGCGGGCCGTCATTGCCGAGTATGAACGAGAGAAGACCATTGAACGCACGGTGCGCGCGCGCCGACTGAAGGTCAAATCGGGTAGTGTGCTGATGCATGCCCGGACACCCTACGGCTATCGCGTGGTTGACGTTGACGGCAAGTGGGAGTTGCAAGTGCACGAGCCGGAAGCGCAGATCGTGCGCCTGGTCTTTGAGTGGTACACCATTGGCAACGGTGACAACGGGCCGTTGTCCATGCGCGCCATTACCAAAGACCTCACCGATATGGGCGTGCCCACCTGGTCAATGACCAACGGCGCGGGGACCGGGGCGCGGCCCTGGGCACCGTCAACGCTTCAAAAAATGCTCAGTAACGAGACCTATACTGGCACGTGGTACTATGGCAAAAACCATAAGAACGGCCAGAACCCGCTTGAACATTGGATTGCGGTCGATGTGCCCCCACTGGTTGACCGGGCCGTGTGGGACGCGGCGCAAAAGCGCCTACAACGCAACAAGGCCATGTCCCGGCGCAACACCAAAAACCAGTACTTGCTATCCCGGCGCGTGACGTGTGGCGATTGCGGGTACAAGATGGGGGCGCTTACCACCAGCAACGGACGCAAAAGCGGGACCTGGCCCTACTACCACTGTGGTAGCCGGTATCGTTCCCATGCCACCACGAGCGATTGCCACCTGCCTCAATTCCGGGCCGACCACACCGACGCCACCGTATGGGAGTGGATCAAGTCCTTTTTCGCAGACCCGGCGGCCCTGGCCCACGGCTTGCAGACCGAACAAGCCGACCGGGAGGCCGTGAACCGGCCGCTGCGTCAACGCCTGGCCGTGATAGACGACCTGTTAGGTGATGACCAGAAGCAACTGGACAAGCTACTTGACCTCTACCTGGCTGGGGACTTTCCACGCGAGATGCTCACCGAGCGCAAGACCCGGCTTGAGACCACCATCGCCGCCTTGCAGTGGGAGCGGTCGGGCCTGGCTGCGCAGATCGAGGCCCAGACCTTGACCGCCGAGCAAGTACAGACCATCGTGGACTTTGCGGCAACCATCCGGGAAGCGGTAGAGGAAGCCGACGCCGACTTTACGCACCGGCGGAACTTGATCGAACTACTGGACGTTCAAGCGACTTTGACCATAGAGGACGGCCAGAAGGTGGTATACGCCCGGTGCCTGGTAGGTGAGGAAACCTTGCCAATTGTGTCCCCAAATAGTCATAGTCGTGAGTGATGAGCTGGTCCTTGACTTGCTCGTAGAGATCGGTGCCCGGCAGCGGCGTGAGCATGGCAAAGGAGGCAAAGCTCAAGTCCAGGTCCCGGCAGTAGCGCCGGAGCGCGGCGAAATCCGCGTGGTCGAACTCGGGCCGCACGATGAACGAGGCGTATAGCTCGATGCCCAAGTCTTGCAGGATCCGTACGGCTCGCTCGTTGTCGCTGGACGTAGAGCCTTTGTGAATGTAAGCCAGGTCCTCATCCCTGGCGAATTCAAGCCCCACGAACACGCGCTCCAGGCCAACGTCGCGCCACAGGGCCAGGAGGTCCGGGTGCCGGACGATGGTATCGCTGCGGCCGTAGAGAAAGTAGCGCTTGCGGATGCCCGCTTCCTGGATGAGGCGGGCCAACTCTTTCATCCGGGACGCATCCACGAGCGATTCGTCATCGGCGAAAAAGACATACTCTGCGTCCAGGGCCGCCAACTCGGCGACCACCTGCTCCGGTTGGCGTTTGAGGTAGCGCCCCCCGGTAAGCTTCCACAGCGCGCAGAATGTGCAGCGGTGCGGACAGCCCTTGGAGGTGCGGATGGACGCCAGGGGCCTCATGTATTCTGAGTAATAGTGCGGCCGGTACCGCGCCGTGAGGCTGCGATCCGGGAACGGCAAGGCGTCCAGGTCCGTCATCGCCGGCTCATTGGTCCGGACCAGATGGCCATCTCTCGCAAAGGCAACGCCGGGCACGTCGTCGAACCCATCGCCCCGCTCAAAGCGCCGGACGATCTCGCGGAAGGCCAACACCCCTTCCCCGATGACGATGAGGTCAATGGATGGCGTGATAAAATCCTGGGGCGATACCGTGGCGTGATGGCCGCCGACCACGGTGAACACCTGGGGGTTTCACTGCTTGACCTGCTCAAAGAGCTTTTTGACCACGTTCACGTGCACGGTGTACGCCGTGATGCCCACGATGTCGGGGTTGAAATCGGCGAATACGCCGAGCAGGTCCTTTTCCAGACGCAGGTCCAGGATGCGCACGTCGTGGTCCGGGGCCACGCCGGCAGCGACGTACTCCAGGGCCAGGGGTTCGTATAGGAACACATCCTCGCCGCCGATGGTCACCGGTGATTTGTGGGGTTCTATCAACAGGATCTTCATTCGGTTTCCTCCATGCGAATGATAACGCCGTGGTGCACCACGAGCAGAACGTCGGTCAGCACGTGCAGGTCCTGCAACGGGTCACCGTCCACCACGAACACGTCAGCGAGCTTGCCCACCTCCAGGGTACCCAGGCTCCCCTGCCGTTGGCACACGGTGGCAGCGTTCTGGGTAGAGGCCACGATGATCTGCATGGGCGTCATCCCGGCCTTGGTCATCCAGTCGATTTCCTCTATCGGCATGCCGATCTGGATCCCCGGCAGGTAGCCGCCGTCGTTGCCCAGGGCCACCACGCCGCCGGCCTGGAGAAAGCGACGCAGGTTGTCGGCGCCTCGGCCCTCCAGCGGCTCGAAGGTGGGCACCCAGGCCACGCCGGCGTCCACCATGCGCTGGATGTCCTGGTCCGGCACGTGATCGGTGGCGATATGGCACACGTCGTCCACGCCGGCGTCCAGGGCCAGACGCAGGTTGCGGGCGTTGGTGGCATGGACTGTCACCGGGATACCGCCCTGGTGCGCGGTCTCCACGATGGCCGCGGCCTCGGCCGGCGAGAGCGTGGGAAAGACACCGGCCGTCAACGTGATCTTGATGACGTCGGCGCCGTCGTCGACGAGCTTGCCGATCTTTGGGCGAGCGTCCTCAGGGGAGGTAACCGTCAGGGAGGTAAAATTGTTTCCGGCGATGGGATAGCCCTCCGGTACCGTCACAAGGGGGCCGGAGGCGATGAGCCAGGCGTTGCGGGGGTCGGCGCGCAGCTTGTCGCGCATGGTAAAGTACGGCATGCCAGCCGGCGCCCCCACGTCGCGCACCGTGGTCACACCGGCCCGCGCCCAGGCCCGCAGGTTCGCAGCACGGTAGGCATTGTGGACGTGGGTGTTGATAAAGCCCGGCAGCAGGGTGGCCTGAGGAGCGTCGAAGGTCTGGGTCGTGGCCGGCACCGGCACCAGGGTCCGTGGCCCCACCGCCACGATGCGCGTCTCGCGGATCACCAGGGCGGCCCCCGGCACAGGGTCCGCGCCGGTCCCGTCCACGAGGGTGCCCAGCAGCACCAGAGGCTCACCTGCCGGCGTGTACCAGTCCGTGACGTCGACCCCGGCAAAGGTGTTCCCCACCGTCACGGTGATAGCGCCCAGGGTGTGCGACAGGTCAGTGGTGTACGCGCCCTTTTCGCGATAGTCCGGGGGGAGCCAGGTGTAGGCATGGTAGACGCCGGCCGATAGTGCGGCGGTGTAGTCGGTCTGCCCCGGCGCCAGGGAGACGACGGTCACGGCCTCGGTGGCAGTGTCCTCGAAGAACAGGCTCAGGGCCGGGGCTTCTCCCCCAGGCCGGTCCACGCGCCCGGTGACCAGACCACCGTCGGCCGGCACGACCGGCAGCGTCGCGGTGGGCGGGACCGGGGCCACAGTTGGAGGAATTGCCGTCGCAGCGAACGGGGACCGTGCCCACGTGCTCAGCGTGTCCCGCGCGATGGACACAGCCCCCAAGGCCACGACGGCGAGCAGGACGAGGACAAACAAGAGTAGCACGGTTCGGGTCAGGCGTCTGGTGGTTGTGTGACGGTCAGACATAGCCGGCCTCCTCTAAAGTCGATGTTCGCGCACGACACAGTGAGGCGGGTTGAGGATCTCCAGGTCGATCCTGTTCAAAAATCAGGTCGACGTCGTCGAAAGGGGGTCGGGCCTGGGCTATCCGCTGCCAGACCATTGGCGGGACGATCTCGGACGCGTCCGTGAGGATCTTGGTCTCGCCGGAGATGACGAGAAAACTGTCGTTGTCGACAAAGGTGATCGCCAGGGGAGGCAAACTGGGTTGCCAGGCAGGAATACCGTCCAGCCCGGGGTCATTCGTCAGTCGCCGCAGGTCGCCCGAACCTTGTTCGGCGCCACCCACGTCCATCACATAGATCTCGCGATTGCCGTCGCGATCGGAGGTGAACGCGATCTTGGTGCCATCCGGTGACCAGGCGGACACCCAGACGGCAGCGTCGTCACGAGTCAACTTTTGCACATTACCGCCATCGGCATCCATCACATAGAGCCCGCGGCTCCCCTCGCGCACGGAGAAGAAAGAGAGCCGTGCGCCATCTGGTGACCAGGCCGGGTAGCTATCGTCACCCACGTTGTCGGTCAGCCGCCGCAGGTTGCTGCCGTCAGAGGCCATGACATAGATCTCCGGGTTGCCATCCCGGTGAGAGACAAAGGCAATCCAGGACCCATCGGGCGACCAGGCCGGTAGCCAGTCGTCACCGCTGCCGTCGGTCAACGCCCGCCGATTACTGCCCCCCACGTCCATGACATAGATGGCGCCCTTGCCTGCGCTGTGGTGCATGAAGGCGATCTGCGAGCCATCGGGCGACCAGGCCGGTTCCAGATCGTTGGCGCTGTTGTCGGTCAGCCGTCGCTGGTTGCTGCCATCGGCGTTCATGACATAGATCTCAAAGTTGCCGTTGCGGTCGGAGGCAAAGGCGATCTGCGAGCCATCGGGTGACCAGGTGGGCCAATAATCTTCCCCGGGTTGGTCGGTCAGCCGCCGCTGGTCGCTGCCATCGGCGTTCATGATATAGATCTCCATGTTCCCATCGCGCTCGGAGCTGAAGGCGATCACGCCACCGCCGCTGCCGGTGAGAGGCGGCAAGACTGTCGAAGAGGCAGTCGGCACCGGGGTCGGTGGCATAGATGTGGCGGTGGGTGGCACAGAAGTCGCCGGCACGGGGCTGACCAGCGGCACCGAGGTCGGCGCGGGCACGGTGGCCTCGCAGCCGACGGTCAAGGCCAGGACGAGCAGCAGGGCCAAGAGGGTCACGGAACGGCTAGACACTTTCGATATTCCTTTCCTGCTAGGCGTTTGATGTTGTCTGGGCATCAGGGGTGCCAGACCGGGTGAAAGCTGCGGGTTGCCAGCTCGGTCAATTGGCGCAGGTTGTTGCCGTCCGCATCCACCACGTAGACGGCATTGGGTTTGCCATCGCGGTAAGGACCGGGGCGGTAGGAGTAGAAGGCGATCCGCTTGCCGTCCGGCGACCAGGTGGGCGACCAGCCGTCACCATCGCCGATCGGGAGCCTGGTGACATTGCCACCATCGGCGTCCATCAAGTAGAGGCCGGACTGCCCGGGGGGACCTGACATGAAGACCATCCGTTTCCCGTCCGGTGACCAGGCCGGGTCCAGATCCGCTGACGGGTTGGTCGTCAGCCGCCGTACATTGCTCCCGTCGGCATTCATCACATAGATCTCCAGGTTACCATCACGGGTGCTGTCAAAAGCGATCTGAGTGCCATCGGGCGACCAGTCCGGGTCCATATTGTCCGCCGTCGTGTCCGTCAGCCGCTGCGGGCTCGTGCCGTCCGCATTCATCACATAGATCTCAAAGTGGCCGTCGTGCTGCGATTGATAGGCAATCTTGTTGCCGTCCGGCGACCAGGCCGGCCACCTATTGTCCCCGGCGTCGAAAGTCAGTCGTTGTTGATCAGAACCGTCCGCATTCATGACATAGACCTCAAAGTGTCCGTCGCGCTCGCTCATAAAAGCCAGCCTGGTGCCATCTGGCGACCAATCCGAGGCTATGTCCTCCGCGCGATTGTCGGTCAACCGCCGCGGATCGGTACCATCGGCATCCGTTCCGTCAGGAACGGCCATGACATAGACTTCAGCCCCGTTGGCGTTGTCACGATTGGAGCTGAAGGCGATCACGTCGCTGCCGCTGAGGGGCAGCAAGGCAGTCGGCGTGGGTGGCCGGGATGTGGCAGTGGGTGGCACCGAGGTCACGCTTTCGCCAGATGATATCGGTGTCGGCCCGGCGGCCTCGCAGCCCACGACCAGCATCAGCGTTAACAGCATCGCCATGGTGGTCATAGAACGTGTAGACATGTTCGATACCCCTTTCTACTTTGCTTCTGGCTCCACCGAGTGTCAGGGCTGCCAGACGGCGTTAAAAGTTCTCCCCCGGCCCCTGGGTCAACTGTCGTGCGTTACCCGAACCTTCAGAAGCCACGGTTCAAAAGCGGATCTTCTGTCCACCGGCACACCCCACAGGATCACTGCCCCATCCCAACCCACCGTGGCGATCAGGGTGCTGTCCGGGCGAAAGACCGGCCGGATGGCCAGGTCCGTGTGACCCTGGAATTTACCCAGCAGCTTGCCGGTGCTCACGTCCCACAATCGTAGCGTCCGGTCGTTGCTGCAGGAAGCCAGCAGACACCCGTCCGGGCTGTATGTCACCCCGTTCACCGGGCCATAATGGCCGACAAAAGTTTGCACTACCTCCCCCGTGTCCACGTTCCATATCCGTATCCTGGTATCGTCGCTGGCGCCGACAACCTGGCGGCCGTCCGGGGCAAAGGCGATGTCTTCCACAAAGCGGGTGGGTCCTTCCAGCACGACGACCTCCTGGCCGGAGGACGCGACCCACACGCGAGCCTTGTTGTCGCCGCCGCCGGAGGCCACCCATTTCCCGTCGGGGCTAAAGGCCACGCAGTTCACGCGGGAGCGGTGACCCAGGAACTCGGCCAGGCGGTTGCCGGTGACCAAGTCCCACACCTCGGCAGAGCCGTTGAAGTTCCCGGCGGCGATGCGCTGCCCATCCGGGCTGAAGGCCAGCTCGCTCACGTTCGCCGTGTCTCCGACCTTGCGCAGGCGTTCCCCCGTGGCGACGTCCCACAGGAACACGCCGCTGTCGTGCCCGCCGGCGGCCAGCATCTGCCCATCCGGGCTGAAAGCCACGCTGGCCCACACGCGCCTGGTGGGTCCCCGGAGCGTGCGCACCAGTTGGCCGGTCTCCACGTCCCACAGCGGGATGTCAGGACTCTTGCAGGCAGCCGCAAGCATCCGCCCATCCGGGCTAAAGGCCCCCCCGCACGTCTCCCGTGTCTCCCAGAGGTCCGGCATCTCGGTCCGGCGCAACTCCACGATCTGGTCGGCATTGTCGCCGGAGATGGGCTGCAGGGGCGGCAGCGGGGCTGGCGTGGGACTTGGTGCCGGGGCGACCGTCAGCGCAGTCGCTGCCGTGGGCTGGGCCGGGGCCTCGCTTGCCGGCGGCGTCACTTCGCTTACAGGTATCGGCGTGGACGCGGCACCCTCGCAGCCGGCGGTCAGGGCCAGGGCGATGACCGCTGCTGCAACGACGTAACGGGTAGTCAAGTTTAACCCCCTGATCCATTGAACCACAACTCGGTCCTGCCCGAGAAACAACCGACAAAGACGTCGAGGTCGTCATCGGCGTCCAGGTCTCCCAGCGACGCTTTCACGGTCAGACCTCCGCTCAGGCTCTTTAACCGCAACCCGCTGTCGATCAGGTGACCGGTCCCGTCGTTGAGCCACACCTCGTTGGGTGCAAAGGCGTTGGAGACAAACACGTCCAGGTCGCCGTCTCGGTCAATATCGCCTATGGCCAGGTCGGCGCCCATGGTGGGGTTCAAGCTCTGGCCGCTGTCTGAGAACCGGCCGGCGCCGTCATTCAGCAACAGCGTGGTCGGGTAGCTGCCCCCCGAGCGGACGCCTTTGGCAACCAGGACATCCAGGTCACCGTCGCCATCCAGATCACCCAGGGCCAACCCACCATCAATGGCCTGGCTATCCACCATGTCCCAGGTGCTGGCAAAGCGGCCGGCGCCGTCATTCAGCAGGACCCTATACCCCTGTTCGAGGTCCTTGCTAAAGATGTCCACATCGCCGTCCGAATCCAGGTCGCCCCAGACCACGTTTTCCGGGATCGCGATCTCGCCGTCGGTAAACTGGGCCTGGCCATCGTTCAGATAGATCTTGTCCGCAACCTCATAGTACACGACGTACGCGTCGAGATCGCCGTCGCCGTCCACGTCGATCAGGTTGACGCCATTCCCACTCAGCTCCGTATCCCCCAGATCCTGGCCCGTGTCCTGGAACACGCCCTGGCCATCATTCAGGTACACCTTGCTTGGCTTTTTGCTATACGGGGCCGCCGCGCCAAGAGTCGCACAGGTGATGAACAGGTCCAGATCGCCGTCGCCATCCAGGTCCCCCAGGCCCACACCATGTCCCTGGGGCGTGAGTTCCTGGCCGGAATCGGTGAACTTGCCGGTGCCGTCGTTCAGCCACACCTGGGAGCTGTCAAACGCCGTGTTGTTGGCGAACACGGCATCCAGATCGCCATCGCCGTCCAGATCCCCGAGACCCACCTGGAAGGTTTCTGCAGGGGGGAACGTTTGCGGGCTTGTTTCCAGCGACAACGGTGGGGCTGCCGTGGGCGTCCGCAGGACACTGCCTATTGGTTCAAATGACCCACTGTGGTACAATACTACCACGGAGGGACAATCATGGAACAAAGTGCCGTCGACCGTCTGGCAAACAAATCGCCCGAAGCCGCTATCATCGATCAGATCAGCCGGGACTTTCACCTGGCGCCGTTCATGGCCCGCACCTATTTCGAGCAGATGCAGGGCTACTTTGAGCAGTACCTGAACCAACAACGTGATGTAGGCCAAATG
>JAHJIN010000243.1 GCA_018823415.1 Chloroflexota bacterium | reverse complement strand
CGAGGAGGAAACCATGCTAGAAATTCTGGTGCTCTGGCAACTAACGAAGCAGATCGGGCATATGGTCGAACAAAAAGGTCGTAAGAGCGGCTGGTACAAGGTGCTAACCGTGGCGCTGTGGTTTGGTGGAGAAATCATGGGTGCCATCGTCGGGGTAATCCTGGCTAGCGCCGGTGAATCAACCCAGTGTATGGTTTATCTGTGTGCCCTGGGGGGGGCAGCGATAGGCGCAGGCGTGGCTTACTTGATTGCTAGCCGCTTGTCACCGGCGAGTTCGTAACGGCCTAACGGCGGCGGGCCTTGGTCTAGCCGCCGGTCGGCGAACCCTGTGTGCTGTTGACTTTAGCATCGCTGCCGCCCAACACGGGTTGCCGGCGACTTGCTTCGCTCCGCTGCGCAAGCGCCTGCCGCCCGCTGCTAGGCCGCCGGCCCATAACAGGCCTACGTCGGGGCCAGGAGGATGAAGCAATGACATCATCAGAGCACGCACTTCTCTATCTGAGTCCATCTGTGCTAGCCAGACAGTACAAATTCAGTGGACAGTGCCCGCCCAGCGCCTATGTGTACCTGCTGCTGGGGCTGCTGCTCAGTCCTATCTCTAACCTCGTGGCGTGGATGGGGTTAGCCATCGTGTTGATGGTGGTATCGCTGGTAGTCGTGATCCTCGCGGTTCTGCCATTGTGCTTGACGCAGTTGCTGGCCATCCTGATCATGTTGGGTCTCGCCGGGATCGTGCTGCTATCCCCCATCATCATTGGTGTGGTGATGGGGTATGCAGAGGCATACATCGGCCGGCTGGGCAAATGCCGCAATCCCATCATTGGTGCGGTGATGGGGGCTATAGCAGGGTTTGTGGGGGGTATTCCTTTTTCTATTCTGAGCGTGATCGGAGGTATGATTGAAGAAACCTCCAGCACGAGTAGCACTGGGGCCCCGCCCCTGGTCGTGATGCTGCTTATGGTGCCCTGCTTGAGCGTCTTCTTCGCCATAGGGGGTGCGATCGGCGGGTACTGGGGGATCCGGGAAGGGATATTTTGTGAGAGTTGTGACGTATGGTATGGCAAATGGAGTCCGGCAGTGAGCTTCGGCTTGGCGGTCATGGAACCATTAGCTCGGGCTTTGAATGAGCAAACTGATCAGCCCGAGGATGATGGCCTTGAAGACGGCGTGGCAGGGATGGAGGGTATAAACCGCCTCATGGGCGAGCAGTATCCCAGCCTGACCCTGAAAATTCGTAGCTGTCCAAATTGCCAGGACGCTGACGTGCAGTGGCAGGCGACGGCCCATTGGGAAAAGAACAAGTCGAAAGAGTGGTTCAAGATCATGTTACCTGCCCGATTGTCTCGCCGCCTTGAAAAGCAGTTGTTCTCATAGTTGGGCAGGGGCGGCCTAATTATGGTCGGCGGGGCGGTCGCCCGCTACGCGCTGCCGCCACTTCACCCGGCGGGCCGGGCGTGGGACGTTGACCTCACCCGGCTCCTCAGACGATAGGCTCTGGTCATGAGTATCCCCGGTGGGTGAGCTTGGTCATGACCGTGACCGTGGCGTAGCGCCGGATGACTGAGCGCCGGGTGCCGGCGCTGGCCGTCCTGATGGTGAATCGCCGTGAGGTCTTCGGTCATGTAGTCCGCTGGGTGTCACTATTGGCGGCTGCGTGGGAATATTGGTGGTGGATATCTTGGGTCGGCTACTACTGTTGATCATCTGCGCTGGGGGCATAGCCCTATTTGGGGGCAGCCTCTGCGCGCCGCGCTATGTTGTGCGCATCGATCGTGCATCCGGCCAGGTCGATGCGCTGGTCTTGGCCCAACCGGACCCCGTACAGGCCATGGTGAATGCCGTAGATGAGTCCATTGTACGGCAGGGGTAGTATGGTGTCGGTGGATGACCGCTCACATTACAAGCCCCTTTGAGCACGGGGGACATACCTTCAGGAGGAGGACAGAGCCATGAAATGTTATGCTTGCGACGATGTACCGGTAGGGCAGTGTCGCCAATGCGGTCGTTTCTTCTGCACGAGTCACTACAAGCGGGCGGGGTTCATGGTGCTATGCAATACGTGCGCGGCGCTCCTGTGGGTGCGCACGGCCGTCATCTTGCTGCTGCTATTGTTATTGTGTGTCTGTCTGCCTGGTATGCTCTACCTCGTGTCCAATCCCGAGATCTTGCCGGAATTGCTCCCTGGGATCGTAGCGACACCAGTGCCATAGACGCTTGCGCTACGAACGTGTCACTACCACCCCGCTGGCGCCGGGGCCCCCCAGTTTCAGGCCGGCCAGTTGTATGATGACCTCACGCCCGGTCAGGCCCTGGACATGGCCCTTCCGGTGGAGCAACACCCGGGCGTGGCTATCGCTGTCGGGGACGTCAGCGCGATAGAGGAGTTCAAGTAGCGCGTAGCGGGACACTCTGGTCCGGGCCGTAGCCGAGACGGCGGGAGTGGTGGTGGAGCGGGGGCATAGCGAGCGGCGCGCCTATCGGGGGTGCGAGCTGTCCATTGAGCAGTGGCGGCAGCTCGTTGCGGCGCGCCGCAGTCGGGGGATTCCGCTCATCTCGCGCCCCATGGGGCGCGCGGGCCGGTTATTTTTGCTACACAAAGAGGAGGTAGCCCATGAAGACGCACTTCAAGCTCATAGTGGTTCTCGCAGCCGGGTTGGCTCTCATGACCCTGCTGCACCGGGCCTGGACGTTGACCACCACGGCGGCCCCCGTGGCAGCGCCGGCCCGGCCGGCTGGCAACTATGGCGGGAACTTGCGGTTGGCCCTCAACGAGCCCAGCACCCTTGACCCGGCTGACTGGCCGGATGCCGCCAACGGGCCGATCATGGGGCAGGTCTTTGAGGGGCTGACCAAGTGGGACGATGACCACACCCCACTGCCAGCCATTGCCCAGTCGTGGGCGAGCACGGACGCCCAACACTGGACCTTCCACATCCGCCCGGGTGCCCGCTTCCACAACGGCCGCCAAATCACGGCCCAGGACGTGGTCTACTCGTGGAACCGGGCCGCCGCCGCCGGCAACAGTTGGTATGACGACCTGGTAGCGCCCTGGATCAACACCACCACGGCCGTGAGCACGGATACCCT
>JAHJIN010000242.1 GCA_018823415.1 Chloroflexota bacterium | reverse complement strand
TTATGCGATGTAATAACCCTCATCAGATCTAAAAACCCCGGATATCGTCGCGCCGTTATTCATCCTACCAACTGGTCCACCAGAGCGACCAGATCACCTGCTCGCCAGATGTGCCTGCTGCCCAGGGGCCACTCGCCGCGCAGCACGTCTCGCCAGCGCGCCGGGATGCCGGCCAGCCCAGCTAGCGGAGCGCGTCTGGCAGAGAATCGAAAAGGCAAAGCGGGTCGTGCCGGCGATGGTCGCCACCCTGGCGTTCTTCTGGCTCATCGTCAGGGCCAAGATCGAAGCCTTGGAATTGACCCCCCAAGTAGAGCAAGCCGTGTACAAACACTTGCTGCCGGGCCTCTACCTTCATCTGGTGGCGGAGAAGATGGAGCCAGCCGCACAGAAGCACGTGCTCCAGAAGAGGTCGGAAGAACTACTGGCACCACTGCGGGTCCGGGACGGACCCCTGAGTGACCTCGAACCGGAAGAAGTGGCAATCGTCGAACAAGTGGCACTCGAGTGCGCCCAGGTGTTTCAGCGTTCCAGTTCCTGCGTTGAAGGCCGCAACGGGCAACTGGCCCTTCACCACCACCGACTGCACCGTATCAGTAGCCAAAAGCTGGCAGCTCTAAACACGGTGCATAACTACTTCGTGAAGCGGGGGGACGATACCACAGCGGCAGAACGATTCTTTGGGGTGAAGCCCAGAGATTTGTTTGAATGGGTGCTCGATCGTGTCGACCTGCCTGGTCGGCCTGCGGAAAAACGGGCCCAGCCGCAGCGGAAGCGATACCTGCTCACGGCAGCCAGTTGGTGACCGAAACGATGACCATCGCCCTGGGTGAGTAACTCTTCGATGCGCTGCGCCCCCCAACTGGTAGAGCTGATCACCGGCAAACCAAACGCCTCGTGGATCACGCGCCAGCGCGGGTTATAGTTGCGCACCACCACGGTGGGTACGTGGTACACCGTGCGCGCCACGTGGGCCACCACGGCATTGACCGGGTCCAGGGACGTGACGGCGGCCAGGCCATCGGCCTGCTCGATGCCGGCCCGGCGCAGCACATCCTGGTTCAGCACCTCGCCTTCCACCGTGCGCCCGCGAAAGTCGGCCGGCAGGTTTTCAAAGGCCTCGGCCACCGGGTCCACCACCACCTTGTGGCCCTGTTGATAGAGCCGATAGGCCAACTGCGCGCCCACGCGCCCGCAGCCGATGACGATCATGTTCATAGTTGGTTTCTCCATTCCCGCATCACGAATCCCGAATAACGGCTCCCGAACCCCGTCAATCCACCTGATACGACACGTCGGTGACGACGATGCCCGGCTTGAACAGCAGCGCCAGGCGCAGCCAGGTGGCCGTTTGCGTGTGCAGCAGGCTGTTCCACCATCGGCCGGGCACAAACTGGGGCACCACGATGGTCATCGTCTCGTTGGGCTGGCGGTGCGCCGCCACCTCTTCGATGTACTCTAGCAACGGTTCCAGCATCAGCCGATAAGGCGAGTCCAGCACCACCAGGCGCACCCCTTCGCCCCAGGTTTCCCACTTGCGCTGGATGCGCTCGGCCTCGGCGGCGTCCAGCGCCACGTGGACGGCCGTCACGTCATCCGACAGGGACCGGGCATATTGCAGCGCGGCCAGCGTGCCCCGGTGTACCCCCCCAATGGGCAGGATGACCCGGTGCCGGGCCAGGCGCGGCGGCGCGCCATAATCGTCCAGAGAAAGCTGCCGGGCCAGACGTTGGTAATGATGGTGGATATATGAAAAAATAGCCACCAGGATGGGCATGAGTAGCAGCACGATCCACGCGCCGTCCACAAACTTGGTGCCGGCAAAGACGAGCATGACCACCAGGGTACAGGCTGACCCCAGACCGTTGATGACCATCTTGAGCTGCCAGCGGGCCTCGCGGCGCAGGACCGAGCCGCGTTCTTGCACCTGTTGGCCGGGTGATAAATGTCCGATCTTCCACCAGCGCCGGGCCATGCCGGCCTGCGACAGCGTGAACGACAGGAACACGCCAATGGCATATAGCGGGATCAGGGCGGTGACACTGGCGCCAAAGGCCACGATGAGCACGCAGGCAATGAGGGCCAGGGCCATGATCCCCCGCGAGTACACCAGCCGGCTGCCGCGATACGCCAGTTGCCGGGGCAAAAAGCCATCCCCGGCCAGCAGCGCGCTCAGGCGCGGAAAGTCGGCAAATGACGTGTTGGCCGCCATGATCAGGATGACCGTGGTAGCCGCGATGACACCCAGATACAAGAGGCCCTGGTCGCCATAGACCGTGCGCGCCAACTGCGAGATCACGGTCTCGGCCTCGGACGGCACCGCCCCGATGGGGCCGGCCAACAGGCTGATCCCCAGGAACAGCGACCCCAGGATGGCGGCCATCCATATGAGCGTGATGCCGGCGTTGCGGCTGCGCGGCTCCTTGAAGGCCGGAATGCCGTTGGAAATGGCCTCCACGCCGGTGAGCGCCGCCGTGCCGCTGGAAAATGCGTGCAGGATCAGGAACGGGGTGATGGCCTGCGCCGCGGCTACCTCCAGCGGCGGCGGTCCCACCACCGTGCCCAGGGTCCCGGTGACGTGGCGGAACAACCCCACGCCCACCGTCAGGAACATCATGCCCATGAAAAAGTAGGTGGGGATGGCGAAAATGGCCCCCGACTCTTTGACGCCCCGCAGGTTGATCAGCATGACAAACAACACCAGCACCACGGCGATGGGCACGCGGTAGGCAAACAGCTCGGGGAACGCCGACGTGAGCTGGGCCACGCCCGAAGACACGGACACGGCCACCGTCAGGATATAGTCGGTGAGCAGGGCCGCGCCGGCGGTCTGCGCCGGCAGCTCGCCCAGGTTGTCGCGGGCCACGATATAGGCCCCGCCGCCGCCCGGGTAGGCGTGGATGGTCTGCTCGTACGAGATTGCCACAATCGCCAGCAGCACCACAATCGCCACCGAGATGGGAAACACATAGCCAAAGGCCATCGTCCCGGCGGCTGCCAGGATGATCAGGATTTCCTGGGTGGCATAGGCCGTGGACGAGAGCGCGTCTGACGCAAACACGGCCAGGCCCACCGCCTTGCCGATGGTCTGGTGCGGCGCGTCGGCGGTGGGCAGGGGCCGGCCAATGAGCCAGGTGCGCCACGAGCGCGGCGGCTGGTATTCGGTGGCGCGGTGCAAGATGGTGGCGCCGTTTTCTTTTTCGATGCCCACTGCAGGGGCCTCCTCACACTGAGCACGTGATGAACGTAACCGGGCACGCCTGGTGCCCGGTTGGTTACGTCGACCGATTTCTGTATCTGATATTCTACACCGTTTGGCCGCGCCGTCAAGGGCCGGTCCGTGCCCCTCCCACAGGTTCGAACCTACGCCAACCTGCTACATCCACGCCCGGCGGCGCATCCACAGGAACATGCCGGCTGGCAGGAGCATCATCACGATCATGGTCAATATAAATGCCGGTATCCCGGTCCAAATGTCCAGGGGCGTGACCGGCTGGAAAAAGTTCATGCCAAAGAACCCGGTCAGGAACGCCAGCGGCATGAACAGCGTGGTGATGACGGTCAGGGTCTTCATGATCTCGTTCATCCGGTTATTGACCACCGACAGGTAGGTATCCAGCACGCCCCCCACCAGGTCGCGCATGGACTCGGTGATGTCGTACAACCGCACCAGGTGGTCGTACACGTCGCGGAAGAATATGCGGTGCTCGGGCGCGATGACGGCGTAATCGTCGCGGGCCAGCTTGTTGAGCACCTCACGCTGCGGCATGATGATGCGTCGCAAGTGGAGCAGCGCGCGCTTGAAGGCAAAGGTGCGTTCCAGCACCGTGGGCGCGGGGTTGTCAAAGATCTCGTCCTCGATCAGGTCGATGGCATCGTCCATCTGCTCAACGGCGGGCATATAATCGGCTACCAACTCGTCGGCCAGCTTGTAGAGCAAATAAGCAGCCCCGCGCTTCAGGTGGCGCTCGTCGCGCTGGCAGGCAGCCCACACCCGGTCCACGGCGGCGATGGACTGGGCGTGATAGGTCACCAAATAGTTCTGGCCCAGGAATATGTCCAGTTCCAGCGTGTCGATGTGGCCGTCGGCATCCTTTCCCTGGACGTCAAAGACTACGGCGTGCAGCACCAGGTAGAGGTATTCGACCCAGCAATTCCCGTTATGAGGATTTATGCGGGACAGCATATCAAATCTCGGCCTTTTCAGGTATGATTTGTCCCACTTTGTGCCCATTTTGGGCGGTATTACGGGAAACGGCCTTCAAAATAGGTCAAAACGGGAATTGCTGTATTCGACCCAATCGTCCAGCTTGGGCACGTGGGTCTCGTCCAGGGCATCGTCCACGGCCAGCGGGTGAAAGCCAAACGTGTCGAGCAGCAGGGACCGGAACTCGTCCGATGGGTCGCCGCCCAGATCGACCCACAGCAGGCCGACCGGCTCCTTTAATGGCGCAGCCAGGTCAGCCGTTGTCAGATCGGTGCGCAAGGTTCCGTCAGGGGGGCCGATACAGGGTGCGGATCATGTCTCTCCTCGTCTCTTGTCAATATCCACAAGAACATTGTACGCTTGGCAGCCCCGCGTGTCAAGACCGGTGTGCCTTGAAGCCGCGATGCAGGCATGATATAATCTCTCTGGAAAGAGCAGTGTCTTTTGTGGTCCGAGTTTTCGATTCTGGCTGGTCCAGGTCAGTACGTTATCAATGAAATTCTTGCCCAATGAGCAAGAATTTCACCGCAGAGCACGCCGAGAGCGCAGAGGCTATTCATATCTGCTCAGCGTTCTCTGCGATCTCGGCGGTTAGTTATCTGA
>JAHJIN010000241.1 GCA_018823415.1 Chloroflexota bacterium | reverse complement strand
CATCCACGGCGATTCCAACGACGACAGCGCCTGGGTCGAGGTGGAGGTGTTCGATCCCACCGCCGTCACCCTGGCGTCCTTTGAGGCCACGCAAGGTGACAGCGCAGTCGCGGCAGCCAATGGGCTCCAGGCCGTGGCGTGGGGGGCCGTAGCCCTGCTGGGCCTGCTGGCCGGCGCCATCTTTCGCCGCCGCCGGTAACCCCATCCCGTAGGGGCCGACCGCGATGTCCGCATCGCTGTGCCGGCCCTGCTTCGGGCGAACACGTGGGTTCGCCCCTACAATCGTCCACATTCAAACCAACAAGGAGAACCCCATGACCAAGCAAGCGTACACCAAACCCCAGATCGAGCAGGTCAAGCTGGTGCCCACGGAAGCGGTACTCGGTGGTTGCACACACAGTGTCCTGCGGAAGACCGATACCAGCGAGGTAGCCCTGGGCAGCTATTGTAACAACACCTGCCCCACCATCGGCACCTGAGCGCGTATCGCGCAACCTGCCAGGTCAAAGACCTGGCAGGCCACGGCCCGGGTCTCCCAGCGAGGCCCGGGCCAACTGTGGCAAGACAGCCCTCCATTCATCGCCGGCGTTCGTGTCGGTTCCGTGCATGGCCCGTGCACCCACCAACGCCGGGCCATCAAAAGGCTTGCGTTTTCGCCCCAAGCACGGTATAATGAAATGTGTAGGCGTGGACTATTTACCGCAAGATAGAGAAGGAGGGCAACCAATGAATACCTTTAACCGTGGCGTCATGATCCTGACGGCTCTAACCCTGTTATTCGCGCTTCCCATCTGCCTGACCATCTTTTTGGTCTATCCTAGCGACACGTTGGCGTATGCCAAGTCCTGGATCACCTACCTGCAAGGCTGGTTCAATCCAACCACCTATATGTGGACGATCATCCTGGGAATCGCATTTGGGCTCCTGACCGAGCTATTCTTGCTCCTGCTGCTGCTGGCCGAGGCCTTGCCCCGGCGCAAAAAGACCATCAAGGTACAGATGGTCGAAGGCGGCGAGGCCCGTCTGCACGTGGAATCCATCATCCAGCGTCTGCGCTACGAGGTGGACCGGCTGCCCGACATCACCGACGTGCGGGCCAAGGTCCAATCCAAGGGCGGCAAAGGCATCGACGTGCACCTGGAGGTCAAGACCTCACCCACGGTCAGCATCCCCAACAAGACCGAAGAACTCATGGCGCTGATCCGGGAGCAGGTGGAAAACCGCATGGGCATTCGCCTGAACAAGGTGACGGTAGACATCAAGCACTCGCCCTATGCCAAGTCCGAATATCGCCCGGCCCCGCCAACGGTCTAGCGAAACAAAACAGAGGTGGGTTTGTCACAACCCACCTCTGTTTCTCTGACTGCTGAAGCCACAAGTCGTCTAGGGGCTTTCCAGGTACCCTTCAACCATGATCACGCGATCCATTACCTGGATGCGGGTAAAGCGCACGTTGAACGACGGCGAGTTGATGGTTTCTTCAGCCGCCTTGCCCAGAGAATCCAGGATGTCCTGGGGCATGGGCAGGGGACCCAACTGGCCGCCCTCCATGTTCAGCCGTACCTGATTGTTGACCACCTGCACCGTCACCACCAGCGAGAAATTCGCCTGGACGGGGTCCACGAGCTGGCCGGTCACATAGACCTTGCCGTTGGTAAAGCAGACCTGGGGATTGATCACCGGGATGGCGGCCAGATCCGGGTTGGCGGCTTGGAACTCGGGCAACTTGAGGGCGATCCAGGAAGTAAGCTCCTCGTCCGACAGGGTTAACTGAAAGCTGTTGCCCTGGATGGTGGTGACCTTGCTTTCCAGGCGCAGGGCGGCATCGCGCGAGATGGCAATCGTGCCGCAGGGCGAAGCCGGGCCTTCGGACAGTATACTGCAGGGCGCGCAACAGGGCACGCAGGCCAGCGAGGGCCAGGCCATCAGCACCGCGAGTGCCAGCAAACCAACGAGCATCCGCCGCGATCCTATCATTGACAGACCTCCCGTATCGAGTGTTCACCGGGGACCACAGTCCCCGCTCTATGGCGGACAACCCGCCTCGAACAAACAGACGTGCCCAGCTTTTCCAGCGCATGGGCCTTGCAGTCCTATTATAGCACATACTCCCCCCGGGGTGCAACACGATGACCACACCAGAAGAACTGGATCAGCAGGTCAACCTGCTGGAAAGCTTGCTATTTGTTGCCACCGGTCCGGCAGACCGGGCGCAGCTCGCGCGCACGCTGGACCTGGAGATAGACCAACTAGACCCGATCATAACGGCCCTGGCGCAGCGATATACGGGCCGGGGCCTGCGCGTGCAGCGTCAGGGGCGCACGGTGCAGTTGGTCACCGCGCCCGAGGCCGCCGCCTACGTGGAGCGTTTTCTGGGCCTGGAATCCTCCGGCAAGCTATCGCCAGCCGCGCTGGAAACCCTGGCCATTGTGGCCTACCGCCAGCCGCTCACCCGGGCCGAGATTGAGGCCGTGCGCGGCGTCAACAGCGACGGCGTGCTGCGCACTCTGGCGGCCCGAGGCCTGGTGGCCGAGATAGACCGCCTGGAAACGCCGGGCCGGCCCATTCGCTATGGCGTCACCTCCGAGTTCCTCCAATACTTTGGGCTGCGTGACCAGGAGGACTTGCCGCTCCTGCCAGACGGGGATGAGCCATGACCGGCGCGCCCCCGGCTGAGCCCGTACGCGCCCAACGCTGGCTGATTCGCGAGCCGGTGCCCCTTGCCGTCCGCGACCGCTATCCCGACCTGACGCACCCGGTGGTGCAGGTGCTCTATGCCCGCGGCCTCACCGAGCACGACCAGGTCCAGACCTTTTTGAGCCCCGATCCGTTGACGCAACTGGGCAACCCCTTTGCCCTGCGCGATATGAACAAGGCCGTGGACCAGGTGCGGCGCGCGCTCAAGCAGGGGCAACTCATCGCCGTGTTTGGCGACTTTGACGCCGATGGCGTCACCGGCACGGCCCTGCTCACCCAGGCCTTGCAGGCCCTCGGCGGCAAGGTCATCCCCTACATCCCCCATCGCCTGAACGAGGGCTATGGCCTCAACATCGATGCCGTGGACCAGTTGGCCGCTCAGGGCGCGCGGCTGATGATCACAGTAGATTGTGGCATCAGCTCGGTCAAAGAGATTACCCACGCCCGCAAAAAGGGACTGAGCGTCATTGTTACCGACCATCATCACGTGCCGGCGCAATGTCCACCGGCCCAGGCCATCGTCAACCCCAAGCAGGTGAACGAGCAGCAACCCTGGTCGGACCTAGCCGGCGTGGGACTGGCCTTCAAGCTGGCGCAGGCGTTGCTGCGCGTGGAAAAACGCCTGCCCATCGCCCCCCGGCCGGTGACGCTGACCGAACGCGATTTGCTGGACCTGGTGGCTCTGGGTACCGTGGCCGACCTGGCCCCCCTCACCGCCGAGAACCGGGCGCTGGTGCGCGCCGGTCTGGAGGTGCTCAACGCCGCCGCGCGCCCGGGCCTGCGCGCGCTCATCGCCCAGGCCGACTTGCAGCCGGGGCAGATCACCGCCGGGCACATTGGCTTCCAGTTGGGGCCGCGCCTCAACGCCGCCGGCCGGCTAGACACGGCCCAGGTGAGCCTGGACCTCTTGTTGTGCACCGACGAAGAGCAGGCCGCAGCCCTGGCCGCCGAGCTAGACCGGCGGAACCGGGAACGCCAACAACTCACCGGAGAAGCCCAGGCCCGGGCGCGGCAGGTGGTGCTGGACGAGGAGCCGCTGCCGTACCTGCTATTTGTCACCGGCGACGAATACCCGGCCGGCATCGTGGGGTTGGTGGCGAGCCGTCTCACTGAAGAGTTCTATCGCCCGTCTGTGGTGGTGGAGGTGGGGCCGGCAGACGGGATCAGCCGGGGTTCATGCCGCAGCATCCCCGAGTTTCACATTGCCCAGGCCCTGCAAACGTGCAGTGACCTGCTGGAACGACACGGCGGTCACGCGGCCGCCGCCGGCTTTAGTGTCCAAACGGCCCGGCTGGACGACCTGCGCCAGCGGTTACAGGCCCTGGCCGCCGAGCAACTGGCCGGCGCATCGCTGGTCCCCGGTCTGAAAATTGACGGTGCGCTGCCCTTGGCCGATATGGGCGGTGAGACGTACCGGCAATTGCAGCAACT
>JAHJIN010000240.1 GCA_018823415.1 Chloroflexota bacterium | reverse complement strand
GACCGCACCAGGTGGTGGTCCGCGGCCCCTGGTTCACCGACCAGACCACCCTGTTGGTGGGCGCGCGGACGGTGGGGCGCACCCACCCGGACCGCTGGGCCCTGGAGGTCCTGGCGCAGATGCTAGACCAGGAGCTGACGCAAGAGATTCGCTATCGCCGTGGCCTGGTGTACGGCCTGGGCGCCGGTAACGCCTGGTTCGACGACACTGGCTACCTGGTCATCCAGACCACCTCGGCGGCGGACAACTGGACGACCATCGAGCAGGCCATCGCCGAGGCGATAGCGGCTATCCAGCAGGGGGAAGTCGCTGCGGACCGGGTGACCGACGCGCAGGCGCTGCTCCAGGGGCGCTGGGCTTTGGACATGGAAGACAACATGGCCCGGGCGAGCTGGCTGGCCCAGTGGCCGGCGGTGCTGGCCGATGACGAGCCGGTGCCCGATTACCCGGCCGGCATCGCGGCTGTGACGCCGGCCGACCTGACCCGGGTGGTAGAGACGTATTTCACGCCACCCCGGCGCTATGTGGGGTTACACCAGCCGGTGCTGACGGTGGACAGCGGCGCGCGACTGGCGGCAGTCGTCCTGGCCGGGGTGGCCGGCCTGGGTGCGGCAGTGGGGGTGTGGGGCCTGCGCCGGCGGCGGCGCCGAGCAGCCGGATAGCCTATAAACTGGACCTGATCAGCGCATGGAATCGGCCGGGCCGCCACCATCATCTAGCAGATGGAACTGACAGGAAGGGCCGCCAACCAGTTCAGGTTGGCGGCCCTTGATTGCCTGGCGCATGGCTGTACCGGCTCCCAGACCCGGCAGCTATAAACTGATCATAGCCAGCATATAACCGCATTTGGCTCGGTGGCCGGGGGTCGACTCGATGACGCAACTGCTGGTTCTAACCTGGTCGCGACCACTCGGCCAGCCAGAAGGTGCCGGCCGGCAGCGGGTCCGCGGCCGCGGGGGCGAGCCGCTGGCGCAGGGTCTGCAAACTGGTGAACAGCACGCGCGCCTGGCGCCAGGGAGGAGGCTGGTCTTTTTGCCAGTCGACAAACGCGGCCTGGCATTGCTGCATCTGTTGGGTTGATACGATGACGACGCCGATACCCGTGTGATAGACGGCCAGGTCATACCAGCGTGTAAACGCCGCCTCGTCGACCGGTTCCAGCCCGGTCACCAACTCGACCGCCAGGCAGCGGTCATAGGGCCGGGTGAGCACCATGTGCGGTTTGATTCTATCGATCTCTTTGGAACCCGGCCGCGGCCGAATCGGTAAATACTTTGGGAGCATGTCTACATCCTCAGACCGGGCGGCATACCCGGTGCGCAGCAGCCACTCCCGGGTCGTCAGTGCCAGATAGACCTGCTCTGGGGTACGATATTGGTAGCAAGTCCGGTCCAGGAACGTCCGGGGCATGGGGGCCTGATGCCAATGGCGGTACAAGGTGCGCCCCAGCGGCGTCCAGTCCAATAGTGGGGTGAGTCGCCCCAGTTCGCGAGTGATCTGCACCGGCTGGCGCACAAAGGCGCCCCAGGCTAGGGCCTGCTCGATCAGCTGGCGAAATTGGCGCCGACTGGACACTACCTGGTCCTGCAGGGCCGCGGTCTCCAGGGCGTGCAGGCGGCATTCGTCGGCCAGCCGGGGGGCCAACCAGCCCAGCAATTCGGGGGGTGTCCATGACGAGTTAGGGTTCCGCAGTGCGGATGCTTGCTGATAGTCCATCTAGACCTCCTGTGAAAAAGTGATTGATGTCCGGGTTCATGCGCCCGGTGCTGATTGGCCCCGGCCAACCACTGGATCTGTCCAGTTTATAGACCCAGGCTGGGTTCAGTCACGCGCGCGAGGGTGGATTGGTGCGAGGTCAGCCAACCAGAACTGGCCGTGTGGAAGAGGGTCCGCTGCGCCGGGGCCGTGGCGTTGGTACAGGGTGGCAAGATTAGTGAACCAGAATCGGGTGCGGCGCGGCGCGGTAGGCTCGCGCCGGCGCCAGGCATCGATGGCCGCCATGATCTTGGCCATCTGGCGAGCGGTGGTGGTGACGATACCGATCTCGGGGCGCAGGTAGCCCAGCTCGTGCCATTTGTGATACCAGCTCTGGGTAGGACCGTAGGCGCCGGTCTCCAATTCGACCTGTAACAGGCTGTCGGCCCGCTCGATGAGGATGTCGGGGTCATACACGAACATGGTACCGGGCTGGGCGCGCGACTCGATGTGCCGCCGGGCGGGCAACATCCAGATGTCATCGGGCCGGGCCACATAGCCGGTGCGTAGCAACCAGTCCCGGGTCTCCAGGGCCAGGTAAACCTGGTCAGCCGACTTGTGTCGGCCAATGGCCTGCCGATAGAACGTGGGCCGCGGCAGCGTCTGGGTCAGGCCATGATACAGACCTTCGCCCAGGGTGGTCCAGTCCACCAATCCGATGGGTGAGCCGCCAGTGATCGAGATGCCGAGCCGGTGCTGCACCAGGTAACCGTCGGTGATGGCATACTTTAGCAGGCGTTCAAAGCGCTTGGGGCCGGCGACCAGGCCGCTGGCAATAGCCAGATCGCCCAGGACCGGTTGGCGGCATTCGCCATCCTGGCGTTGCCCCAGCCAGCAGAGCAGTTGCTGGATCTGCTGGACCGTATGGGCGTGGCGGCGCCGCACGGGCTGGCGCAGGTGATGCACGTACACGTGGTCCAGCGGGATCTGGGGAGTGACGAACAGGTTGACGATCTGGGGTGTCCCGGCCGATACCGCGGCGAGGGTGATGGTGATGCCGGTTTGATTCTCTTCGATGATCGTTTTCGAGTGGGACGCGCAGGCAGGGGTCATCTGGGCCACTCCTTGCTTCCGTATGGGCGCCAGCTTTTGCGGAAAAGTCCCTTAAGGAACGTAGCGGCTTTTCCGCAGAAAAATTTCGGGAAAAAGGGAGCTCCACAAAACCTCTCACGATCCCGCCGGCTTGTGCCGCTGCCAGATCGCCATCGCCCAGAGTTGGCGCTCTAGCTGCTTCAAGTCGGCCAACACCAGTGCCAGTTGCTGGCCGGCCGCGTCCAGCGCGGCCGGGGAGAATCGCATGGTGGGATCATCCAGCAGTTGAGAGAGCGAACCAACCAGGTCCTTCATGTGTGCTGTATTCCGCAACATTCTCTGTCCGGTATCAGCGGTGGCGGCCGGCCGGGGTGCGCGGGCTGGCGGACGTTGGGCCAAGAGCGCCGTGACAGCCTGCCGGCATGTTTCGCCGCGCTGCATCCGGGTGACCACGGCGGCCGTCTCGCGGCGATTCAGTTCGTGAGCCGTGATGGCCACGGCCAAGAGGGGTTGATCGTCCGGGGACACGCGTGCCATCAGCCGCAGATGGCTATCGGTCAGGTCGATGGATGCGGGCAACGCGGCCAGTCGGGTGAGCTCCAGTATCTGCTGCAGCCGGCGGACCCGCCACCCGGTGACTGCCGCCAGGTAGGCCAGGCTCAGGCGATCCAGATCGCGGCTGGTCACTGGCGCGTAACCGGTTTCGTCAAAATCTAGGCCCCGTAGCACATCGGCTAGGGCGGGGGCAGTGAGGCCCAGCGCCTGGCCCAGTTCCGCGCACCTGGTTGCGCTGACCTGGCGCGGCAGTTGGGATTGAGCGGCCCCGGTTGCGTCGGACTGGACCACGAGGGCGTCGCGGATCTGGGAGCGCAGCGCGGCCAGTTCTGTAGCCCGGTCTAGCGGGGGCCAATCCGTGCGGGGCAGCTTGTCCCGCAGTTGGGAAACCCGGTCAGTCAATGCGAGTAGTTCGGCGATGCTCATGGTTCAGATTCCTGGTGATCGTGATAGACCGGTCGGGGCAATTCCCACCGATAAGGTTCTACAGCGAGCGTGCTGGTTGGGGCCAGAGCCACAATTTGTCCCAGCCCCAGGCTGGTGGCCACGGCGCGCAGCGCGGCCCGATAGCCGGCGAGATAGGCGGCGCGCTCCGCGTGAGCCTCGTTGGTGCCCCAGGCCTGGGTCAGATCGGTGGCCGCTTGGTCCAGGCCGCTGATGGCGTGTTGCAGGTCTTGGGCGAAAAAGACACCCAGTCCCATGTTAGCGGCCCTCCTCGATTTGGATGTGGCTCACGGTAAAGCGCGGCTTGCCCGCTGCCCGGCCCCGTCGAGCGGCCTCGCCATCGGTATAGGCCCGCAGCACCGCCACTGCGATGCCTTGCCGGGCTTCGGCCAGGGTGAAGGTGAGGCGCTGGCCGGGGCCGTCATAGGGACAAGCCCGGTGCGTGGGTATGGTCTCGTCATCAAAGGTCCGGCCGCAGGCCGGGCACAGGTACAGATGCTGCATGGCAGTTGCTCCTTTCACCGGGCGGTGGTAGTAAAGCCCCCAGGTTTGTCACGATGACTGGCGCTGGCGGAGCGGTATTATTACCCCGCGGTCTCCCGGTACGGCCTCTGCGGGGCCATCGAGGGTATCGCGGTACGTAATACCGGCCTGCTCCAGCACTGCCTTGACGGTATCGTAGGCATGACCGCCGACATAGCCAAACACATCTTTGCCGATCGCACGGATGCTGGCCCCCTGGGCGGCCAGTTCCAGGATGCGGGCAGCCTGGCCGTCGCCCGGCTGTGCCGGACTACACGCAGTGTCCTGTGGATAGCCCTCGGCTCCCGTGGGGGTGGGGGCCGCGGCGCGTGGTCCAGCGCCGGTGACGGCGGCGAGAATGGCGCGCCGGTCGATGTAGGGGGCCTGCAATTCCAACAGGTCCCGGCCGGGCAGCCAGGCCAGCGCCCGGCCCTTTTCGGTGATGTCCTCGGCGCCGCTGGCGTCCAGGAGTACGTGGCTCTGGCTGGCGCTCTTGGCCTTGAATTGCACGCGGGTGGAGAGCATGTCCCGGATGCCGGCATCAATGCTAGTGGCGCGCCAGTTCTGGCCACCAATGACCACCCACAGGCCATACTTGCGGGCGCGCAAGACCAGCGTCCGCAATGCGCTTTCTACGGCCTTGTCCTCCAGCAAGGCCGTGGCCTCATCAATGAGGCAGACGACGGGGGGCAGCGGCTCGGCCGCGATGGTGTTGTAGAGGCTCAACTTGTCCACGCCCGGCGTGCCGCAGGTGGCAAACAACCCCTTGCGGCGCTCCATCTCGCCGGTCAACCCCTGGAACACGGCCAGGGCCTGGCCTTCGTCGTCGGCCACGGGCCACAGCAGGCGGTCGGACCGGCTGAATGGGGCAAAGGTGACGCCTTCGAGGTCTACCAGGGCCAGGTCCACCGGCTCGGTGCTCAGGGCCAACTGGTAGGCCAGAACACAGAGAAACATGGATTTGCCCCACCCGGACGAGCCGCCCACGGCGATATGTACCAGGTCCTCCATATCGGCGCGCACCACGCTGACGCCTGGCGATGCCGGCTCCGGCCCGTGCCCACATTTGCCACACGTAGTGCCTTGCGGGGGCGCAGCGTGGTTGACGGCGACACCCAACACGAGCGAGCGCACCGAGGGCGGGCCTTGTAGCAGGCCGGCCAAGTCCACTTGTGCAGGCCAGACCGTGGTCACCTGGGGTCGGTCAATGAGGTCCTGGGCGGCCTTGCCGCCGGGCCAACCGCCGCCAGCGCGCAAGATCCGGGCCAGTTGTTCCGGCTGGACCAGGCCGGGGGTAAGGACTTGCGCACCTTCGGTGATGGTGAACACCACGCCTCGGTTCGGGTCCAGGACGCGCGCGCCGTCCCACAGCAGCGGGAAAACGCCGTTAGGGTCGGCATGAACCTCCTGGGTGAGTTGGAGGCGGGCGCGGTCAAGGCTCAAGCGTTGTTCCTCCACGGACAGCCGTTGGCCGGCCAGGGTCAAGCGGGTCTGTTCGAGCGCGAGCCAGACGGCGAACCCGGCGCGCGCGCTTACGGCCCCGGCGACGACCAGACCGGTCAAGGCGAGAGTGCCCAGGCAAACCATGTTCGTATCCATGTTCACTTCTTGCTCAACCTGTCTTCCAGATCCCCGACGCGATCATCCCATTCATCATCCCACATCCCATCCAGCAGGCCCGCCACAAATTTGGTCTCCTTGATGGCCTGGTCCAGGACCTCCACCGGTGCCCCGGCCAGGACCCGGCGGATGTAGGTGGATTTCTGGCCCGGGGGAATGCGATCCAGTCGGGCCAGCACCTCGTCGTGTTCGCCCTCGCGCAATCGGAGATTGATTCGTACCTCTCGGCCTGACTTGCGGGGGCGACCTCCAGGATGGCGCGTTGGCTGGCGTCTAGTTTTCGTCATACGGAAACTCCGTCAGGGCCGCCGGCGAGTTTTCGTCATACGGAAACTCGGGGTCGCTTACCGCTTGAACGTGGCCGGCCGCCGGGCGAAATGGGCAAATCCGATGGCGTTGGCCAAGGCCGGGTTAGGCAATAGCACGCCGTTGCGGGGGAACGCGGTCAGCAGGTGCTTGCCCAAGAGGATGCCCCCACCGCCGAAAATGAACACCTGCTTAAAGTCGGCCCCGCTCCCCCATAGGTCGGTCGCCGTGTCCAACACCTGGTCGGCGACGGCGGCGATAGCGGAATCCACCACGGGGCCGATGTCCACGTCATCGCCGTAGGCTACGACCTGGCGGGTCTTGATGGCGCGGTCGGCCTCGTGCGGTGACAAAGTGCGGTCGTGCTGGCGCTGCACCTCGTCACGGATGATTTGCGACACGACGCGGGCGCCCACGCGCAGGCCGCCAGACCAGCGGGGTTGTGGCTTGAGACCATCCAGGCCGTTCAAGTCGGTGGTGTTCCATCCCACGTCCAGCAACGCGTAGGCCTTCATCATATCGGCCTCGTCCAGCGCGGCCCCACCTTCCTGATCCAACGCCCAGGAGTAGAACCCGCCGAAGGGTTGGGGCACGACCCGGACTTGGTGAATAGTAATGATGCGGTGTTGGCCTTTGTAGGTGACGTGATGTTCACCGATCCAGTGTCGGGTGAGCGCGCGCCGGCCTTCCCACCAGATGACCGGCACGCCGGTGACGACCAGCGCCGCGGTCACATCCGCTTGCGCCAGGGCGGCGAGGGCCAGAATCAGTTCCTGGTCCGAGCCGATGCGGTGGCGGTCCTGGCGCATGCCCTGGGCGCGGGAGTGCTCCAGGGCATCCGTGCCGACATAGTAGGTGATGCCAGCGGCAGTGGCAGTGGGATGATAGGTGAACGTACGTGCCCGGCGGCGGCGTTGGCTGCCGATGCCGGTCTGGTAGTTGTCGAGAGCCTGGGCCTGACCCAGAACCGAGGGAAAGGTGATGATGTGGGGCTCGTCGCCGCGCCAGATGACTGCTTTGGTGTGGCCGAACCCAACGTCGATGCCGGCCAGTGTGATGCTGGACATGTTAACCTCCGGTTGCTGCGGGCTGGGGTCGGTCCCCGGCGGGATCAGTTGGGCCCAAGACGTAGTTCAGCGCGCCCAGCGCCTGATCGATGAGCCGTGCTGGGGCCAGGGGATAGAGTGCGCGCAGAACCTGGCGCAGGTCATAGTTGGGTACAGCCGGCCGGTGCCCGGCCAAGGTCAGCACATAGTCTTCGTCAAAGTCAAAAAACGCCGCCAGCTTGCGGCAGGTCAGCAAGCTGGGTTGGCCGCCATATATGCGCCGTTGATACAATGTGCTCACGCTCAATCCCGCCTGCAAGGCTACCTGGCGCAGGCTCATGTCCTGGCGCTCCGCCTGCTGCCGAGCCAGCCAGTCCCAAAATGCTTTTTGATCTGGTGGAGTCTTGGTCATGGTTGCATCCTTTCTCTTGCTGAGAGTGTTGGACGGTCTAGCCGTCCGATGCCAGGCTTGCGAATCGCGTAGTATCTGGGAACCAACAGAGAGGTACCATCCCGGTTGGCCCGTTGCGCTGTTTGGCCACGATGACCTCGGCCAGGCCCCGATTCTCAGTATCCGGGTCATACATGTCCTCGCGGTAGACGAACAGCACCACATCGGCGTCCATCTCCAGGGCACCGCTCTCGCGCAGGTCCGACAGCCTAGGGCGATGGTCAGGCCGCAGTTCTGGTGCGCGCGATAGCTGAGCGACGGCCAGGACCGGCGCATGCAGTTCTTTGGCCAGACCTTTGAGCGCCCGCGAGATATCGCTTACCTCACGGACCCGGTTCTCGCTGGGCCGGTCGGGGTACAACAGTTGCAAATAGTCGACCACGACCAGGGCCAGCCCCCTTCGGGCTTGCCAGCGCCGGGCACGCCCACGCAGGCCCAGGACGGTCAGATTGCTGGTATCGTCCAGGTACAGTGGTGCGACTGACAGAGTACCAATTTCATCGGCGGCGCGTTGCCATTCTGGCTCAGTGAGCTGGCCCTGCCGTAACCGCGTGGCAGCCACGGTGGCCCGCGCCGCGACCAGGCGCTCGATGACGGCAGCCTGGCTCATTTCCAGGCTGAACAGGGCCACGGGCTGGCGTAGTGTCACCGCCACGTGATCCGCGATGTTCAGCGCCAATGTGCTTTTGCCCGCGCCGGGCCGTCCTGCCAGCAGGACCAGTTCGCCGGGTGCCAGACCGCCCCCGAGCAAGTGGTTCAGATCCGGCCAGCCGGTGGTGAGACGGGGCCGGGGTTGACCAGATCGTACGGCTTGCAATTCCTGTTCGTAGGCCCGCACAGCCTCTGGAAACTCGGTCGGCCGTATGAATTGCCGCTGGCCTACTGCGAATATCCGCTGTTCGGCCTGATCCAGCGCCTCGGCGACAGGCAGGGCACGGTCATGGGACAGTCGGGCGATCTGCCCGGCAGCCCGAAACATCTCGCGGCGGCGGGCATCATCGGCGATCAGTTGGGCGTAATGTTCGGCGTGTAGAGCCGTGGGTACAGCGTTGAGCAGAGCGGCCACATAGCTGGCCCCACCGATCTCGGCCAACTGTCCGCGTGCTTCCAGGGCCTCGCAGATGGTCACCGTGTCGACTGGGTTATGCCGATGCCACAACTCCAGGGCCGCCGCCCAGAACCAGCCATGTCGTTCCTGGTAAAAGTCGGCCGGCGCCAGACGATCGGCGATCAGATCCAATACGTCGTTATCGATCAAAATACTGCCCAGGAGCGCCGCTTCGGCTTCCTGGTTGTGCGGGATTTCTGCTTCGATGGTCATGTCACTCCTCCTTGTCGACGAGAGCAAGCGTGGTGTAGACAACCTGGCTGACGTGAGGCTGGGCGAGTTGCGCATCCAGGATCTCGGGCAATTCGGTCAGTTGGCGATGGCAGGTGATCACGGTGGCCCGGCGCTCAGCCGTGCGTGTGCCGATGATCTGGTAGAGCTTTTCCTCAGTCCACGATGAGAATTTCAAGATCCCGAGATCGACGAGAGCCAGCACGGGCACTGTACACATGGCAGCCAGTCGCGCCTGTGACGTGTCGCCCTGGGGGTCGTCAAAACCTGCGCGCAGATGGTCAAACAGGCTTGGCGCGATCCAGAACATGCCGTCGAGGCCCTGGCCCACGCACCAATTGACCAGGGCCGCTGCCAGATGGGACTTGCCACTGCCGGCTGGCCCGACCAGGACCAGTAGCGGGGCGGTCAAGAGCTGCTGGTCGCGATAGCTGTTGCGGATCGCCCGGGCCTGCAGCACGGTGGCGTTAAAGGCCGAGACCACGCCTGGCCGGGCTGCGGCATCAAAATTGTCGAACGAGCACTCTTGCCAGTGACCGCGCCGGTTATCCTGGTAGCGGGCGACGTGTTTGCGTCTGATGACGCAGGAACAGGGCACGAGCCGGGGGCCACTGTCTCCCTGGCGCTGCACGATCTGGCCTGCGCCCCGGCAGCGGGAGCACACCTGCCCCGTGCCGCTGCACCAGGGGCAGTCGGCGCGCGGCGTAGGCCACGCCATACATTGAGGGCACGGTATGGTAGGCTCAGTCATGGGGCACCTCCAGAATCTGGCGATGATCGACCAGGGCGGGTGATGGTGCTGGACCAGTCGGTCCCGGTCGAGCGCGGGGCTGGCCCGGCGCGCGTTTTGTTTTTTGCTGGTGGCCTTCCTGCCGACTGCTGCGGAATCCCTCGCGCTGCCAGCGCTCCAGCACAGTGGACACGAACGAGATCGTCACCTGGTCACCGCCGCCATCGATACCCTCGTTGATGGCGGCCAGCACCCACGCTGTCCCGTCCGTGGACCCGGGATGTGAATCGGTGCAGGCAGCCGGGTGATATTTCTGGGCCAGTTCGATCAGGCGAGTGCACTCGGCAGCGTTGGGTTCTGTACGTGGGCGCTTGGCTCGGGACCAGTGATCGCAATTGGCCAGGGCAAAGCGATCGGCAAGTTGCTGGCCCACGTCGGCCGGTGGTTGCCAGGCCGCGAGATCTGCGCCACTACAACTACTACGAGATCGATCTAGAGAAGTCGTAGTTGTAGTAGTAGCGCCCCCCAATTGGGGTTTTGCAACCTGCAAACCGCCATTTCGGGTGTTTGCAATCGATTGCAAATCGCCGTTTTGGGGTTTTGCAATGGCCGGCGAGGTCCCGGGTAGCGCTGATTCGGGCACTGGCGCACCCGACGTGAACTCGTTGGCTGATTGCAAACCACCATTTGGGGGTTTTGCATCCGGTTGCAAACCGCCATTTTGGGGTTTTGCATTCGATTGCAAACTGCCATTTTGACCGTTTGCAAGCGTGCCCCCGTTCGACGCTGATGACGCGCTGCCGAGAGCTGCGGCGATTTCGTCTTCCAACTCGCGCTCATGACCGGGGATCAGCACGTCGTCCATGCGCACCTCGATGGCAAATCCGTCACGAGTAGGGCGAGCATGGTTGGGTTTCATGCTGCTGGTGTACCGGAGTCGTGGAATGAGCCGCCGGCGCATATCGATCTCGTCAGTCGCCAAACCCGTATCAACCAGTTGCCGCCAGGGTTTCTGACCGGGGATAGGCTCACTGCCCAGTAAACGGGCCACCGTTTTCTCTGACAGGCCGGCCAACTGCGCCAGTTCGGTGATCGTCGTCGTGACCTCATCAGAAGGGTTATGGCCCTCGATGCGGAGCTGCCTGAGCGTCTGGTGGAGAAGCCAGAACTGGGTGCCGACCAACGGCCGGACGTATTGCCAGGAATAGTCGCTCTGGCTACGCTGGATCTCGGGCCGAATGCGCGCGTTGACCCGGTCACGCCAGACTGGCAGGAGGTGGAGTTGCCGTTGTATTGGCGCATCGTAATTGGTATCATCGGCCTCTGATTGGGTATTGGGCATGAGTTTTCCTCCGTGGGCCAGGGGCACGGCGATGCCAGCCGGTCTGTCCCGGCACTCTTGGTTGAGCAAGTGATGGACACTGGTACTTGCGTGCAGGCGTGAAACCGGCTATAATGAGGTTGGTGGCCGATACCGGCCCCAGTCAAAGAGGAATATCAGCGGATTGCAGTACGGAGCCCGAACGGATCGGGGTTCAGTTTACACCAGCGTCAACGGAATTGACTATGGGAGTATCAACTCCCCGTCGCTTCCGCCACTGTTGCATCTAGATATATTTCCAACATATGTTATTGTATAAAGAACTCGTGGACAGGCTCCCACGAGTTCTTTTTTTGGTCCTTCTGCCAATTGGTTGATCATACGGATCGATCCGGTTTGACAATGATCGTGCAACGTGCTACCATTGGTACCAGATTATCCGAGAAAGAGGAACGTCATGGCCCTGGAGCCAGATTTCGCACTAGACCCGAAGCTAGTCCTGCACGGCAGTTGGGTCGGGGAGGCCTTCTTTATCTGGGGCGAGGCAGCGGAACCTGCGCCCACGCCTCGCGGACGCCAACCCCGGATACCGCCGCATCCCCACGCCGCGTCGCCAGAGCACCTGCGCGCGGCGTTGCCGACGTGGATCCCCCGGTGCCAGTGGTCGGACACGCCAGCGGCACAGCGTGTGATCCTGCTGCCGTCCGTCGCGGACCAGCCCCTGCTGCCCCCTTGGCTGATTCCGACAGCCAGCGAGACCGCCGACGAAGAGCTGGAACCGCACCTGACCCCCTGGCAAGTGCCCGGTCTGGCGTTGGACTCCCTCGCGGCCCTGGACCTGCTTGTCGCGCTGCCCCTGGGCGCGGCCGGCAACCGCTACTGGGGCGCAGATTTGCGCTACTGGAGCCTCGTCGCCAAGCTGGGACTCGAGTTCCTGGCGCGCCACCAGTACCTGCCCGGCATGACCGAGGAAGACGGGCGCTACCGCGCCATGTGGCTGCCGGTCTTGGACGATCCGCATGACCGGGCGCGCCTGCGCACGCTGGCCCAGGCCATGCCCCCGGTCTGCCGGGCCTTATTCGATGAGCAAGAGCCGCCGGAAGAGGACCGCGCCCCAGCCCCCCACGCCTTGCTGGACAGCTTTTTCAAGCACCTCATCGATCAGGCCGGGCGCGATTGGGGCCGAGACAGCCTGGACCGGCGCCGCAAAACGCCCACCGGCGTGGCCGGCGCGTGGTGGGCAGCCCTGTGGACCGCAGACGATCGCATCGAGGTGCCGATAGCCCAGCGCCGCGAGTTGGCGGCCCTGTTCGACGCCTGGCGCGAGTGGATGGGCCAGTTGCGCGGCGCGGCCGAGGCGGCCTTCCGTCTCTGCCTCCGATTGGAGCCGCCGGAGGTAGACGAAAAGACCGAACGCGTGGTCGTCTCGGATTGGACTCTGCGCTACCTGCTCCAGGCCAGCGACGACCCCAGCCTCCTGGTGCCGGCGGAACAGGTGTGGAGCGCCCGGGGCGGCACCCTGCGCATCCTCAACCGCAAATTCGAGGGGGCCCAGGAGCGACTGCTGGCCGGGCTGGGCCTGGCGGCGCGCCTCTTTCCGCCCATCCTGAAAAGCCTGCGCACGGCCCGGCCCCAGGTCTGCCCGTTGACCGTGGACGAGGCCTATGCCTTCCTGCGTGAGGTGGGGCCGCTGCTGGAGGGCAGCGGCTTTGGGGTGCTGGTGCCGCCCTGGTGGAACAAACCCGGCGCCCGGCTGGGCATCCGCGCCAAGCTCAAAACCGAACCCAACATCATCGGCCAGGGCATCCTCAGCATGGCCAATCTGGTCCAATTCGACTGGGAGCTGGCCCTGGGCGACGAGCCCCTGACCCGCGAAGAGTTCCAGCGGCTGGCAGCCCTCAAGATGCCGCTGGTCAAGGTGCGGGGCCAGTGGGTGCTGCTCCAGCCGGACGAGATCGAGGCCGCTATCGCCTTCTGGGAACGCCAGCGCCAGGAGGATCTGGCGCTGGGCGACGCGCTGGGGATGGCACTGGGGGCCACCCAGGAGATCGGCGGGCTACCGCTGCACGGCGTCGAGACCACCGGCTGGCTGGATGACCTGATCCAGCAATTGGATGCCAGCGAAAAGATGGACGAACTGCCCCCGCCGCAAGGGTTCGTGGGCCAGTTGCGGCCTTATCAGGTGCGCGGCTACTCCTGGTTGGCCTTTCTCCGGCGCTGGGGGCTGGGCGCCTGCCTGGCCGACGACATGGGCCTGGGCAAGACCATTGAGGCCATCGCCCTGCTACTGCACGAGCGCGAACGGGCCGCGCAGCCCGTCGGCCCGGCCCTGCTCCTCTGCCCCACCTCGGTGGTGGGCAACTGGCAGCGCGAGATCCAGCGCTTTGCCCCGGCGCTGCGCGTGCTGGTACACCACGGCAGCGACCGGGTCCAGGACGACGAGTTCGTCCCCCTGGCCCAGGCACACGACGTGGTCATCAGCACCTACGGCCTGGCCCGGCGCGACGTGGGCCAGTTGGCCCAGGTGCCCTGGAGCGACGTGATCCTGGACGAGGCGCAGAATATCAAGAACCCTCGGGCCAAGCAGACCCAGGCCATCCGCCGGCTCCCAGCCGCCAACCGCATCGCCCTGACCGGCACCCCGGTGGAGAACCGCCTCTCCGAGCTGTGGTCCATCATGCAGTTCCTCAACCCCGGGTTCCTGGGCTCACAGACCCGGTTCCGCGAGACGTTCGCCATCCCCATTGAGCGCTACCAGGACCAGGACGCCACCGGGCGGCTGAAGGGACTGGTGGGGCCGTTCATCCTGCGCCGGGTCAAGACCGACCCCACCATCATCCAGGACCTGCCGGACAAGCTGGAGAGCAAGGTCTACTGCAACCTGACGGCCGAGCAGACCACGCTGTACGAGGCCGTGGTCCGGGAATCGCTGGAACGCATCGAACAGACCGACGAGGAAGAAGGCGGCGGGATGGGGCGGCGCGGGGTGGTACTGGGCGCGCTGATGCGGCTCAAGCAGGTCTGCAACCACCCGGCGCAGTTCCTGGGCGACGGCTCGGCGCTGCCGGGACGCTCCGGCAAGTTGAACCGGCTGGGCGAGATGCTGGAGGAAGCCCTGGACGTGGGCGACCGGGCGCTGGTGTTCACTCAATTCGCCCAGATGGGTCACATGCTGCAAGCGCACCTGGCGGCGCTCTTTGGCGTAGAGGTGCTCTTTTTGCACGGCGGCACGCCGCAGCAGCAGCGCGACCGCATCGTGGCCCGCTTTCAGCAAGCGACACGCGACAGCCCGCCGATCTTTATCCTGTCGCTCAAGGCCGGCGGCACCGGGCTGAACCTGACGGCCGCCAACCACGTGTTCCACTTTGACCGCTGGTGGAACCCGGCGGTGGAGAACCAGGCCACCGACCGGGCATTTCGCATCGGGCAGACCCGCGACGTGCTGGTGCACAAGTTCGTCTGTGCCGGCACCCTGGAGGAGCGCATCGACGAACTCATCGAGAGCAAAAAGGCCCTGGCGGAGAGCGTGGTGGGCGCCGGCGAGAACTGGCTGACCGAGCTGAGCACTGACGAGCTGCGGGACCTCATGGCCCTGCGCCGGGAGTAGCACGATGGGTAGACGACGGAGCTATTACGACAACTATTGGCCGCAGTACGAAGCAACGCGCCCCATCACAGTGGAAGACGGCCTCAAGGCCCAGAGCCAGCGGGGCAAGTTTGTCAAGAACTGGTGGGCGAATCAGTGGATCGACGCCTTGCAGCGCCTGATGGATTCGGCGCGGCTGAGCCGGGGGCGCAGCTATGCCCGGCGGGGCCAGGTCGTGTCCATCGACATCGCGCCCGGGCATGTTTCGGCCCGGGTGCAAGGCTCGCGGCGCACCCCGTACAAGGTCAGCATCCAACTCCAGCCGTTGAGTGACCGGCAGTGGGACCAGGTGTGCGATGCCCTGTCAGAGCAAGCCATCTTTGCCGCGCAACTGCTCAACGGCGAGATGCCCTCGGACATCGAGCAGGTTTTTGACGCGGTCAAGGTGCCGCTGTTCCCAGCCGCGCGCGGCGACCTGAGCACCGATTGCTCGTGCCCGGACTGGGCCAACCCCTGCAAGCACATCGCCGCCGTCTACTATTTGCTGGGTGAGCGTTTTGACCAGGACCCGTTCCTGTTGTTCGAGTTGCGCGGCCGGAGCCAGGCCGACATCGCCGCGGCGCTGCGCGAGCGGCGTGCTGTGGGAGCGGCCCCGGTCGAAGAGTTGCCCTACCGGCCCGAGACGGTGGAAGCGGTAGCAATGCCGGCCCTGGCCGAGTGCCTGGACGATTACTGGGCCATCGGCGCGGCAGCGGAGGACGTGTCGGTGCGTATCGCGGCCCCGGCAGTGGACATGGCGCTGCTCAAGCGGCTGGGCGTGCCCGATTACCTGGACGCCCGCAGCTTCTGGGCGCAGATGGAACGGGTGTACGACGGTGTGACGGCCCGGGCGCTGGCCATAGCCTTTGCGGATGCGGCAGAAGAGTAGCCGGGTCACATACCGGGGTTGGAGGTGAGTGATGAGCGCCAATCGGGAACTGAAGAGTCTGACCCGGCAGCACATCCGCCTGGTGTGGGATGCAGCGCAGTCAGATGCGCCCCTCTCCGACGAGGATGCCCGCCTGGTGCAGGTCATGCGCGAGCACCCCGAGTATACTCATCTGTGGGGGCGACTGGACAAAGTGTCGGACGAAGAGCTCGAGCAAACCGGCACCAATCCCATCGTGCACATCATTATCCATCAGACCATCGAGAACCAGATCGCCGGGGGAGAGCCCCGGGAGGTGCGCCGGGTCGTCAAGATGCTGATGCGGCAGGGCCTGTCGCGGCACGAGGCCATCCACCAGGTGGGGAGCGTGCTGGTCGGGGAGATCTATCACATTCTCAAGGACAATCGCCCCTTTGACGAGTTGGGTTATGTGCGCCAGATCCGGCAGTTGGCGCGCTAGCCGGAAAGGAAACTCATGTCCGCCAAAAAAAGACGCCAACAGAAACGTCGCCCCAGCACCAAGCGCACCGGACCCCGCGCGCCTCAACCCACCCAGCCGCCGGATCGCGCATCCAACCCCATGATTCCCTGGCTGCACGGCTTGGCGGCCATCGGTGATGAGCGATGGGACGAGGCCATTGCGTCGTTGCAGCACTTCTTGGAACTGGACAACCGGCCGGCGGAGAATCGCCCCACCGCCTACCAGAACCTGAGCGCCTGCTACCTGGCGTTGGAGCGCTACGACGAGGCCCTGGCTGCGTTGAACGAGGCTGAACGCTGGGCTCCGGATGACCCGGACCTGCTTCACAGCAGGGGTGTGGTCTATGCCTGTGCAGCCCGTATCCCGGAGGCCATCGCCGCTTTCGAGCTGTTCGCTCGCCGCTGGCCTCGCCTGGCCCGGCAACAGGACACGCGTGAGGCCATCCGTCTGCTGCGCCGCATCCAGCGCGACGAGATCGCCCCGGGAACCTACCTGATCGATCATCTCCAGGAGCAGGTCAGCCACAACATAGACCTGGGCGATTACCACCTGGTGGAACGCAAGGCCCGGCGCATGATCGTCGCTGACCCCGCGCGCCCCGAAGGCTATTTCGCCCTGGGCGTCGCCGGCGTGGAACAGAGGCGCTATGCCGAGGCGCTGGAGGCGTTCCAGGCAGCCCAGGCTCGCGACCCGGACTATGCCGTTACGTTGTACAACCTCGGTTACACCTGCTTGCAGGCAGGCGAGCCGGCGCAGGCTGTCCCCTGGCTGGAGCAAGCGTTGCGCCGGGATCCAAAGTATGTGTCGGCCCTGTTCCAGATGGGCGTGGCCTGCGAGCGCCTGGGCCAGCGCGATGAAGCAGTGACTTGGTGGCGGCGCGCCCTCAAGATCGACCGGAGCTACTACCTGGCCCAGGAACGCCTGCACGAGGCCGGACTGGGACCTGCGCCGGCTGAACCGCCCCTATCGCCGGTACACCATCAACTGCGAGCCATGACGCCCATCGTCAAGGCCCGCATGAGGCGGCCCACGGTCCATCGCCAGGGCGGCCTGACGCTGACCTACGATGCGCAAGTCGGCTTTGTGTTCGAGGACGCCGAGAACCCGCGCAACGCCACTATCCACGCTGGCGGACCCTTCCGGGTGGCCCGCATCGGCGACGAGGATCTTCTGGACCTGATGGGCCTGGTCAAGATGCTGCTGGGCATGATCCACGCCGACAACACGCGAGATATCGCACTGCTGGTCTACTATGCGGATCGACCGAGCTTTGGCTATCAGGCTCGCTTTGCCCGGGGCCAGCGCGTCGAACTCGACGCCGACGGCCAATTCGTCGTCACCGAGGTGCCGCGTCTCTTCAAGCTCCGCATAGACAGCGACCTCGCCAGCCCCTATGGCGATCCCATGCGTGGGTTTCTGATCTACCTAAACCAGCACCCGGAGCCGGGCGTCCTGGTCAATACACTGGGTTTGTTGGATGAAAGCGCACAACCGTACCGGGTACCCTGAAACATTGGCAGAGGATAACCCAGACGGCGAGTAGCCGGGTCTTGGACCCTATATCCCCTGGACCGGACAGAAAGGATGGCACATGGACGCAGAATGGGACCAGCGACTGGCTAGCTCTCGCAGCATCGAGACTATGCGTCGCATCGCCCAGGATGCGAGTCGCCTGGGCGATGACGCCACCGCCTTCCATGCCCATGCTGCCAGACACCAACTCACCGCGAACGAGGTAGTGTACTATCTGAACGCCTACGAGTACGGCGGCGAGGCCGGACTGCAGGCGATCCGCAATCCAGACATCATCCTGCCCGACGTGGCCCGCCACGCGATCAAGACCATCACGGCGCTGCTGGACGAACGGTTTTCAGGGCAACCACCTTGCCGTATCACCGAAGAGGGAACAGCCATTGGCATCTACGAGGTCCAGCAGCGCCAGAATGGCGATGTGTACCTGTTCCCCATCTGCCAACTGCGCCTGACCCTCGCTACCCGGCAGTGGCACCTCTATTGGATGCGTGCGTTCGATGCCTGGTGGCCCTATTCGCTGCCCGATCGAGGCCACAAATATGCACTCAAGGCTCGGGTCCAGCAAGTACTGGACGACGAGCATGGTTGCTTTTGGGGATGACGGTGCCTTTTGTCATGCAATTAACTGGAGAACAGAGACTATGGAGCAATTGCTCTGGACCTATGATGACCTGATGCGATTCATCGACCATCCTGATGCGCCGGTGCGGCGGTGGGCGCTGGCACGCCTGACCAAATGCTTCCCGGACCAGGCCGGCGCGGCCGCCATCGCGCTGCTGGACGACCCCAACACCTATATCGTCTTTCGCGCGGCCGAGTTCCTGGCCGATACCGGCGATGCCGAACGATACGGCCCGGTGCTGCTGGACCGGCTGCGGTCGGCGCAGGGCCGGCGCCTGGGCTATCTGGCCCAGGCCCTGGCGCGCCTGCAGGTGCGCGACGCCTTGCCGCTGATCCTGGCCCACTTGCGGCCGCTCAAGCCAGCCCTGGGTGGCACCGAGTTCACCTACCTGGTCGGCGCGCTGGGCCAGTTGGGCGGCGATGAGGCCCGGCAGGTTTTGGGCGACATCTTGCAGGGTCTCCCTGCTGACTCGTGGGCGCTCGGGTTTGTGCTGGAGGCCGCGCTGCACGCGGCGCAACCGGCCGATATCCCCCGCCTGGTGCAGGTCTACCGGTCCTGGGACCTCCATCCGTCTGGCTATCGCACCATCGGGACGATGGCCGCGCCCATCGAGGCCACGCGGTTGGCCGAGGAGCTCGTCCACACGGTCAAGGATGGACCCGACGCGGCCGTGGACTATGCCGCGTGGTGGATGGGGTTGGCGCCGACCCTGAGCGACGAGTGCTTGGATGATCTGGCGGCAGCGTTCGAGCGCCAGCACGAGGGCGTGTTTCCCGTGCTGCTGCGCGAGGCCCGCCGCCTGGTCGCAGCGCGCGGCGACGACGTGGCCGGGTGGCAAACCGCCTGGGCGGCCGACGCGCGGGGGGCCGGCTATCGCTATCAGGTGCCATTCACCCTGCTCCTCCTGGAAGCCCTGGCCGAGTCACCCTGCCCGCGCCTGGAACAGCGCCAGCGCGAGACGGCGCTGGGCCTGGCCCTGCTCTGTCGGTTGAGCGTCGACCACGATGATCAGGCTGTGCTGGATGCGGCCCCGGACCCGGCCGAGGCGCTGTTGACCATCCTGGCCGAGAACCGGGAGCAGGTATGGCCCGACGTGGTCGAGCGGGTGGTAGACCTGGGACCGACCGTCGTGCCGCGCCTGGTAGTGCTGCTCGACCCGGACCGGTTCAGTTGGGGGATGTTGCGGGCCGTGGCGGCCCTGGAACTGTTGGCCCGGTGCTACCCCGGGAGTTGTGACGCCGCTATTCCCACGCTCATTGCCATGATCTACAAAGACCAGAGCGATTATCTCAAGGAAGCGTGTATGTCGGCGCTGGTCGCCATCGGGCCGGCGGTGGTCGAGTTGGCCGCCGCGCACCTGCGCGACGACGATTTCTCGCGCCAGATCTATCTGAGCGGCGTGCTGGGCGAGGTCCCCACTGAGCAATCGGCCCAGGCCATTCTGGGCGCGATGCAAGACAGCGAGTTTGTCGACGAGATATACCTCAACGCCCTGACGGATACTGGCAGCCCGATAGCCATCGAGCCGCTGTATGCCCTCTGGCAGGCCGAGACGGTGTCGGATCACCTGCTGGCCGAGTTGTTGCTGGTGCTCTGCGCGGTGAACGGCGTGACCAGGCCCGAGCTGCCCGAGTGGCGGCGCATCGTGAGGGCCGAGGAGGCGCGCATGGACCGACTCAGTAGCGGAAGGGCGTTATTGGGCCGGGTCGAGCCGCCACCCCGGCGCAAAGGCCGGCGCCGCGCGTCGGTAGAGGCGGAGGAATCGCAAGACCCTGCCACACGTCTCACGCCCAAGCCCAAGACGGTGAGCCGGCAAGAACTCAGGAAACGCAAAGCGCAGCGCCAGGCACAGCGGCAGAAAGGGAAAAAGAAACGCAAACGATGAACGCATCGCAGACGATGAACGCCTCGCAAATGCTGCACCAGATGTGCCACGAGGTTCTGAGCAACACCGATGTCAAGGCCATCGCCAAGAGCCGGGGATTTTCGGCTCAGGAATCCGCCTCCCGGGCGCTCCTGGAAAACTTTTATCCCTCCGACATTGGCGTGGCGGCGGCCATGGGCACCCTGACCGAGGAAGAAGTGACCCTGCTACACCTGCTCAAGCTGACCGGCGAGACCGTGGACGTGGCCTTTTTTGCCCGTATCTATGGCGACTCGAACATCGCCCAGTATCGTTATCTCTCCTTTACCCGGCGGCACAAAGATGTGCTCAAGCAGGTCCAGAACGCGCTGGTCCGCAAGGGCCTGCTGCTCATGGCCGAAGACCCGGCGGTCTGGAACGCCGAGACCAAGATGGAGCGCTGGCGTTTTCGGCTACCCCGCGAGTTCGAGGGCTTGCTGCCGCCCCTGATCCGGTCGGCCCAAACGTTGGCCGGCGCCGGGGACCTGCGAGCCGACGTGGTGCGGGCCAAGCTGCAAGAGTTGACCGGCGGCCCGCGACCGGCCGGCAGTACCGACCGCCAGTACCAACTGCACATCGTAGACGGCCAGTTGCGTATGGGGGAGCGCGCGTTTCGCGCCCGGCATCTGGTAGAGTGGCAACAGGCTTCCTGGCGAGCCGCCGTGCCGGCGCCCAGGGTCAAGGACGCCCCGCTGGGTAACAAGGGTCCCAAGGTCGCCCCGCTTGAGGCCGTGACCTATGCCTTTGACCAGTTGGGCGAGCACGAGTGGCTGCGGTCGATGCACCTGGACCTGCCGTTGCGCGTCTTTTGCGACGCACCGCTGAGCGGGTCCGACCTCTGCGAGGCCGGCTGGCAGTGGGGCTATCTGGCGAAACAGGTGGTGGACGGGGCGCCCTATTACCGCCGGCCGGCCCCGGCAACTGCGGCGCCGGCCGAGGTGGACCCCGCGACCTATCTCGCCGTCACCGGTGACCGGCTGACTGTCGATCTGGACACGGTGCCGTATGCCAGCCTGGAGCAACTGGCGTGCCTGTCCAGCACCCGGGCCATTGGCGGGCGGCTGGTCATGGCGCCCAACGTGGTCCGGATCGGACGTGCCATCGAGGATATGCGGGATCAACCGCTCATCCAATGGCTGCGGGAGCACGCGCCGGCCTATCGCCAGGCGTTGGATACGGCCCAGGCTCGCTGGGGTCGCCAGATCATCCACGAGAACCTGCTGATCGCCCGGGTGGACGACCTGGGTCTCAAGGTCCAGTTGGAGCGGGCGTTCCCGCAGGGCCTGGTCTTTTTGCCCAACGGCTACCTGGCCTTTCCCACCGACCTGCTGCCGGCGGTGGAAAAGGTGGTTGCCAAGTCCGGCCATGTGATCAAGACGGTGCAGCGCAATGGTTGAGCTAACCCCCATCGATGTAGGCGATCTGGACGTGTTCAGTAACCCCGGTGATCCGCGCCGCGACCTGCACGTGTTCGTCGGCTATGTCCAAGAGCGCGAGGTCAAGCGCGCCCATCGCACCAACATGTTGAGCAAATCGGACTCGCTGCGCCTGGCCAGGCTGATGACGGACCCCGGGGCAGTGGAAGGGGTCAAGGAGACCGGTGGGTCGGCCTGGGTGGATTTCATCGACGAACTGGCCCTCAAACTGGGCCTGGTTCAGTACGACACCAAGGGCGTGTATGCCGGGTACAGCAGCGCGGAGCCGTCGTTCCCGGAAAACTATGTCCAGTTCAACGAGGCCAAATACCTGCAATTCCGGCGCTCGTCGCTGGCTGCCCAGGAGCGCGCGTTGCTGGACGCGCTCATCGGCGAGCGCGATGGCTGCCAGAGCGAGTTTTATACCACCAGCGTGCAGGGCCGGCTGGGCGGCTTTGCCAGTTGGGGCTGCGCCACCGGCGTGATGCCCGCTCTTGATTTCGTCGCCATTCGGCGTTTTCTGCTGAACCTGTTGCAGTCGTGCGCGCCGGGCGTGTGGCACAGCACCGCGTCGCTGGTCCAATACCTGAAGGCCCACCAGCCTTATTTCCTCATCCCGCAAACGATTCCAGCGGACCGCTGGGGCCGCGCCCCAAGCCGCTACGGCAATTTCCACGAGAGCCAGGACACCTGGGGCCACGAGATCGACATCCTCGACGCGGCCCGGGATGCCTTTGAACGGGTAGAGGGGCGGTACGTGGAGCGCTTTTTGGAAGGCGTGCCCTTGACCCTGGGCTATGTGGACGTGGCCTATGCCCGCCAAGCGTATCAGGGGGTGTATCCAGCCATCGGCCAGCTCCGGGCGTTTCGGGTCAATGGCCGCCTGCAGCGGGCGCTGGTTGGCAGCATCCCGGCGCCCCGGGTCACGGTGCAGCCCAACTTTGAGGTGTACGTCGAGTCCGAGTGCTACCCGGCCGACCTGCTGGCCCAACTGACCCCGCTGACCGAGGTTGTGTCCGAGGGCCTCACCACCGTCTTGCGGCTGCAAAAGGAACGCGTCGCCGCGCAACTGGCCCAGGACGAGGGCCTGGACGTGGCGGCGCTGTTGACCCGGCTGACCGGCCAGGAGTTGCCCCAGAACGTGGCCTGGGACCTGGCGGCATGGTCCCGGCACGCGGAAAAGTTCACCCTGTACCGGGGTTTCGCGCTGCTGGAGGGGGACGAGGACCTGCCTGCCGCCGACCCGTTCACGGTGGAACGTATTTCGCCGGCCGTGCGCCTGGTGCACTCGCCGGACCAACTCTTGGCCCGGTTGGAATCTGCCGAGCTGGTACCGCTGCGGGTGCAGCATGGAGCCGCTGCCACCAGCCCGCTGCCGGCGTTGGCGCGCACCATGTTCCCGCAGCAATCGGTGCTGGCCAAGCCCCAACCCCGGGAAAAGGAACTGGTGGTCCTGCGGCGCCATACCTCGGTCACATTGCATGTGCCCAACGGCAAAATGTTGGAGCGACTGCGCCGGGCGTTGCTAGAGATCCGCTGTCCGGTGGAAGTCAACAAGGACCTGTATACCATCACCTACACCGGGCGCTACGAGCCCCAGGTCATGCAAGTTATCAAGGCTCTGGAGAAAACGTATCGAGTCCAGGTGGAGGACATCGAGTAGCCACCCGGCCGAAGAGGAGAAGGGGACAATTGAAAAGTCAAAAGCGAACCGTGCAACGCCTGCAGCGCGACCGGGTGAACATCAATCGCGAGGTGAAGCGCATTGTTTGCCGCGCCGCTGCGCGTGATACCCACATCGTGACGTTGGAGCCGTTGGTGTTCTTTTCCACCGCCACCGGCGACGCCTGGCTGCTGGACTTCCAGGATAGTCTGGCACTCTGCCTGGCGCGCGATGGCGACCCCCAGCCGGTCAACATCATGGAAACAACAGGACGGTTTGCCATCGAGTGGGACCTGACGTACCATATCGAGGAAAACTCGTTCATCGTCTCGGATCGGCTGGGGCGGACCCGACGCATTGTGGGCTATCCCACGCACGAGGTCTTGGACGCGATTCAATCGGCAGGAGGAGTCACCAATGTCCCGTAAATGGAAATCCTCGAACGAGCCCACCCGTTACGATTACGCCCGGGCGATGCAGGTAGAACCCATCCTTGTTGCGATCCGAGAGCTTGGGTTGCCCCTCATCCGCTTTCGCAAGCTCAACGGCATCCTCAATGCTTTATCGATGCAGATCGAGGACGGCGGCGACAGCCCGGAGGTGAACAAGCTGCTGCTGGATGCCCTGCGGGGTAGTATCGACCACCAGGTGGGCCAAAGCCAGGGTCGCGCTGCCTTGCAGGCCATCGACGCCTTTGAGCAGTCCGAGGCCCGGCGCTGGGAGCAGGTGCGGACCGGCACCCTGCCCCCCATCGAGCTCACGCCGGAGGAACAACTCGACGATCTGATGCAGGCCGGCTACCGTTTGTTGGAAGCGAACCAGCGCACCGCCGCCTGCGACAGGTGGCTTGAGGCGTGGGAGATGGTCAAGCAGATGGCCACGCCAGAGATGCGGAACACTATGGCTTTCGATAGCGCCTATCCCGGCATGATGCAGTGCGTCTTTAACTGGAGCTATGATCTGGAGATGGAGTTGCACAACGCCGGTATCGGTGATCCCATCTATCACGAGCACCAGGTGCGCTACGTCCGCGAATTCCTGACCCAGTTCCCCGATGAGGACGCGAACCGCCAGGTCAACATGCTGCGAGCCCAGGGGGAGGCGCTCTGGAACCTGGGACAGCGCACCGAGGCCGAGGCCGTCTACGAGGCGTTGGTGGAGCGCTTGCCCGACGAGGGCTGGGGGTATATCGGCTGGTCTGATAACTACTGGCTGTGGGGTGCCCCGGACCCGAAAGAGTATGACCGGGCCGAAGCGATCCTGCAGCGGGCTCTGGCGCGTCCCAACCTATCTGATCGGAGCGATGTGCTGGACCGGCTGGCGGATCTGTACCGCGAATGGGACCAACCGGACAAGCTGACCGCTATCACAACCCAACAGGAACGGCTCCGGAGGCAGTCGAATCGGTCAACCGGCGTGTCGCCCGGTGCCCCAACACCGCTGGCTTCGCCGCCAACCACACCGGCCAGGAAACCGGGCCGCAACGAGCCCTGCTGGTGCGGCAGCGGCAAAAAGTACAAGCGTTGTCACTTGAGCAGCGACCAGGCAGCAGAGCGAGCCAGGAGGATCTGATGAAAACCTATACGTTCCACGTGTCCTTGCCCGGCACCGGCCGAGTTTGGCGCAAGATCGAATTGGAAGCCGAGCAGACGTTGGAAGACCTGCACTTTGCTATCCAGAACGCCTACGACTGGGACTCTGACCATCTCTACTCGTTCTTCATGAGCGGCAAGGCTTGGGACGGCAGTACCGAATACTGCTTGCCGGAGGGCTCTACGCCGTGGGGCGAGCCCATCGAGGACAACGAAGACGAGGAGGATTGGCCCGAGCCCACGCCAGAGGAGCGCGAACAAAACCTGCGCATGTTGTTCGGGGACCAGATGTCTCTTGAAGAGATGGAGGCCGAGATGAAGGCATTCTGGGAATACGTAGCAGCCCAGGAGGCAGAACGTGGCCCTGGCAACGTCCAGACCACGACGCTGGGCGAGCTGAAGCTCAAGCCGGGGCAGGAGTTCATGTATCTCTTTGACTATGGCGATGAGTGGCGGTTCAAGGTGCGGGTACACGCCACGGCCAGCCGCCCCGATGCGCCGGCGGGCGAATACCCCCGCCTGGTCGAATCGGTCGGGGAATCGCCGGAGCAGTACCCGAGCTGGGATGACGAGGAGTGGTGATATCGATGGTGAGAAACCAGCCGCCCGGCCCATCGCCGCACGCCGTGACCTGGCTCTGCCGGGCCCGGCGCGCGCCCACCTGGATCATGCCCGACGACCAGCCCCCGTATCGCCCGTACCTGGTATTGGTGCTGGAGCAGGAGGCCGACCAGATTCGGCGGACCCACATTCAAGACGAACGCCCCACGGCCGAGGAGGTACTGGACGTGCTGACCAAGGCGATGGGGCGGTCCCTGCTGAGCTTGGGCCGGCGCATCACGCCGACTCGTGTCATACTGGATGATGCGGATCTCGTCCGGGCGCTCACGCCGCGCCTGGATGAACGAGGCATCCGCTGCGAGTATCGCGCCACACTGCCCCAGGTGGACATCGCCTGGCGCGAGTTGGAAACCCACCTGAGCCGGCGCGAGTCTATCCCCGGCTTGTTGAGCGTGCCCGGCGCGACGGTGCCCCTGGTGCAAGAGTTGTTCGCGGCCGCGGCCGAGTACTATCGCCAGGCTCCCTGGCGCTGGATGAACAACTCGTGGCCCATCGAGGTCCGTTACCCGCCGGATGGGCGCACTCGCTACGCGGTGGTGTTGGGCAGTGGGAGCGAGTTCTTTGGCCTATCGCTCTACGAATCCATGGAAGATTTGTGCCTGATGTATGCCGGCGTCGAGCCTGGGCCAGGCGACCGGCCGCGCTCGTGGATCAGCCTGGTCTTTGAGGAAGCCATGTCCATGCCTTTTGACGACCTGGACGCGATGGAGAGCTACGAGTGGTCCGTGGCTGGGGAGCGCGCCTATCCCCTGTTCGTCAGATTCACCGGGCCCGACGCGTTCACCGTGCCCAGCGCCTCGGATCTGCTGTGGCTGGCCGCCGCGCTGCGCGCCATCCCGGATTTCGTGGTCCGGCACCTGCACGCAGACCAGGGCCTGCCAGACCTGGCCGAGGGGCTATATCCTCTGCCCAACATCCACGGCGGCCAGCAGATCGCCCTGCGCTACCCGGTGAATTTGCTGGAACACCTGCCGCCCGAGGCAGAAGCCGAGTTGGAGGCGTTCATCGAAGACTGGTACTGGGACGAGGCTTCCCACGAGTTGGCCCGGCACCTGGGCGCGTTCCTGTTCCAGTTCCTCGACGATCTGGCATTGACCGGCCTCTCCGAGCGGACGATGCGGAAACACGCCAGCAACTGCTGGGTTATTGGCAAGTTCGTGTGCGACTATGGCGACTACGACACGTTCGCGCCGACGATGTTCCTGCGCGGCCCGTCGTACCTTTACGAGTTCCGGCATAAGGTGAGTGATGCGCCGTCTGCTGTGGCCTCGTACCAGGCCACCTGGCGCAAGATCGCGCGATACGTCCGCTCATTGGGCTACAAGAGCACCAGGGGGGCAACGTCAACAGGAGGCCCAGATGATCGATGACTATGCCGCGGCGATGACCCTGCTGCACGCGATGGAGGCACACCTGCCCATCCCGGCGCGGCCGGCCAGCTCGTTTGTGCGGGCGATGCGCGCGCAAGGAGTCACTGTCGCCCGCGACCAGGCCCTGCAGATCCGGCACGTGCTCTATCTCGGCGATGAAGGCGGCATTGCCTGCGACGTGACGCCAGTGGGACCAGCGGACCCGGCCGTGGTCGTGTCCATCACCCATCTCAAGGTCAAACGCAGTCACCCGCTGGGTGAGGAGATTCGGGCGTATCAGATGCAGCGCATGCGACGGCTGGCTCAGGCCGAGGGGCCTCGCCAGCCGTCCAGTTTCACGGTCCGGCCGCGCCGGCGGTGAAGCAAAGTGGGAAACGATGATGGACAACCTGAACAGCACGATGCGCGCCTACGAGACGGCCGGTAGCCAGGGACTTTTGCCTAATGTGTGGCTCGTGGTGCGGCTGGACGGCCGCTCGTTCCACCAGTTTGTCGCGCGGCCCGAGTTGGCCTTCGAGCGTCCCTTCGACGAACGCTTTCGCGACGCCATGATCGCCACGGCCCGGCACCTGATGGACTGCGGCTTTCGCAGCATCTACGCCCAGACCCACTCGGACGAGGTTTCGCTGCTCCTGCACCGTCAAGACGCTGCCTTTGGGCGCCGGGCATCCAAGCTCCTGTCCGTCCTGGCCGGCGAGGCCAGCGCCTGTTTCAGTCTGCACCTGCAGGCGCTGGCGGCCTTTGATGCCCGCGTCAGCCAATTGCCCACGGTCGAGCTGGTGGCGCAGTATTTTCGCTGGCGCCAGGCCGATGCCCATCGCAATGCCTTGCACGGCCATTGTTTCTGGCTGCTGCGCCGCGAGGGATCGAGTGTGGATGAGGCCACGGCCCGGCTGGATGGCGCGTCAACGGGGGACAAAAACGAACTGCTGTTCCAGCGGGGCCTCAACTTTAACGACCTGCCGATCTGGCAGCGGCGCGGTGTCGGCGTGTACTGGCAGACCTACGCCAAGACCGGCGTGGACCCCCGCACCGGCCAAACCGCCGAGGCCCAGCGGCGCCGACTGTATACGGACCTGGAACTGCCCCTGGGAGACGAGCACGCGGCATTGGTTCGCCGGCTGCTCGTGGAGAGCGAGGAGGCCTGAACACACCGTGAGCAAGACAAACCAGCGGGGCGCTATCCACACTGCCGTCCGGGTTTCTTATCCAGAACGCGGCACCTACGACTGGCATGAGGCTCTGGCAGCCTACGGCGACGTAGGCTACGTGGAGGTGGCCTTTTACCAACCAGACTTGTTCCTGCAGGTGGCAATGGAGCGGATACTGGCCCCCTTTGCCAGCTTGCCCCTGCGTGCCACCTCAGTGCACCTGGCCCAGGCGCGCATCGCGCCATTCGAATCATTCGTCGAGGTGCTGCGCCGGACCATCCCTATCGCCCAGGCCCTGGACTGCTCGCTCATTGTGGTTCACCCGACCAATGCCCGATTGGCCGATGTGGAGAACAAAATCGCCGCGGTCGTGAATCCGCTGCTGGAGCAGGCCCGGGTGACCTTGTGTTGGGAGACGTTCGCCGGTCGCCGGCGCTTCCTGTCTGGCATCGAAGGCATTGCCGCCTTTTGCCAACGGCACGCGCACCACGCCGCCTGCTACGACACGGCCCACCTGCACAAGCCCCCGGCAGAACTGGTGGCCGATATTGAAACCTACGCCTCGCTGATCCGTTGCTTCCATCTGTCCAACCGCAGTGCCCAGTTGGGCCAGCAGCACCTGCCCCTGCGCCACCCGGCCGGTGATCTGGACTTTACGGAGATCGTCGCTGCCATCGCCCGAAGCGGTTTCGCCGGCCCGCTGGTCCTGGAGTATCTACCAGAATACCATGGGCAGTTGGTGGCAGATGCGCGTTGGGTTGGCGCGCTGTTGCGCGAGGGCGCCATCTGATCCGCTCTATCCAGGCAAGAACTCGACGTCGTCAGACTGGATGATACCGGGATCGATCTTCAATACAACTCGAAGAAGCGCTCGGTACCCAAAGTTGGGACCAGGCGGTGCGCCAGTTGCTCGACCGAGCCGGACAGGTGGAGGTCAAGCCAGCCGTCGATGCTGCTGCGGTAGCACATGCGCTGCGCGCCAAAGGTCCGCCGGTCGGCGTCGTGGAGCGTGAAGCGCAGCACGGGTGTAAACTGGCCATAGCGGTCAAACTCGGCCTGGAGTTGGTCGGCGACACCTGTCGAGCGCAGCGCGAGGCCCGGCCACGCCAGGCCGCTCTTCTCGAAAGTGGCCATGAGGTCCCCCACGTCCGGTCCCATCCGCTCATAGACCTCGATGCGCTGGCCCTTGACCGCAACGCGATAGTTGCGCGCCCGGGGATGCCGGCGCACCGCCGCCTCGACGGCTGCGACCTCCGCCGGCCGAATCTGTGCTGGCCGGTCCCGGACCAGCGAGACGATGCCGTTCACGCTCTCGCTGATATGGAATCCCGCCGGGATTTCCTCTACGACCTCGCCCCGGGGCTCGCGGGCAAAGACATAGCGCGGCTTACCGGTGCGGGTGGTGACCCGGCACAGGATGTACGTGATGCCCTTGCGGCTGGTGTAGGTGACGGGCATGTGCTCACTCCTCGGCCGGCCCCGAACCGGCGTTCATGGCTGGTGCAGGCCGGCCTCACGCAGGCGGCGCAGCAAGGCCGTGCGGCGCGGGTACTGCTCATAGATCGCGTTCAGGCGCTGCTGAAAGATGATCGTTTTGTGCTGATGGTGCGCCAGATCGCGCAACTGGACCAGGTATTGGACCGCGTCCTCGTATGATCGGGCCGTAGCCTGCTGGATCAGTCGGTCTACCTCGCGCCAGGTCTCGTCTTCCCGCTGGGCCAGCGCTTCCAGCTCGCGCAGGCGTCTAGCCGCGGCTTCCTCCGCCCGCTGGCGATGCACACGCTCGCGTTCCTCTTCTGCCAGGGCCAAGAGTTGGCCCACGGTGCGGCGCGGTCCCGGGGCCGGGTCCACCCGGGGCACCAACTCGCGCAGCCGCCGGTTCAGCGCCGCCGATAGATATGGCTCCCCCTGGGCCAGGCGCAACAAGAAGTCGTCGCGCTCCCGGGCCGGCAGTTGGGCCAGGGCCGGCGGCAGCCACGAGTCCACCGGGGTCGCCCGGTCGCCGCTGGCCTGGGCCGCCGCCTGGACCAGGAACTCGTCCAGCTCGAAAAACTCGCTGAACCGGCGCAGCGCCGGCGACAACGGGCGCAACCCCGGCGGCACCGGCGGTTCGGCCACCTCGTCGAGCAGGTCTTCCACCTCCAGGGTTCTCAACCAGGCCAGGTACAGCGCCCGATAGTCGCCCTGCAGGATGTCTTCCCGCAGGCCGACGAGCGCGTCCAGCCAGCCCTCGCCCTCCAACCACTCGCCGCCGCCCTCTTCGTCGTGAAACTCGATGTCCAGCACGATGTGCTCGCCGGCCGGGTAAAAGGACATATAGTCCTCGATGATGAGCGGCTGGCAGTAGTCCCGTGCCCGCTCCAGGTCGAGGACAGCCTGGGGAAAGCGAAACATCAGGCGGCGGCTGCCCCAGTTGGCCATGTACAACATGGCGTCGTAGTAGCGGGCCAGGACCTCGGCCGGGCGGCCGCGAAAGTCGCCATAGTTGTAGACAAATACGGCGCGCCGGGGATGGGGGTCCATGCGGCTGGACAGGCTGGCTACGACCTGCTGCTCCTCGTCAGTCAGCGGCCGGTCCAGGGCCTGGAACTCGTAGTACTGGTACTCGCTCATCTGGCAATTCTCCAGTTGACCCGTCAGTGCGGGGGGTGTATACTATTTGTGCGGTTCGTATCACTTGCAAAGGGGAGGTACATGATGGCAGTGGTAAAAGCCAAGATCACGGCGCGGGGTGTGCTAGTGCCGCGCTCGCTCCTGCCCGCCTGGGGCGACGTGCAGGAGGTCGAAATCGAACAACGTGCCGGTGCCATTATCATCCGGCCCCCGGCGCGCCGGTCGGACCCGCTGCACACCCGTATTGTGCGCGAGATGAAGGCGGCCGGCCTGGTGGAAGAGTTGGGATGGCCGGCCCCGCCGGGGGTGTCGGCCGAGGCGCGTGCTTGCCTGGCGAAAAAGCTGGGCCAGGGCCAGCCCTTGTCCGAACTGGTTATCGCTGACCGCGAGGACCGGGCATGAGCCTCTATTATCTGGACACCAGCGCGCTCGTCAAACGGCCGCATCGAGATCTGGTCCCCTGACCGTTTCCCACTCGATCAGAATCCGCGCCACGGTCCCGGCCACCTCGTCTCGCGCTTCCCACCGCTCATAGCCCCGGCCCAGTAGCTTGTCGTAGGTCGTCTCGACGTGGCGCACGTGGGCTGTCACCGCCAGCCGCACCGCTTCTTCCTCCAGGCTCTTGGCCGCCGTCGAGCGCCCCACCCGCCCGCTGTACTTGCGGCAGGCATGTTCGGCGATTTCGACCTCACGGCCTGGTGGGCAGCCGGGGTAGAGTTCACGCACCCGCGCCACGAATCGCTGCACGTACTCGCGGTCCAGCTCGGCTCGCCGTTCCGCCTCGCGCTCGCGGCACCGGGACCGGGCCTCGGCGTCGGCCAGGCACTCTTCTTCGGCGCGCGCCAGCGCTGGCTCCTCGACCAGCAAGCCCTGCCGCTCGTAGCGTTTGCGCGCCCGGCTCCAGCGCAGGACCACAGCCGAGAGGGCCGAGTGCTTGCGAGCGCGCCGGGTCAGAGCGGCGTCGCCAGCCGGCAAAAAGACCAGGTGGTCCAGGTCGGCGCACGACAGGCACAGCGCGCCCTGGTCCGGGACCAGCGTGATCCACGCGCTACGGCCCAGTTCTTCGCCGCACTCGCCGCAGGTGGCCACGGTGGTGGTGATGAATACCTTGAGGTCTGCGGTCTCGCTCATGTATCACCCCGGTAGATTGTCAACCGTTCACCTCGTCTCCGACATCGCCCAGGAAGCGCACAAAGGGGTAAGCTGCCAGGCGACGAGTCAGTTGCTCGTCGGCGGTGACGAAATCGGCCGGCAGGGCTTCTGCCAGTGCGACGAAAGCCGCATCATACACCGTCAGATCGCAGTCCCGCGCGATGGCCACGGCCCGGCGCAGCAACAGCGCTGAAGGCGTCACCCACTCCAACCCCAGGTCGAACAGACTTTGGACGGCCTCCTCGACCTGGGTGGTGGACAGGTCCCCCTTGTAGCGCAGCACGTTCGCCAACTCATAGGCCAGCAGCGAGGGGACGGTGACCTGCACCCAGTCTTCCAGGTAAGCCTGGCGCAATGTCAACGCCTGCAGGGCCAACACCTCCCCCTGGCGGAACCACTTGATGATCACGGAAGTATCCGGGACGACATGGGCGGCCATCAGCGTGCCTCCCGCCAGCGCCGGACCTCGGTGGTGCTATCCTCGCCAACGCCGGGTGCCGTGCGCGCCAGCGCGTCCTGGACCGCCACTGCCCGGCGCACGCGAGGGTCTTCATTGGGGCGTCTCCGGCCCCGGCGCAACTCCATGTAAAGACGCACAGCCTCCCGCAACAACTCGCTGCGGCTGCGGTGTTCCTCGCGCGCGACCTGATCAACCTCGGTCAGGAACTCCTGGGGAAATGAAACCATCACCTTGGCTGTCATGACACACCTCCTGAGTAGTATAGCCTTATTATAGCATAAGGAAACACCACGTCAATCCCACTCACGCCGTATACAGACTCGGTAAAGATGGGACCGCGCCGGGCGTAAGGACTCGGGAGGACAGCAAGCGACGCCCATACCAAGGTCCCATCCTTGAAGGAGGGATCGCTAAAGAGATTAGTCGTCGCCATCGGCACGACGAGGCTGGTATGGCTCAGTGCCTTGAAAGACAAGTTAGCGGCGCGCTCGGTCGGCGAGGCATTGATGGGGATCAGGCCTGTGTCGTGAAAATTGACATCGTAGGTACCCACGTTGCCCAGCAGGTAGACGATGTCAGTCGGGAAGAGCCGGGGGCATACGGCCTTGCCGCGGCCCCTACGATCTCTTGACCGGCACTCTGTCTTCCGCAGATAACCAAGATTGCCCGTAGTCAAATGGCAGGAGCGGTTCAATTAGCGGTCGGTGGCTTGAGAGGCTTGCGCCAACGCCCGATTTGCGGTATCATAGGCACTGAGGAACAACGCTGGTCTGAGATCGAACCCCGGGAGTGGGTTCGGGTCAAGGATGTTGAGCTGCGGAGCCGAATCCCGTCGCTTCCGCCAATATTGCACATAGATACATTCTCGGAATTTGTATATGTTTAGGGCTCATGGAGATTTGTCCATGAGCCCTTTGTTTTGTAATATCCTGGCCAGGTACGCCTAGGCAAGGGCCGCAAAACCCGGACCATCCCCCTGCCGGTCGAGGTCCGAACGGCTCTACGTGCTTACCTGGACGAGCGGGGTGCTGTTGCCCTGACGGTGCCACTGTTCCCAGCCCAGCGTAGCGCAACGGCTGGACTGCCCATCCGGCCCCAGGCGGTATGGGACGTGGTCAAGAAATGCGCCCGCCTGGCCCAGCTGGAGGACGTGACGCCTCACGTGCTGCGGCAGTGCGAAGCCTCCCGAAGCGTAGCGAGGGACACCTATGCCACGGCCACCCTGGAGACCAGCGGCCACGATCTGCGACTGGTGCAGCACCTGCTGGGCCACAGCCGCATCGAGACCACGGCGCGCTACCTGAAGCCTTCGCCCGAGGCCGCGGAAGCGGCCGCCAACGGATTAAGTGCGTGGTTGGAAGATGCCGAACTGCCGGGCTGATAGCTCTAAATTGATCATCTACAGGGCACTGCGTGTGACCAGTTTATAGCTATCAGCCGCTGCATGGACCTGACCTGTCCATGGATGCCTTGATCACGCTGATGTTCGACAGCCATCCCGGGTTGGCCCGCGTAGCACAGGACATGCTCGAGCAGGAGGAACAGAGCGTTTACTCCAAAAGTGGCGCAAGTGTCCGATGCCTGGTCGCAACTCCACGATGCAGACGACGGTTTGTGGAGCCGGGGGAGACAATCCTTGAACGAACCGGCATTGGATAGCTTTCTCATCTTTATCGATCGCTGGTTGCTCTTTCTGGATCGAGAAGGCAAGGCGTCCGTGTCCGTCGCTACCTACGCGCGCGACCTGCGCCAGTTTGCCGCCTGGCTCGAGACCAGTTACGGCCAGTCGTGCAAGCCGGCGGCCGTGAACAGCACACCGGTGTCCTATCCCCATTCTGGCCCCAATATGTTATAATGTAGACAAAGATAGTTCCATCCACCATAGACAAATGTGACATGGCTTCAGTTCACACACAGTGGGCTGCGCCTGCCCAACGGCATCGGGCCAACTACGAGCCCTCTATCCCGTAGCCACAAGGCATCCGGGAATGCTTTGCGAATGATCTG
>JAHJIN010000030.1 GCA_018823415.1 Chloroflexota bacterium | reverse complement strand
GAACACGCCCCAGGTAGTCGCATTGATGGGTCACCACTTGAATCGGCAGTTGCGCCACCACTTGGAGCAGGAGTTGCACTCCCCTACCCCTACCCGGCTAGGAATTCGCGCCCCTTTTCTTCTCCATGGCGAAACGCCGCGCCCAACCCCTCGTCGCTACATTGTGTGAAATCAACGCCTATCTCGGTCAAATCCATGTCCGGGCGGATCACATGAATCGGCACGCCATCCATGACATCCGGCACGATCTGGTCACCGAAAATATCTCGGTACAGTGGCCCTGCCTCCGTCCAGATGGCTATGACCGGTGAGTACCCCAGCGCCACCATCTCCGGCACCGGGCACGCGCACGTGTACGATGCATCGACATACGGCTTGCCGTCGATCCACGCCGGTACTGTCCAGTGCAGCATCCGCAACGACGCATAGGCTGCGTCCATCAGATTATCTGGCGTGATGCGGTGCGTCTCGCCATGCGTATCGTACAGATGCAGCTCCAGATTGACATCCACCCAGGCGCGGGTTTTCCGGGCGATATCCAATAGCAATTTTCGTCCCAGCCGCCTGCTGCCCTTGCTCTGCGTTTGCGTGGCGGCTTTCGGGTCCTTCACATAGTTCACGGGGATAATCAACCGCGCCCGCTCCGGTTGAAACAACTCTCGGATGAACGGCTCATCCGGCGATGCCCATTCGCGGCTGAGAATACGCATCACATGACTGAGATCGTTACCCGGCTGTTTGAGTAGCGCCTGAACCTTGCGCCAGTAGTCAATGCCGACAAAATTACACAGCTTGGCCACCGCACCCGCCGCAGGCAACGCCGACGCCGATGCTCCGGCATAAGCGTCCGCGTACAGTCCACCTGTCTCCAGCGCGTTCAATACACCCTGTATGAAAACACCCTTCATGCCGCCGGAACAACCGACAACCGCAATCGACATCGTCTCTCCCCCACTATGCTCATAAATGATTTTTCGTAGCCCAGCGCGCTGGTGGAGCGTCATTTGAATCTGCGCGGCGGGGCAAATCTGGCGGATGGCCCGGGTGGCGGCCAGGCCATCCAGCACCGGCATGGTCAGTTCCATCAGTACCACATCCGGGTCGTCTCGCTGCACCTGCGGATCGCTTCCGCGCCGTCCACCGCTGCCCCCACCAACTCCAGGTCCTCAAAGGCTTGCAGAAAGACCGTCAGCGCGAGCCGCATCGCCGCGTGGTCATCCGCAATCAACACCCGGATCCGCTGTGGTGCCTGCTGGTCAGGATCCATGTGCGTCATCATCAGGGTCCATCCTGGCTTGGCGTGGCCCGGGAGCAACGCCCAGCACCGGGGCCGCGCGCTGTTGTTGCCCAGCAGTATAACCCCGCTGGTACGCTATCCAGGCCGAAGGCCCCCCGAGCTGGCGCACCTTGGCCTCGGCGGCCGGGGACCGGTCGGCCACGCCGGCCCCGGCCCCAGCCTGGAACCAGCGCCGGGCCTGGCGAGCTTTGACATAGCGGCGCGGGTAGGCGACGCCCTCGGGCCGGCCCGCAGACTAGCAGGTAGCATCATCGGCTGGCATGAGCTTCCTCCGGGCCGCACCGGCGGGGCTGCTGCCGTGTCTATCGGCGTTGGTGCCGGGCGAGGCGGAATGGTGCACGCCCGGCTCTCGCGTGGAGCAGCCGCCCCGCCGACCATCATTGGGCGGCAGATCCAATCCCATCTGAATACCAGCCGCGCTCTTGAACAACGCCCGGGTTGGCATCGTCATGCCCAGTTGTCGGGGGTGGCATTATCCGTATCCACCGGTAGACCCGCGAACCCTTGCGCATACATCTCGATGATGCTCACGTCTTCCTCAAATCCCATCTCCGGCAGCGGCCCGCTCACTGGATACCATGCTACCGCGGCCAAATCATCCCCCGCTTGCAGTTCCCCACCTACTACCCGCGCCACTACATATATCCCCAGAAAATGGAACCTCGGGGTCACGAATGACGAGACCACATTGATCACCGCCTCGACTGCCACGTCCAGCCCCGTCTCTTCTTTCACTTCCCGAATCGCCGTGGTCAGAAAATCGTCCTCGTACTCGATATAGCCACTCGGCAGCGACCAGGTGCCCTGGCCTGGCTCTCCCCCCCGTTTCCCCAGCAGCACTTGGGTCCCAGCCACTACCAGAACGCTCACCGTTGGCGCCGGGTTGCGATGCTGAACAAAGCCGCAGCTTGAGCAAATAGGTCGAGACTGGGACCCACGCGGTATCCTGAGCAAGGCTGTTCCGCAGAACGGGCAGAACTTGAATTCGCCCGTTGACCGACCTGACCTCGGATAATGCTCAAAAACCGGTTTGATTCGCACGGCTTACACTCCTTGGCGGAACCCGAGCCCGGTCTAGGGCGTGACGGACGAGCCACACGCAGCAGCGGCGGTGCGATGATGCCAACGGCGGCTTCATCTGCTGGTGCGTGACCTGGTCACCCGCAACAGGGCCCCGGATGCTGGATGAGCGAGCAAGGTCCGTCTCCTACATGACCCACAGCGGGAAGTGGCGGCGCTGGCTGGCGACTGCCCCGCCGACCATCAGTGGGCGCCATCGGCTCCGTCGAGCAAGCCGGGCTATAGGGGCGACCTCATGAACATGATCCCAAATGGCAAGGCAATGGGGATCGTCAGTAGGTTGAGGAGCGCCCCGAGCCAAGTGGGAACACCGAGGATCCTCTTCAGACCCACTGTGCCGATAGCGACTCCCCAAAGACTAATCGCGAGGTGGCTGAATCCGAGGGCGTACTGGTCCAGGCCCCCCATGCTGATCCAGGCCCAGTCCCAGACCAGGATGAAGGCGCCGACGACCAGGGCGGACAGGCCACCAATGTTCAGGATCTGGTCGAAATCGCTGCGCCGGCCAGAGAGACGCAGGCCGAGATGAATGAAGGCCGACTGAAGGAGCCACCCGGCGGCCAGTACCAGGGGCGAAAGCCAGATCAGGTGCCAGTAGTACTGCTCGGTGGGCAGAGCCGAGATGTTCGAGGGCATGGGCGGTACGCGCCCCATGAGGGCGACTGGAAGGTACAGGAGAAGGGAATCCATTGCCGCCCGCAGGAACTGGCCGTAGAAGCCCCAGAGAGGTGCGGGCTTGGATCGGAGTTCTTCGATCATCTTGGCCGGGTTGTAGTAGCCGGTGAACCAGAGGCGAATGAAACTCATGGAGGGCTCCTGGGGGATGATGAATGGCATGTGCGGGACGGCTGGCGTACCGGCCAGCGTGAGTCGTCCCCACTCGCCCCCGCAAGCCAGACCCACCAGCCTGACGAATCGCTGCCACCACTGGTAGAGCGACTTTGTTCAAGCGCAAGAGTGGGCGTCGGCTCCACGCGGGGTGTACGACCGAGGCGCTCGAAACCGCGTCTCGGACGCGGGGATGAGCGACGCCCGGCGCGTCGATTTTTGCCACCGGGTGTCCCTGTAAGTACCATGATACAGCCTGGGGGCTAATTCGTCAATCCCTACTGGAGCGCGTCGTCTGGTCGCGGCAACGGCCGCGGCCAGCACCGCAGACTACGCTGCGGGACCGATGCCGTCCGGGCGGCGCACCACCCCAGGACAGCCCTCGACACCCGCCGGCCGAACAAGATCCCCCGGCCAGAGTTGCGCCTTCGCGGCCGGGGCCGCGAAGGCGTGGGGTGGCCAAGACACGCATCGCTAGCCTCGGGCATAGTAAAGAGATAGGCCCCGTTCAGCCTGGAGTGTGGTATTGGCGTAGGCCAGGCAGGCCGGGGTGTCTTTCTGCGTCAGCCCAGGATAGTTGCGCAGGATCTCAGCTCTTGCAGCACCAGCATGGTGGTTTGGGATGTAGCGTACTGTTGCTCATTATAGCACGCCCCACACCGGAAGGCAATACCTCTGTACGCCGCGTCGGGACTCGGCACGATTCTGTTTATGGGCTCGCCATGCCCGGGTCATACCGGCCCCGCCACCACTGCCCTACCCTACTGCCGATGTGTCTCTGAACCCGCGCACGGCTATGGGCCTCGTACAGCGCCCCGTGGGCGATGGATGGGGGCCCCACGCCGACGCGCCGAGACCACCCGATCCCCATGCCATCAGGTATCCTGGATTTGCTAAAAGCTCGCTCTATGTTATATTCGCCCTATCATCAGTACACTCGTTCTATCCCCTGCCCCCGGCCATTGGCGGCAGTGCGCCAAACAGTTCCGGCGCCGGGCTGACCTTAACAGCCCCAGCGTCGCCATTGGATATCTGGCATAACGGTCGAGCCCGACCCCTGTGCTCGATTTATTGTGTCGCGAGTTTTGGGGTCGTTAGCAATCCTGGTACGAGTCCAGAGCTTTGCGGGGTAAGAATGCTGCCCCGCAAAACATGCCCCTTGGATACAAGCTGGCACCTTTTTTTCGCCAGATTGCAACACAATGTCAATTATGATTACATCTTATGATTAGTAATTATGGATACAGGTAGAGCACAAAAAAACACTGGTCGTCCGATCATGTCCCACCGGGTGCGGCCTGATGTCGAATTTCATAGTCTTTGAGAACCATTTCATAGACCGTGAATGGGGTCGAAGGGCAGCGCGTGGCACCATCGCTGATGTACGTTTCCGCCCAGCGCCCCCCGAACCGGACGGGCGCGTGGTCCGCGCATCCGGCTCTCCCGCAGCCTCTAACTGCCGTCATATACCATGCCGGTGTCCAATCGCTCTTGGGCAGCACCTTGCGGTCTAGCACCTCCGTCTTGTCTCAGCGTTGTGACCGGCCGCATTATCTGATCAGGAACGGCCCTGGGCCGGCCACATGGGGTGAGGCAGTCCCACCCGGCCCCG
>JAHJIN010000239.1 GCA_018823415.1 Chloroflexota bacterium | reverse complement strand
GGTTCTGGCCGGGCGGCGACCACGGTGGCCCGGGTCAAAAAGCCCTGGGCTTCCAGGTTCTTGGCCCATTGGTTGACAAAGCAGGCCAGGTCCCCCTGGCCCTGGTGCGCCCCAGCGTAGGTCCAACGCGCAATGCGCTGGTCGTCACTGTCTAGCTCAGCGTAGCAGCGATAGCCAAAGGGCGCCGGCATTTGCACGGCGATGGGCACCCAATCACCTTGGGGGGTGACGAGGATTTCCACGTCGGGATCGGCCGCCAGCTCGCCGCTGTACTCGTCGCACACATAATAGTGGGCCACGCAGAGGCGGCGCCGGCCCAGCCGTTCGATGATGAGCGGCATGAAGGCATCGCCGGGCAGCTTGAGCTTGAGGTACGCCTTGGGAGCTGCCAGGTCTACGCCGTGCTGGGTGCAGAGCTGCGTCACCAGCTTTTTCATGCTGGGAGAGGTTTTCATTGGTTCTTCCTCCGGGTGGGCCTGGACGTGTTCGACAAAGGTCCAGGCATTGGCTGGCCCGTTAACGGCCAGCAGGATCAAGGCCAGGCGTTGCTGTACTGGGGTCAAGCCCCGGGCGCGCATGGCCTTGATCAAGGCGCGGGGATTAGCTGGGGGGTTCATTAGCCGGCAGGCTGCCCCAACTACCCCGGATGACATCGGCTCGGCCGATGTCAATGACGCCGTGACGCACGTCGTACCCCACGCTTTCGAGGTACTCGGACACGTCACAGGCCAGGTCATTGGCTTCCTGCCGCGCGTCTTGCAACGCCCCACCGGTGGGGTCTTCCATACAGGTCGGCCCCAGCAGGTGGAACGTGCCGACGTACACGCAGCACGCCAGCACGTGGCCGTCGTGGTTGACGGCGCGGACGTGCACGCCGCAGCGCACCCGCGTGGTGCGCTGCGGACCCGTGTCGCGGTCCTCTAGCGGTTCCACGCGCACGACGTGCGCGTGTGGCAGTTCCAGGAGCATCTGCTCCAGGTGCAAAAACTGGATGACAGGCATGGCGTCTCCTTTCAGAGATATCGCGTCGCGGTGCGCGCCCGCCGTCCATTGCGCCGGTACAGCAGGTTACACTGCCCTTTTCGCTGGCGGGAGCCGTGGCCGCACGCGGGGCAGATAGCGAGCCGCCCCAGGTCATTGTGATAGATCCGCATTGCGGTGCCGCAGGGACACTGCTCGTCGCTGGGTACATAGCGATAGCGGTGTATGAACTCGGGCCGCGCCAGGCGGCGGTGGGCACAGTTGGCCTCGCCGCACGTACACGGCCCGTCCTCGGGTACGAGGAAGTAACGGTCACCATCGACGACAACCAGGCCGTCAACGGTATCGGCCATGATCTCGGCCATTGCTAGGCCGCCTTCACCGTAGGCTTTTCAGGGGCCAGCGGCATGATGACGTACTGGATGCCGTTGGACCCCACCGGCTCGACGGTGATCGCGTTGGCGCAGGAGCCAGGATTGGGAGAGGCAAAGAACGCCCGGATACTCACCCGGTCAGTGCGGATACTCTGGAGGGCCAGGGCCAGATATCGGGGATTGACCATGATGGGACCACATTCCCCGGTTACGGTCACGTCCTCGACTTCGACCTGGCTGTTCTGGTCCTCGCTCTGGTAGGCGTTGACGACCAGGCTGGTCGTGGTCACGCCCAGGGTGATGCCGGTGGATGCACCCTTGCTGAACTGGGCCACGACCTTGACGGCGCGGCGCAGCATGGCCGTGGGGGCTTCCACCCGGCTGTTGAGCTGGTGGTCCTTGGGGATCACCATTTGCACTTGCGGGTAGTTGCCTTCGGTGACCGAGGTGATCAGTTGGTTGGTAGCAGTGCGGAATACCAGCCGCTGGCCGTTCCAACCGATTTCAATCTCCTCGTCGCCGTTGATGAGCGCTGGTACATGCCGGAGCACAGCGGCCGGGACCAGGCTATTCAACGTGCCCACCTGGTCTTTGGTGGCCGTGCCCGCGGCCAACCACACGCCATCAGCGGCGTACATGGTGATGGTCGCGTCCTCGATGATCAGGCGAATGGCTTGCAGCACCGTGCGCTGCTCGCCCTCGCCAGCCGCCGCCGGGACCACCTGCTTGATCATGGTGGCCAGCGTCGGGGCCGCCACCGTGACGCGGTTGGTGAGGTCAGCGTCCCACGTGGGAAACTCTGACGCGGCCAGGCCCTTGATGCGGCTGCGGTTGTGGTCGCTGCTCATGACCAGGGTAGTGGCCTCGGGTTGCGCCACGGTCACCGCATCGGCGGTCATGGTGACATTCGGCCCTGGTTCCAGGCTCAGATCCACCGTGTCGCCGGTCAGGGTCTTGACCAGATCGGTCAAGAACGCAGCGGGGACCGCGATGGCCCCCGGTGCCTGCACCCGGGCCCCGAACTGGGTCCGGATGCCCATGTGGATGTCGGTGCCGGTCAGGCGCAAGGCGCTGTCAGTTGCCGTGATTAGCACGGTAGTGAGGATCGGCCGCGTGCTGGTCTTGGCCACGGCCGGCCCGACGAGGGCCAGGGCCGCCGCCAGTTGGGTGCGGTCACACGTTACTTGCATGGGTTGGTTCTCCTGCGAGGAAGGATGGTTGCACCCAGCTTGAGCTGGGTGGGACAATCGCCGGGAGGCCCAGCGACTGCCAGTGGGAGGCCAGGGTATCGCCCTGGCGCAGCACCTCGTGTAGTCCAGCCTGAGCCATGACCGGCCTGATCCCCTTGGCCTGCCGCCAGGTCAACCCGGTGAGAGTTTCATAGCCGCAGACCTGGGCCAGCAAAGGCCCGGTACGCGGTTCGGCAGCGGCAGCGACCAGGTGCTCATCGGTGGTAAAGATGCAGGTCACGCAGCTTACACGTGGCCCGCCTTCGGTATCAACATCGAGCATCTGGTGGCTATCCAGGCCCAAGAGGGTATAGGTCGGGTGTGGCTCGACCCCCCAGCGGTCCAGGGCGCGATACACGTCGCGGCGGGACCACGCCAGAACGGGATGCACGTCATAGACGTGTGCGTTCCGGGTGCGCGCCGTGGCGTTGGTGCGCTCGCGGCAAGGGGGCGTTTTCTGACGGCTGGGAGACTCTGCGGCCCGGGTGCCCAGCACCACCGCCACCGGGGTCCCCAGCGTGGGGCGGTGACGACGGAGCCAGTGGTCCAGGGTGCGCTCTTTGTAGTACGAGGTGCAGTAGCGGTAACGCCGTGTAGGCGGTCGGCCCCGCCGCAGGGCGAGGCCCACCAGACCGCCGATGCGATCCGGTGCGCATGAGGCGCTGACATGAGTCCAGTCCGGGACGGCGTGGATCTGCGCGGTTTGGACGCCGGTTTCAGGCTGGGTGCTGCGCGGGTTGAGCACTGGCCGGTAGACGATCTGCTCGGCCACGAACTG
>JAHJIN010000238.1 GCA_018823415.1 Chloroflexota bacterium | reverse complement strand
TCACGTGGCGCTCGATACCTGTGGTATTGTGCCCTGGGCGCGCTATGAGGCGGTGCTGCCCTGGGTAAACCTGGTGCTCTATGACCTCAAGCTGTTCGATGGCGAGCGGCATCGGGCCGCCACCGGCGCCGACAATGCTGGTGTTCTGGAGAACGCCCGGCGCATCGCCGCTGCCGGCACACCGATGTGGATACGCACGCCGGTCATCCCCGGCTACACCGCCGACGCCGCCAATATCGCGGCCCTGGCCCGGTTCATCGCCAAGCTGCCCACCGTGGAGCGCTGGGACCTGCTGGCCTACACCAACCTGGGCCAGCCCAAGTACCACCGCCTGGACCGGCCTTATGCCCTGGAAGGCACGCCGCTCTTGACCTGCGCCGAGATGGAGGCGCTGCACGCCATCGCGGTCGAGCGCGTGCCGGCCGCCGTGTGGTCCGGCGCCACGCGCCCGGCCGATTGAGCCTCGCGTCGCAAGGAGTGTGACCATGCCCGTCCGCTGGCTCGCCATATTCGCCGTGCTGCTGTTCGCGCTGTGCGGTTGTGCCCTGCTCGACTCGGGGCCGTTGCCGGTGGGCAGCACCGCGCCAGAATTGCGACTGCCCAGCACCGGGGGCAGCACCATCTCCCTGGCCGATTATCGGGGCCGGCCGGTGCTGCTCAATTTCTGGAGCACCACCTGAGCGCCCTGTTTGAGTGAGCTGCCGGTCCTGGCAGCCCTGGAACGCGAGTTCGCGGCGGACAATCTGGTGGTGGTGACGGTGTGCCTGGGCTCGTCCGAGGCGCAGGCGGGCCAGGCTCTGCAAAAGGCGCGCGTCAGTCTGATGACCCTGGTGGACCGGAATTGGCAGACCCAGGGTGACTATGGCGTGCGCGGCACGCCCACCACCTATCTCATCAGTGCCGACGGCGTGATCCTGATGAGTGACGTGGGGTATGGACAAGGAAAGGACGCTATCCTGCGCGCCGAGATCCGGCGCCTGCTGCACGAATAAACTATTCAGGAGGACCACACATGGTCGAGTTTATCGAATTTACCAACAATTACCAGGACCTGAGCACGGAACGGGGGTTTCAGTGGGAGTTCAACTGCCAACGGTGCGGCAATGGCTATCGTAGCAAGTTCCGCCCCTCGGCGACCGGCGTGGTAAGCGAGGCGCTGGACGTGGCCGGGGGCCTGCTGGGCGGCATCTTTGGCTCGGCGGCCAGCGTGGGCGACCGGGTCCACTCGGTGGCGTGGGAACGCACGCACGACGATGCGTTTCATCAGGCGGCCAAAGAAGTCAAGCCTTACTTTATCCAGTGTCCGCGCTGCAACGAGTGGGTTTGCCGCCAACGGTGCTGGAACGAGGGCCGGGGACTGTGTCTGGATTGCGCGCCGGACGTCGCCGTGGAAACGGCGGCAGCCCAGGCCGGTGCTGTCACGGATCAGGCCGTGGAAGCGGTACGCAGCCGCCAGTATGATGTCAAGGGCTATGTGGCCGGCGACGAACTGCGCGCGGCGTGCCCCAAGTGCGGCGCGGCCGTCCAGCCCGGCGCCAAGTTCTGCCCCGAGTGTGGCGAACGCCTGGCGCAGGGCCGCTTTTGCTCCGAATGCGGCGCTGCCGTCGCCGCCAATACCAAGTTCTGCCCGGAATGCGGTGCCAAGCAAGGCTGACCCGGCGCCCGGCCCGGCCCTGGTGGCCTATGACCTGGGCGAGTTGCAGGCCGTTCACCGCGTCGAACGTGGCTATGTCAACGAACACTGGATCATAGAAACGGACCGGGGATGCTACTTTTGCAAGCGCTATCACCCCGGCCTGGGCCGGCCCGTGACACTCTGCGTCCAGCATATCCTGGTAGGCTGGCTGGTCCGGGCCGGGTTTCCGGCTCCGGCCCTGGTGCCCGCGCGCACCGGCGAGACGCTCGTGGTGCACGACGGCGAGTGTTATGAAGTCCAGGAATACATCCCAGGCGGGCCTTACGACCATGACCGCCCGGCGCACCTGATCGCTGCCGCCGAGACGCTGGCCCGCTACCATGCCCTGGTGGCCGGTTTCGCACCTCCCGACGAACTGTGCCAGGGCGACCTGTACAGCCCGACTCTCCTGCGCGCCAACCTGGACCGACTGGCCCGGGCCTGGGCGGTAGCCCGGGCCGCGGACCTGGCACCGGCGATTGGGCAACTGGTGGCTCACACCGCCGATCTGGAGAGCCGCTTTGCCGGACATGGCCCGCTGCCACACGTGGTCATCCACGGCGATTACTATGCCGGCAATCTGCTCTTTGACCGCGATGGCGACCACGACCGAGATGGCGACCGCGACGGCGACTGCATTGTGGGTGTGGTGGATTGGGACAAGGCCTGCTGGCAGCCCCGCGTGGTGGAGCTGGCCGAGGCGCTCATCTATTTTGCGTCGTCCCGGCCCGGGCTGTTCCAGCACCTGGTCTATCCCGGCCCACTCGACCGGGAACTGTTCACCCGCTTTTTGCGCGCCTATGCCGACATCATCGCCCCGACCGATGCCGAGTTGCACGTGTTGCCAGACGTGATCCGCTGCATCTGGCTGCAAATATCGCTCCAACGCCTGTTTGAACGAGGCCCGCACCCGCCGGAGGCGCTGCTAGCCTTGCAGGAAGTATTGACCCTGGCGAATGTACGAATTGACGTTTGACGTTCGCGCAGCGTATCATGTGTGAGGATAAACCCATGATTCAAGCCGTTATTTTCGATTTCGGTCGGGTTATCTCGGCCCAGAAGCCGTTCTCGCTCTTTCGCGATTATGAGCAAGAACTGGGCCTGTCGCCCGGCACCCTCAACCGCGTCATGTTTGCCAGCGACGTCTGGCAAGAGGTGCTGGTAGGCCACAGGACCAGCGACGACTACTGGCGTGAGATCGGCCCGCTGGTGGGCCTGCACACGCCCGAAGCCATCGCTGACTTTCGCCGCCGGTACCACGCCGACGAAGCCATCAACGAGGGGGTGCTGGACCTGATCCGGCGGCTGCACGGTCGCTACAAGCTGGCTATCCTGAGCAACGCGCCGGCCGGACTGAGCCGCTGGCTGGTGGACTGGGGGATGCTGGACCTGTTTGACGTGGTCTTTTGCTCCGGCGAAGAGGGCGTGGTCAAGCCGGACCCGGCTGCCTTTCAGCGTGTGCTGGACCGGCTGGGCGTTGAGCCGGGGGAGGCTGTATTCATCGACGATACCATCGGTCACGTGCGGGCGGCGCGCCAACTGGGCCTGCACGGCATTCACTTTACCACGGCTCAGGCATTGGCAGCCGAGCTGGATACCCTGCTCGGCGCAGAATGGGAGGAGAAGCCATGAGCGACCCTGCCATCATCATCTATGGCGCGTACTGGTGCCCCGATTGCCACCGTAGCAAGCAATTCCTGGGCGAGCACCAGATCCCTTATCGGTGGATCGACATCGAGCAGGACCCGGCCGCCGAAGCCCATGTCATCCAGAAAAACAACGGCAAACGCCTCATCCCCGTCATCGAGTTTGCCGATGGGTCTTTTCTGGTCGAGCCCAGCAACGCCGCGCTGGCGACCAAGCTGGGGCTCAAGACCCGGGCCGAGCGCACGCACTATGACCTCATCGTCGTGGGGGGCGGGCCGGCCGGGCTTACGGCCGCGCTCTATGCCGCCCGGGAGGGCATCGACACGCTGGTCATCGAGCGGGCTGCGTGGGGCGGCCAGGCGGCAGTCACCGCCCGGCTGGACAACGTGCCCGGCTTTGCCGATGGCATCGAGGGGGCCGAGTTCGCCAGCCAGTTGCGCCGCCAGGTGGCCCGGTTCGGTGCCGAGATGCTAGAGGCCCAGGAGGTACGGCGGGTATTCGGCCACGATAACTATCACTGCGTCTGCACGGGCGATGACAGCGAGTACAGTGCCAAGGCTTTGCTGCTGACCACCGGCAGTCGCTACCGGCGGCTGGGCGCGCCCGGCGAGGACGACTATATCGGCGCCGGCATTCACTTTTGTGCCACCTGCGACGGTCCCTTTTACAAGGGGCAGCCGGTGCTCGTCATTGGCGGCGGCAACAGTGCAGCCGAAGAGAGCCTGTTCCTGACCAAGTTTGTGGAAAAGGTGACCATGCTGGTGCGGGGAGACAAGCTAAAAGCCAGCCAGGTCATCCAGGAAAAGGTCCTGAATCACCCGCAGATCGAGGTGCGGTTTCACACCGATGTGGAGCGTTTCGACGGGGCCAAGGGCAAGCTCAAGAGCGTGAGCATCAGGGACGGCCAGACCGGCGAAGCCGAGGTGTTGCGCCCGGCCGGCGTCTTTGTCTTTATCGGCCTCACGCCCAACACCGGCTACCTGGATGGTTCCGGCGTGCAGCTCGATCGGTGGGGCTTTGTCGTCACCGGGCACGACCTGGTTCACGAGGCTGGCCCGCCGCCTGCCTATGCGGGGCGCGAGCCGGGCATTTTGGAAACCAGCGTGCCCGGCGTGTTTGCCGCCGGTGACGTGCGGGCCGGGGCCACCAACCAGGTCGCCACGGCCGCCGGTGAAGGGGCCACGGCAGCCCTCCTCGTTCGCGAATACCTCAAATCGGTCTAGCTGCCTCGTAACCTGGCAGAGCCAGAACCAAGCAAGAGACTCAACCGCCGAGAGCGTCGAGACCGCTGAGCAGATTGAAAAAGTCTCTGCGCTCTCGGCGTGCTTTGCGGTAAAACTCTTTCTCACTGGGCCAGTGGGTCAGATTGCCACGCATAGTGCGACCTACATTCGTTGCACCCCCTTTTTGACCGTTTTTACGGACGCTGTCCCCTATTTGACCCACGGTATAGTTTGAAACTCGGTGGATCCGTACTCCAGGCCAGAACCGCCATGGTGTGGTACAATGCCTCCGCTTGATTGCGGGAGGTCGCGCTATGAAATGGCGGATCGTGGGTTTGGTTGCCATCTTGGTGCTGGTCATGCAGTTGCTCCAGGGACCCCTCAGCACGCTCGCGAACGAGGCCCCGGACCCAGTGCGGCTAGCTACCCGGTCAGCGGAGCCGCGCGGGGCTGGTGGCTGGCCCGGGTCGTGGTGGTCAGCCGTGGCGCTGGGTTACGTGACGGCGTCCAGTGATGTGCCAGGATCCGGCTGGCGGACCCTGGGAGCCCGGCGCCGGCGTAGGCC
>JAHJIN010000237.1 GCA_018823415.1 Chloroflexota bacterium | reverse complement strand
TTAGCGACGGTTTTATCGCCGGCGTCTATGACCACACCAAGGGCGTGGCCCGCCAGATCAACAATCTCTGCCGGGCGGCGTTGCTGCTGGGTGCTACCGAGGGCAAGCAGGTTCTAGACGAGACCGACCTCAAACGCGTGATCCTGGACCTGGAAGGCCAGGTCGGTTGAGTCCGCTATCGTCCAGTCCTTTCCAGAGGCCCTGCGTGGCCTCTTTTTTGTGTCTGGCCTGGGGCCTGGATTGATCACGCAATCCGGCCAACTGGCGATCAAATACCGTGGCCCCTAACAAAGACCTCAGATCACTGCAAAAGTCGAGTCACAACTTCTAACAATGCATACACATTAGGTTGCACTATCTGTAGTTCGCTCCATACCTCGGCCGACACCTGGCTTAATGGCACGCCCGACCCACCTTTGACAAGTAGCACATCCAGCACTGCTTGTGCAGCCGGAGAAAGGGTCAGCACGGCCGGCTCCTGCCAGCACTGGATGGCGTCCTGTACCTCCATCAGCGCATCCCGCAGTAGAGCTTTTCCCAACTCGTAATCGCGGTCCACAGCGGCGGTTTCAATGCACGACAGCATCTCCAGCCACTCGCTTGGAGTTCTTTCCAGCAATAGCCGCGCTGGCCGCGGGCCGTCGTACACGTTGTCCCGCAGCTTGAAGCGGTCGTCGTATAGATCCCGGACGGCCTGGGCCAAGGCCGCACTCAGCGTGGGCCGGCCTCGCTCCACACGCAAGCCCTCCATCGTCTCCCAGGCCGCCTCATCAAAGCCGGGCAGCCGGGGTGTGGCCGGGTCTGCTACGACCAAGAACACGTACAACGCCAGCGCCAGTTCGTCCAGCGTCAACCCTACCTGCGTCTCCAACTGCGCCGCTGCGCGCGCCTGGGCCTCCTGGCCGGCCCAGAGCGCCGGCAGCGCCCGCTCGTCGTCCGCCAGGCGCGCGGCAAGGGCCTGGGCCTCCTCGCCGGTAGCCTTGGCATAGTGGTGGAACATAAAGGCCGCGTGGCCCACAGCACGTGCCACCGGGATGCCAGCGGCGTCGTCCACACCTTCCAGCGCGATGGGCGGCCGGATGCCCAGGTAAACCATCCGCCAACGCAGCGCCCGGCGCGGCCGAGCGATCCCCTCCGCGTGCAGGGACTCTACCGGACACGCGGTCCGTATCCAGCGGGCCAGGCCCCGCCGCAACCTGGTCAGGCTCTGGCGATTCACCGCATCGCCGTCCAGCCAGGCTTTGATGGTCATTCGGTCCTCATCGGACACCAGTCCGGCAATGCCGGACGCATCGGTCCCGGCCGGATCCTGCTGACGCGACCACGTCGGGACGCGTTGCAATGGCTCGGCCGGCAGAGTCACGTCAGTGTGGGAGAAACCCAGCGCCGCCAGCAGCGCGCCGGGGAGCGTGATCCAGCCATCATCGGGCGCCAGTGGACCGTAGACCTCGGCAATGTGGGCCAGCGCCGGGTCCGCGCTGTCCACGGCGATGGTGAAGGCCGCGTGCTGGCGCAATGCCGTGGCCGGGTCAACACCCCGACCGATGGTCTCCAGCACGTCGCGGAGCCGGCGGATAAAATAGCGCGCCTTGCCCTTGCCATCCGGTAGCCGCCGGTAGACCCGGCGCAGGGCCACCTCGTTGAAAGGGGCCAGCAGCGTGTCATCCATTGCGCCCAGGCCGGCGCAGCGGCCTTGTTGGGGGCAACTCGCGCACGGTTGCCCGTTGCCGGCCCGGTAGGCTGCCAGGTACCGTGCGGTAAAGGCCGCGCAGGTCGCCTCCGTGAGAAAGTAGGAATCGTGGCCCTGGATATCCGACAGCCAGAGCTTTTGCACCCGGTCGTCGATGGTGTCCAGGTAGGCGATGCGATTCAACAACTCGCGCCCGCGCGCGCTGTCCTCGAAAGAGGCTGGCGTTAGCCCTGCCACCACGTCCCACTGCCCGCCGTCCAGGGTGATGAAATAGTCCATCAGGTCGCTGGCAAACAGGTTCAACGACTGCACCAGGTCGTCGATGAGCAAGATGGGCTGCACGCCCCGATGAGCCAGGTCGGTCGAGATGGCCCCTAGGGTGGCCGGCAGGTCCAGGCCCTCCAACAAGTGGTCGCGAAAGGCCGTCAGCATCCCGTGGCGCATAGTCTCGTACTCCAGCACGATCTCTACCGCGCTCTCGGTCTGGATACGCGCCAGGTCCTCACGGGTGAACAGCTCCACCACCGCCCCCAGGTTCTCGTCCGGCGAAGCCATCGCCGCAAAGCCCCGCTCCAGGTTCGGCTGGACCACGTTCAGCAGCCGATAGTAGACGGCGTTGATGGCGTCGTCCGAGTCCAGCAGCCGCTCTAGGGCCGTCAGCACCAGCAACTTGGCAAAGGTGCGCGGCTTGCGGCGGGCCTCCTCCCAGCGCTGGCGAGTGCGCTCGTCGAAATAGGTCTGCGACAGGGCATATCGGAACCGCTCGGCGATGCGCAGCACATCCAACTCGGTGCGGGCGATGCGGATGGTCGTGGGGGCCTGGCTCGGCTGGTCTTGCCCGATGCGCGTCTCCAGCCATTTGAGCAACTCGGACTTGCCGGCGCCGGCGGCACCATAGAGCAAAAAGATACGG
>JAHJIN010000236.1 GCA_018823415.1 Chloroflexota bacterium | reverse complement strand
GGCTGGCCGGGTAAGCAGCGGCCGTAGTCAGGCGAAAGACCCCGTAGAGCGTGGGTCGCCCCAATTGATCCAGAAGCAAGTCCTCGCACAACACACTGGCGACCAGCCGAGGCAAAGGAGTGAAATCGGTCATGGCAGTCCTCCGGTATAGAATTGACAAGTCCAGTTTATACGCGGACTTGCGTTGCCTGGGATACTACATCCCCAACAGGCCGATGACCGAGACGAACATTGGCGTCATCAACACAATCAGGAACGGTACGAAAAAGAACAGGATCAAGGGGAAAACGAGCTGGTTGCTCAAGCCCCGAGCCTGCAGCAGCATTTCCCGCTTGTTCTGGCGTCGCACATCGGCCGCCAGGGCTTCCAGCAACTCACGCTCACCCCGGCCTTGTGTGTGGATCAACTGCAACTCGGCAGCCAGGAACACCAGCGCGTCCACACCTAGTACCTCGGCACGTTGGAGCAAAAGGTCGTAAAAATCTCGCCCGGCTGACTCGGCTAACACCTGGACAAAAAAGTTGCTTACCCGGGTCTGCTCATAGCCCAACTCAGTAATCGCGTTGGGAATTGACTTGCCCTGGGCTACCAACAAGGATAGCAATTCCACATAGTCCGCCAGTCGCCGACGAAAGTCACGCTGGGCGCGTTTGGCTCGGCCCATCGTCAAAAACGTGGGAGCCACCAAACCAACGAGTGCCCCGCCTAGTACGAACAGGGGATTGCCGGTGGTCGTGGCCACGAGCGCGCCACCCAGCCCCAGAGTCAGCGAGAGGGCGTAAAACGACACCCCGTCGACCCCGGCCCACATTCCGCCTACCCACCAACCACGCCGCTCGGCGTTGGCTACGAGCTGCGCGGGCAAGATCGGCCGCAGCAGGTTGGTCACCGGCCGCAGCATAACCAGCCAAGCTGCACTCTTGTCCTCATCCGCACGGCTCGTCACTACCACCGTCCGGCGTGCCCAGAAACCTCCGCTAACCGGCAGCAGCCGATAGGCCAACATCATACCCAAAACCGCTGCCAGCATGGCCGTGACCAAACCCAGGAATACAGGATTCATGACAATACCTCCGTTAGGAACCGACTTCGTTGATGAGATTGTTGGCGATGATATAGCCCATAACCATCCATATGATGGCCACGACCAGGATGATCTGACCTAACGTCTGAAGATAGAACGCAGCATAGCTGGGTTGAGTGGCGCTCATGTAGATCACTCCACCAGCGAGCATCAGCGGCATGAGCTTGAACACGCCCTTGAACTCGGTGGCCGCAGTTTCGGCTTCATCCCGCGCATTCAGGTAGTCCTGGATCGCCTCTTGCTTGGCTGCCAGAACGTCGGCGAAATCACCGCCAGCCGTGGCGTAAACAGCCAGAGCAAAGGCCACAAAATTGACCGCCGTGGAGGGACTGTATTCGCGCACCTGGCGCAGGGCCAGCACGATAGCCTTTTCCCCGCCAGGTCCCCCCACTTGGCCGGCCAGCCGCGATTCGTCCTGGAGGATGCGGCTCAGGATGCGGGTCAAGGGCGATTGCAAGTTGGTTCTCTGAAACAGGTCGCGGACGATCCTGATGGCTTCGGCCGTGTCTGGCTGTACCCGCAGCGTGGTAATGATGATCCCCACGGCAGTCTTCAGCTCCTCATCGAGCTGGCGCCGCACTTTCCCCTCTTGTTGCCCCAGCCACCAGCGAGGGACCAGGAAGCCAGCCCCGGCGACCAAGAGCACCAGGATCAGCGGCACGCCCAGGGCATACGTCACTACCCCGCTGGCGGCGGCCAGGATAATTGAGAGCAAATGAAAGTTCTGCTCAGTGCGTGCTCCCCAGTCAATACCGATACCCAGCAATCGACCGCGCAAGCTGCGCTCGTCCACGACCAGATCCTCTGCTGGGGCGGCGTGGGTCACGTGTTCGGCACGGCGCGACCAGCGGGAGCGGAACCGGGCTGGCCGTACAAGAACCTGCCAGACGATGAGAGCTGTCAGGATGCCGCACAGGGCGGCCAGTAAAAGAGCTGTTGAAGGCATGATGTAATCCTCCGTTCTATAAAATAGTCATGGTCAGTTTATAGTCTTGCCCAGATGTTCCTAGTAACCTAGTGGGACTTGCGAAACCAAAGTCCCACCGAAATCCCACCGTCACAACTGCACGGTTCCTAATTCGCTACATACGCTTAACTCGAAACTGCATCCGCAGAGGAGATCAGCGTATGTTATCAGCCATCAGGCTCGCCGAGATCCCAGCGAACAGCGTCGTACACGATCCTACATCGCCACATACGCAAAGCCGCGATTGTCTCCGTACCAGGCACAGGTCGATTCCGGCCTGTGCAGCGCCGGGGCATCCGGCCTGGCGCTATTAGACCTCGTCCCGATCCGGCAGTCGCGCTGCCACCATGTAGGTTACAAATGGGCCGTCCACATAGTCGGGCAGGACCATATGGCCGTCCTCGTCATGAGGGTAGTGTTGCGGCGGGTGCCCGAATAACAACAAGGCCCCGACCTGAATGCGACTATAGTACAGGTCCATCTGCAGTTGGCGGATGTCCGACCGTGTGGGGACCGCAGTCGGCAGGCAGCGCAGGAGTACGTGGGCGTTGGTGTGTGTGTCGTGTACCGCCATCTCCACTACCCGCGTGCCGACCGGCGGGTCGGTATTCAGCACCCCCGGCTCGACGAACACGTGGACCACGACGTCGAGGTCCACGTGCAGACCGCCTCGCTGGGTCACTTGCTGCGCCAGAGCCTGACGGTAGCAGTCCGCCGAATGCCCAAAACCCAGGCCATCTTGGACATCGTAGGCCTCGTCGTTGATCCACAGTAGAAGGTCGCGCTCCGCCGGGAACGCATCGTAGTGATACCAGACCTGACGCGGATACCAGTGAGGGCGCATGAACCCGCCCACGGGCAGGAACCCCATATGCCGCAGGAACTCATCCGTGCCGGAGTGCGGATCGGGCGTCGTCCCCAGCAGCCATTCGTGCGGCCCGGTCAGGTGTGCGGCCCTGG
>JAHJIN010000235.1 GCA_018823415.1 Chloroflexota bacterium | reverse complement strand
CCTCTCTCCCCATATGTTGGGGGTTTCTAGTCCTGGCGACTAGATATGCCACTATCAAGGGCCAATCTGGCCCTATTATACCATATTTGTTAAGGTGCACAAGCCAGGGTTTTCGCAAACCGCTTTTCTGCGCCAAACCCCAGGGGTTTTGCGAAAAACCTCACGCGCCGTGGCAGTAGGCCCAGTAATGGCACACACCGTGTCCTTCGGACGCCGGTGGACACTCGGCCGGCGCCCCAGGGTCGATCTCTTCTTCCACCATCTGTGCTCGCTCGTCGCGCGCCTCGATGAATTCCTGGCGCAACTCGTCGCTCAGATGATGAAAGTCGCGCTCGATGAGTACCTGCCCATCGCGGAACCGCACATAGACAATGCAGCCCACATTGACCGGCACCTCGTAGAGGCTTTCCATGACCAGGGCATAGCCCGTGGTACTCAGGCGATGGAACGGCTGGGGCGAGCCGAATTTCAGATCCACCATCATGGGCTCGGCAAAGTTGAAGGCATCGGCTGACAGGTGTGAAGATAGGCCCAGGAACCGCCCGTCAAGGCGGCTCTCCACTGTGACTGGCAAAGCCAGTGCAGCCAGACTGTCGGCCCCAATGTGCGGCTGGCGGCTGAGCACGTCTTCTACCCGGGCCACTACGCGCCGTTGCTCAAAGGCCCACAGGCTCTGCGCCTGATCTCGCAATACGGCCCGCTGGTCTGCGTCCAGGCCATCCAGATCGGACAACGCACCATTGGGGCCGATCAGGGCCAGGAGCGCTGCCACGCAGCCAGCGGTCCCGCTGGCATAGATGGCATGCTTGGTGGCCAGCACCAGATCGGCGACCACTTGATGGAGCACGCGGCCGGCGATCATGGCCGCGTTGGGGGCCGGCCGATGGCCCAGTACACGACGCAGGAACACGTCGCGCCCGGTGGGACAGTATTGGCCGGCGATCTCGTACAGGGCCAGACATGGCTCATAGACCGGCAGCAGGGGCGGTTGGTGCCAACTCCAACCGCGTAGTTCTGGGTGCACCTCGTTCGCGCGGGCCTGGGGCAGCAGCCGCCGCATCAGATAGCGCTGCTCTTCATGGTTCAAAAAGTACATGGCAACCTCCAAATGAGCACCCGGGTCAGTCTATGTCGTTGCAGTAGCGGCGATACTCGCAGTCCACACACCGACCGCGATGGGCCGTGGACAGAGGCAAGGTTTCCGTGGTGGCGATGCGGCGAATGCCGGCCAGCGTGCGCGCCACGTGGCGGCGCATCCCGGCGGTCATGACTACCTCCTGGGCCTGTTTCTCCGGGATAAAGTACAAGAATCCCCGCCGGGCCGGCCGCTGCCAGACTTCTTCCACCAGCAACGCATAGGCGGCCAGTTGGTACTTGTGGTTCATCCCCAGACGGGCCGGAGTGGTGTTTTTGAACTCGACGGGGATGACCTCGCCGGCAGGCGCGGGGGTCAAGATTGCCATGTCGAGTCGGCCGCTCAGCCCCAGGCGTTCAGAGCGCAAGAGCACGCCCAGGTGTCGTTCGCCCGCGGTCACTCCGTACGTGCTCAGCGTGCGGCGATGTTCCAGGTCGGCCTGGCGCTGGTGGGCCTGTTCGCCCTCTTGGACCTTGTATGTCAAGTGCCTGGGCACCGGCAGACAATAGGTATAGTAGGCGATGCGCTGGCAATAGTGGTATTGCTTGATGTCGGTCACGGTCAGTGCGAGCATACGCATCTATGCATCGTCCTCGCGGATGATCTCCAGGCGCAGGCCATAGTCGCGTTGGCAGACCGGGAAGAGCTGGACCTTGCCCGGCTCCTGGCCCAGGGTGCGCCGGCAGCGCTGCATGACCTCTTCCTGGCGATTACGGTTCAGGTCGCCCAGGAACGCGCTGTACTGGATGCGTTCCAGACCATAGTCCAGGGCCGCGTCAGCGATCCGGGTCCGCGTGCGGTCAGAGGGGATGTCGTACACCAACAGGCATTTCAAGGCCCACGCTCCAAAACCCAATCTACCAACATACCAAGCCACCAGTTACCAAACCTACCAGCTTGCGATAAAAGGCTTATAGCTGCCCTCGCTGCGCACGTAGGTGGCGACGTGCCGCGCCTGGCATTGCAGAATGGTGCGCAGAAGGTGCTTTTTCCCCTCGTAGGTCTCACGGTCCTGGTAGAGCCGGGCCAGCGTGCGCTCGGCCAGAGTCCGGCGAGTGGCTTCGTCCAGGCGTCCCTCGTCGTCTATCGCCAGGGCCACGCGCTGGTTCAGCAGCGCCAGGACCGCACGGTCTACCACCGGCTGGCGGAACTCTTCGATCAGGTCCAGCACCAGGCTCGGTTTGCCAGGCCGGTCCACGTGTACAAAGCCGGCATAGGGGTCCAGCCCGGCCAGCAGCACGGCGTGCTCCACCTGGGTGTAGAGGATGCCATAGCCATAGTTGAGCAGCGAGTTCACCAGGTCGTCGGCGCCACGGCCCTCGCGGCCGGGCCAGTCGAGATCGGCCGGCAGCAGGGCCTTGACGGCGCTCCAGTAGAGGCTGGCGCCCCGGCCTTCCAGATTTAACAGCGTGGGCCGGGCCTCGTCCACGATTGCGCCGGTCACCTGGTCCACCTGGCCGGCCAGGGCTTCAATGGCAGCGGCGGCCTCGCGTACCTGGCGATAGAGCGGCGGGTCGGTGCCCTTGCGGTACTTGGCCATGCGCTTGAGCAGGTTGGCCTGGTTGCCCAGCTTGCCCTGGACAAAGGCGCGGGCCAGGTGCAGGCCCCGTTGGTCTTCATAAGCCAGGATCTGCTGACGACGGGTCTGCACGGTGCCCACCAGCCCGGCGGAGACGAGCCGGGCGTACGGCCGGCCGTTCCAGGCCACAAAGGTGATGGGCACACCGGCCTCGGTGCAGAGCTGCACGGCATCGCTGGAAATAGAAACGCCTCGGGCGGCCACCAGCACGTGGTCTATGTGGATCAAGGGCACCTCGGCCACGGTCTCTTTTTGCACCTTGACGCGCAGGCGCTGGCTGTGCTTGCCGATAAAGGCCCCATGCTGATCCACGATGAGATGTCGAGGTGCTTCGCGTGGCGGCTGAGCACCGGTCATGGTTCCCTCCCGATCCGATCCTTCATCCCTCAATCCGGTACTGCCCGTTGCCCTTGACAGTGTTCTTGCCCACGTGGGTGAACTGGCCCCACACCAGCCAGGGCGCAAAGGGCGCCCAGTCGGCGGCCTGGAACGTGGCCCGGCCTACAAAGCCGCTGGTGGGCGTGCGGCCGCCCTTGCGGGTGGAATAGCTCTCCAACTCCACCCAACGCGTCTCGTCGGACAGCGTCCCCACGGCCTCGGCCTGGTCCACCAATGCGCGAAACTCCAGCTCCAGGGGCGAGTCAGTAAAGGTCCGGGCCAGGGCGCTGAGGCGTTCGAGCAGACGTTGAAACAGGGGCCGAAAAGCCGGCTGGCGCAGGGCGTGCTTCTGGTCCGTGAGGCTCGTGGGCGTGAGAAACTCGATAGTGAGAGGTTCCTGGTGCAGCAGCTTGCTGGCCACCTGGAGCACCTGCTCGTGCGTCACCGGCACATCCGGCACCTTAATCTGGTTCCCGGCGGCCAAGCCAGCCACCGGTTGGCCGTCAGCCCCTAGCACAGCCTGGCGTTCGCCAGTGAGGGGATTATGGGCTTCGATGCTCTGCACCCGGAACGTGCCCCGGCGACCGTTGTTCACTCGCAGCCCCAGCCCGCCCTCCTCCAGGTGACGCACAGCCAGGATCACATAGGGGAACAGATTGAGGGCCTGGGCAAAGAGGGTCAGCGAGAAATCGAAGGGCTGGCCGGGTTCGTAGTTCACGCTTGATGACGAGTCGGTCGCAGAGGCAGCGTCGTCCCCCACGGACACCACGTAGGGCCGGGGCACTTCCACCCCGCGCCATCCTGCCTGGTCGCGGGTCGCCATGAGAAAACAGATCGGACAGGTAGCACTCAGAGGGCACTCGCCGCAGGAATGGGCTTCCTTGTTAAAGCAAAACTGGCGACGTAGGGCGTGAAAGAGCGCGCCCCGCACGGCCGAGCCCTGGTGCTCGTTCAGGACGATGGGCGTCTGCACCTGGCAGTGAAAGTGCAGGATGTGCGCGGTGAAGTGGTGCATGGCGAGTGCTCCTCAAATACTTGG
>JAHJIN010000234.1 GCA_018823415.1 Chloroflexota bacterium | reverse complement strand
CTCCCTCTTGAGTGTTGTTGAAGGAAAACGACCACCTTTCAACCGCAGAGCACGCGGAGACCGCTGAGAAATAGAAGGAAAACCCTGCGTTCTCGGCGGTAAAATACTCAGCAACACTCTACGGGGAGACCACCGCAGACTAATACCCCGGGAGAGACCCATGATCGACCGCTTGTTGCGCAACAAAACCGCGTTATGGGGCCTGGCAGTGGGCCTGGTCCTGTTTGTCGCCGCCGAGGGGCTGGTGCTGTGCTATTTTGGTGCCCAGTCGGTGACGCCGGTGGCCCAGGCGCCCACCACCGGCCCAGAGCCCACCGACGCCCCCACCATCGTCATCATCACGCCGGTGCCGCCGACAGACACGCCGGCCCCGTCGCCCGCTGCTGCCACCGCGCCGCCGGCCACCACCGGCCCGGCCGCCACCTCGGCGCCAACGCAGCCGGCCCAACCCACAGCCACGGCGCGCTCGCTGGTCCCCACGCCCACACCGGGCGCATTTCGCATGAGCAGCCCGGAATACGGCGTCCACGTGCTGCTGTGGGCCAACGCCGAACGCGAGCGCGACGCCAACTATGCCCAGGGCGCCGGGCTGACCTGGGTCAAGCAATTGTTCCAGTGGAACTATATCGAGCCGGAAAGGGGCGTGTTCGTGTGGGAAGAGTCCGACCGCATCGTGCGGTTGTGTAACCAGCGCGGGCTCAAGATCATCGCCCGCCTGGACGCCACGCCCCGCTGGGCGCGCGACCAGAGCACCAACCTGGACACCGACGGGCCGCCGCGCAAAGAGGCCGCCTATGCCCGGTTCGTGGAGGCGTTCGTGGCGCGCTATGCCGTGGGCTCGCCGCACGGCCGTGTGCACGCCGTCGAGATCTGGAACGAGCCGAACCTGGCCCGGGCCTGGGGCGACCAGCGGCCCAATGCGGCCGGCTATGTGGCGCTGTTGCAAGCCGGCTACGAGGCCGCCAAGCGCGCCGATCCCAACGTCATCGTCGTCAGCGCCGGGCTATCGCCCACCACCGCCTCGGGCGACATTGCCACGCCGGACGTGGAATACCTGCGGCAGATGTACGCGGCCGGGGCCCGGCCGTATTTCGACGTGCTGGGGGTGCACGGCGCTGGCTTCAAGGCCCCACCGGAGATGAGCCCCGACGAGGTGGCGAACAATCCCGCCTATAACAATGGCGAACAGGGGACTGGCCGGGTCTACTGCTTTCGCCACGTGGAGGATCTGCGCCGCGTGATGGTGGAGAACAGCGACGGCAACAAACAGATCATGATCCTGGAATTCGGCTGGACCAGCGACGAGATAAACCCCAACTATTCGTGGTTCCGGGTCGAGGAGCAAGAAAAGGCCGATTACATCGTGCGGGCGTACCAGTGGGCCAAGACCCACTGGCAGCCCTGGATCGGCGCCATGTGCGTGATCTATGTCGCGCCGCACTGGTGGACGCCCCAGGACGAGCAATACTGGTGGGCCATCACCAACCCGGACGGCACCACTCGCCCGGCCTACGAGGCCCTCAAGGCCATGCCCAAGTAGAGGCAGTGGGTGCCAGATCAAAATCAACGGGTACCACCTAAAAATAAGGTTCAGCGGCGGCACACCAAGCGCCGTCCGCTGAACCTTTTGTTGACTGACTGACGTTTCGACAGTCCTCGAAGACGTTCTTGCTACGATCAGGCGAGGTCGAAACGGTCAAGGTTCATGACCTTGTTCCACGCTGCTACAAAGTCGCGCACGAACTTGGCCTGCGAGTCATCACTTCCATAGACTTCCGCCAAGGCCCGGAGTTGGGCATTCGAACCAAAGATGAGGTCGATACGAGTGCCGGTCCACTTACGTTCGCCCGTTGCGCGATCACGCCCCTCGAACACGTCTTTGTCTTCCGAGGTTGCCTTCCACGTCGTGCTCATATCGAGCAGATTCACAAAAAAGTCGTTGGTGAGCGTCTCTGGCCGCTTGGTAAAGACGCCGCGCTGAGACTGGCCATAGTTGGCATTCAAGACGCGCAACCCGCCAATGAGAACCGTCATCTCGGGAGCGGTCAGTGTCAGCAGTTGCGCCCGATCAATCAGCAGTTCCTCTGCTGACACGGCGTATTTGGTCTTGAGATAGTTACGGAACCCGTCGGCAGCCGGTTCGAGTACGGCGAATGACTTGACATCGGTTTGCTCCTGCGACGCATCCGTGCGTCCCGGCGCAAAGGGCACGGTCACGTCATGACCGGCCTTCCTGGCCGCTTGCTCGACGCCGGCGCATCCACCCAGGACAATCAAGTCGGCGAGGGAAACCTTTTTGCCGCCGGACTGGGCGCTGTTGAACGCCTTCTGGATACCCTCGAGTGTTTCGAGCACCTTGGCCAGTTGCTCCGGCTGGTTGGCCTCCCAATCCTTCTGCGGGGCGAGACGGATGCGCGCCCCGTTTGCCCCACCGCGCTTGTCGGAGCCACGGAACGTGGATGCCGACGCCCAGGCGGTCGAGACCAGCTCCGGGATCGACAGGCCCGAGGCCAGGATCTGGCCCTTGAGGGCTACGATATCCTGCTCGTCGATCAGCTCGTGATCGACTGCAGGCACAGGGTCTTGCCAGATAAGCTCTTCCTCAGGAACCTCTGGGCCGAGATAGCGTGTGCGCGGCCCCATATCGCGGTGGGTCAACTTGAACCACGCCCGGGCAAAGGCATCCGCGAATTCCTCGGGGTTCTCCAGATAGCGCCGCGCGATGGGCTCATAGATCGGGTCAAAGCGCAGGGAGAGGTCCGCCGTGGTCATCATCGGCCGATGCTTCTTTGACGGGTCGTGCGCGTCCACCACCATGTCCTCTGGGTCCACGTCCTTGGCCAGCCACTGATACGCGCCAGCCGGGCTCTTGACCAATTCCCACTCGTATTTGAACAGCACCTTCAGATAGCCCATGTCCCATTTGATCGGGTTCGGCTTCCAGGCGCCCTCGGGGCCGCCGCCGATGGTATCGCCGCCTTTGCCACTGCCAAAGCGGCTTTTCCAGCCGAGACCCTGCTGTTCGATGGGGGCAGCCTCGGGCTCGGGACCAACAAGCGCCGGATCGCCCGCGCCATGAGCCTTGCCGAAGGTATGCCCGCCGGCGACGAGCGCGACGGTTTCCTCGTCGTTCATGGCCATGCGGGCAAAGGTCTCCCGAACATCACGGCCGGAGGCGACCGGATCCGGGTTGCCGTTCGGGCCTTCCGGGTTCACATAGATCAGGCCCATCTGCACGGCGGCGAGGGGGTTCTCTAGTTCCCGATCGCCGGCGTAGCGCTTGTCGCCCAGCCACTCGCTCTCGCTGCCCCAGTAAATGTCCTCTTCCGGCTCCCAGATGTCTTGGCGCCCGCCGCCGAAACCAAAGGTCTTGAAGCCCATCGACTCTAGCGCGCAGTTGCCGGCGAGGATCATCAGGTCAGCCCAGGAGATCTGGCGGCCGTATTTCTGCTTGATCGGCCAGAGCAGCCGGCGCGCCTTGTCGAGGTTGATGTTGTCCGGCCAACTGTTGAGGGGCGCAAAGCGCTGGTTGCCGTGTCCTGCACCGCCGCGGCCGTCGCCCATGCGATAGGTGCCGGCACTGTGCCACGCCATCCGGATCAAAAGCCCCCCATAATGGCCGTAATCGGCCGGCCACCAGTCCTGCGAGTTGGTCATCAGCGCATAGAGATCCTGCTTGACGGCCTCCAGGTCGAGTTTCTTGAATTCCTCCGCATAGTCAAACTCTTCGCCCATCGGATTAGACAGCGAGGAATGCTGGTGCAGGATGTGCAGATTCAACTGCTTCGGCCACCAGTCCCGGACCGACGTGCCCCCGCTGGCTGTGTGGGGGATCGCTTCGCCCATTGCTGGGCTCTTGTTTTCGTTACTCATGATGTTGTCTCCTTTCGGTTATGTGTGATTACCTATCGATAAGGATTCAGTCTCCATAAAGTGCCCAAAAAAGAGGGCATAGCCGCTGGCCTATTCACTCTCCCGGCAATCGGGGCAAACGCCGTAGAAATCGAGCCGGTGGCCGATGATTTGGTAGCCCGACTGCTGGGCCACCTGCTGCACCAGGTCCTGGGCCATGCTCACCTCGGGGTCCATGATCTTCCGGCAGCGGACACAGATGAGGTGTGGGTGAGGATAGGGTTTGTTACCGTCGTAGCGGTTGTCGTCGTCGCTAAAGCCCAGTTCCAACACCTCATCCAGGTCCTTGAGCAGGTTCAGCGTCTTGTATATGGTCCCCGGGCTGGTGGTTGGGAATTGGTCCTGGAGCTGGTCGTACAGGTGGGAGGCGCTGGGATGCCCGTCGCTGGCGACCAGAAGGCGCAGCAGGGCGATGCGCTGCGGTGTCAACCGGTACTCCTGCCCCCGGAGCCGGTCTACTAATGCCTCGAATCTGGCTTGTGGATCGACCATAGTTCAGCTACCTTCTCTTTCCAAACTAAGGAGAATCATTCTCTATAGAGATTATATCACTTCTGGGAAGATCTGTCAAGGATGGGGGAGTGGTGATTACGTTGACAATGTCCTGTTAGGGTGTACGCCCAGGACTATTGACGGATGCCAGGACCGGCACAAGATCAGGAACCGTCCACGCATAAAGCCGGATCCAGCACCAGCCGGGCGGTCAGGACGATGCCGTCGTGAGAATTGTGGTCGGAACCATTCATGGTTCCGGGTCGAGGAGCAGGAAAAGGCCGATTACATCGTGCGCGCGTACCAGTGGGCCAAGACCCACTGGCAGCCCGGGATCGGCGCCATGTGCGTGATCTAGTTCGCGCCGCACTGGTGGACGCCCCAGGATGAACAACCACAGGTGGGTGCCATCACCAACCCAATGGCACCACCCGCCCGGCCTACGAGGCCCTCAAGGCCATGCCCAAACAATAGGGCAGATTCTCAGGCCGGCCACCGACCCTATTCGCCGGGCCACAGCGCCTCTCGGACTGCCCGCAGCAGGTCCAGCAGGCTATACGGCTTGGACAGGTAGGGCCAACCTCGCTCCTGAATCAGCGACCCCTGCGCCTTGCAGTCCGCATAGCCACTGCTCAGCAGCACACGCAGCCCCGGCTGCCGGGCCTGGAGTTGCTCCACCAGTTGCGGCCCGGTGCCGTCCGGCAGCACCACGTCGGTAAAGACCAGGTGAAAGCGCCCTTGCTCGACAGTAAAAGTGCCCAACGCATGCATCAAGTCGGCGACCGCCACGACCTCGTAGCCGTTGGCCCGCAGCGTTGCGGCGGCAAACTCGCGCACGCCGGCTTCATCTTCCACCAACAGGATGCGCTCCCCGTGCCCTTGCAACGCCGCCAGCGGGATCTCGGCCCGTGCTGGCAAGACCGGCTGCGCGGCCGAGACCGGCAAGTAGATCCGAAAGGTGGTCCCTTGTCTCGGTTCGCTATACACGTTGATCCACCCGCTATGCTGCTTGACGATGCCGTAAACTACCGCCAGGCCCAGTCCAGTGCCGTGGCCCATCTCCTTGGTGGTAAAGAACGGCTCAAAAAGGTGCGCCCGTATATCGGGGCTGATGCCAGTCCCCGTATCCGAGACCGCCAGGCAGACAAAACGGCCGAGTTGCGCATCAGGAACAAGTCGGACCTGGTCGGCATCCATCGTCACGTTGCTGGTCTGGATGGTGAACGTTCCCCCGGTGGGCATAGCATCCCGGGCGTTCGTCGACAGGTTCACGATGACCTGCTCGACGTTCCCGGCATCCCCCTGAACGGTCCAGAGGTCCGGGGCCAATTCCGTGCGGATGACAATGTCTTCGCCAATGAGACGGCGCAGCATCTTGAGCAATTCGTCCACCGTCTGGTTGACGTTCAGCGGAACAAACTCCATCGGTTGGCGGCGGCTGAACAGGAGCAACTGGCGGACCAGGCTGGCCGCGCGGGTGGCGGCCTGGCGGACCTGGCGCAGGTCCCGGTACAGGGGCTCGGCCTCGTCCAGCTTGAGCAAGGCCAGGTCCACATGTCCCTGGATCACGGTGAGCAGGTTGTTGAAATCGTGGGCCACGCCGCCAGCCAGGATACCCACCGCCTCCATCTTTTGCGCTTGCAGGAGCTGGGCCTGGAGCTTGGCCCGTTCCGCCTCGGCCAGGACCCGCTCGGCCAACTCGCGCTGGACTGTCTGATACAGGTGAGCGTTGCGGATGGCCGCGGCGAGCTGGGCAGCCAGGGTCTCCATCACTTGCACATCATCCTGGTCAAAGGCGTCGCGTTCTGGGCTTTGCACATCGAGCACGCCCACGATCTCGGCCTCGACCCGCAGTGGCACGCTCAACTCGGCGCCGGTGGGGATGCGGTCGGGATAGAAATTGACGTATCGTGGTTCCTGGCTCACGTCATTGGCCAGCACGGTTTCGCCGTGACTACCGGCCCAGCCCACCAGACCCTGCTCGGGCTTGACGCGGTGGTCAGGCGGAAAAAGGTCAGCGAACTGACCGGCCCGGGCCTGCATGACCAGCTCGTCCCGGTCGCTGTCCATGACAAAGATGCCCACGTGGTGGTAGCCGAAACTGGTTTGCACCAGGTGAGCGGCCTGATCCAGCAGGCGATCCAGGTCGAGCACGGCCGCAATCTGGCTGCCGATGGTGTTGAGCAAAGCCATCTGGGCCGCGCGCCGCTCCAGCGACTGCTCTGCTCGCTTGCGCGTGGTGATGTCGCGGATGATGTGCACGGCACCGACGATGGTCCTGTCGGCATCAAATATCGGATCGACGACAAACTCTAGCCAGCGTTCGCCGACGATATACTCGAGCCTTTCTCGCTGCCGGGATCGTTGCATCCGGATCAGGGGGCAATCTGGAATCGGTCCGTGGGTGCCATGTACGACCTGCCAACAGTACTGCCCCACCGCTTCAGCGGCGTCAATGTGTAGCATTTGGGTCCAGGCACGGTTGACCCTGAGTATCTTTTGGTCGGCATCCAACACATAGATGCCGTCTGTTGTCGCGTCAAAGGTCGTTTGCCATTCAGCGGCGGCCTTTTCTAGCGCTTGCTCTGCTCGCTTGCGCGCGGCAATGTTCACAAAGGCAGCCCGAGTGCCGATGGCGACGTCTTCAGACCCCACTTCGGGCACGGCGTGCGTCAGTGTGGGCACAATGCTGCCATCGCTGGCCAACAGGTTCCGCTCCTGGACGCTAAAGCGGCCGGCCAACGCCCGCTGGTAGCCACCTTCCAGCAACAGCTTGCGTGAGGCCGGCGCGTAAAAGTCGGCCAACGAGTGTCCCAGCACGTCCTCGCGCACATAGCCCAGGGTGTCCAGGAACAACTGGTTGCAATCGGCTATGATGGGCACCCCGTCTTGATTGCGGGTGACGACGTACATCACCGGCGCTTCTTCGAACAGGCTGCGGTAACGCTGCTCGGCCTGGCCGAGCGCCTCCTCCGCCCGTTTGCGCGCGGTGATGTCGTGCGCAAAACCAGAAATATTGCTCACCTGTCCATTCACGATCTGCTGGACGCCAATGATCTCAATGTTCAGGATCACGCCGGCCCGGGAAAGGACGCGCATCTCTGAATAGTTGCTTTCTCCCGCTCCCTGTAAGACCTGCTGAAACTGCTGTGCTGCAAAGGCCACATCGTCGGGATGGAGCATCTCCACGAACGAACGCCCCAACCATTCATCGCGCGACCAGCCAGTTAGCTGTTCGAATGCCTGATTCAGGGCGATGAATCTGCCCTCTGTGGAAAGGGCATAGATAATCACCGGCGTCGTTTCAAACAGCATCCGGTATCGTTCCTCGCTCTCACGCAAGGCAGCGACCACGCGCTCGCGCTCCTGATGCAGGCGCTGCCGCTCCAACGCAGTGCGAACGGCCTGCGGTAGGCGATGCAGGTGTTGGGGCGACTTGATCACATAGTCGTCCAGGCCGGCCTTCATCGCCGCCACCGCCACTTCTTCGTTGCCGGTGCCGGTGAACATGACGACCGGCCGGTCGGGATAGCGAGACTTGAGCGCGCTCAGGATCACCAGGCCGTCCGTCCAGTGTAGTTGATAGTCGGTGATGGTCAGGTCAAAGCCGCCAGCTGTCAACGCCTGGGCCAGGCCTTCCGATGCCGTGATCTCGACGGCCTGAAGGCCCGGGAACTCGCGGCGCAACTCGCGGAGCGCCAGTGCCCGGTCGTCGGAGTTATCATCGATGAGCAGGATGCGTAACGGGTTGGGGATGGGCATGGTATTGCACCTCCGGCCATCAAACGTGGTGCTTATGGATCGCTCGCCACCTCTGGCTTTTCGCTGAGGATCATCCAATACAGGTTGAGCGTCTTGACCATGTCGATGAGGGTCTCCAGGGCCACGGGCTTGACCAGATAGGAATTGGCGCCCAGGTCGTAGGCCCGGTTCACGTCGGCGCGCTCCTGGGACGACGACAGCACCACTACCGGCAAGCGCTTGAGGCCGGGCTGTTGACGCAGCCATTCCCGCACCTCATGCCCCGACAGGCGCGGCAGCTTGAGGTCCAGCAGCATCAGCACCGGCAGGGGGTGGCGTTGCCGATCGGCATACGGCCCCTGGCCGGCCAGATAGGCCACCGCCGCCTCCCCATCGCCCACCACCTGGATGGGATTGATCAGGTTGGCCTTGCGAAAGGCACGCTGAACCAGCAGCACGTCGTTGGGGTCGTCTTCCACCAGCAGGATGGTGTGGTGAGTGATGGTGTTCATGGTAGATTCTCCTGTCTATGTTTTACGCGCCCGGCAACTCTACCCAGAACCGGCTCCCTTGGCCCGGGGCGGATGTCACGCCAACGCGCCCGCCCATGCGCTCCACGCCCTTGCGCACGATGGCCAGGCCCACGCCGGTGCCGGGGTATTCTTCCATCCCGTACAGCCGCTCAAAGATGCGAAAGATGCGCTCCTGGTGCGCCGGCGCGATGCCAACGCCGTTGTCTTGCACCCACAGACGCACCATGCCCTCTCGCACCTCGGCCCAGACGCGCACCTGGGGCTGCACGCCAGGAGCCGCGAACTTGATGGCGTTGGCGAGCAGGTTGACCACCACCCGGACCAGCGTGGTGTGCTGGGCCAGCACCAGGGGCAGCGGTCCGTCTATGCTCACCTGGGCGTCCTGCTCCCGGATCGCGGCAGTCAGTTGGGCCAGGCTCTCGATTACAACCAGGTCCAGGCTCGTCGGCTGGAGAGACAGTTCGGCGCGGGTGAGGCGGCTGTAAGCCAGCAGGTCCTGGATCAGCGTGTCCAGGCGCTGGGACGCCGTGACGATGCGTTGAGCATAGTCCTGGCCGGTCGGGTCGAGGTCGGCGGCATAGTCCTCTAAGAGAGCCTTGGCAAAACCCTGCATGGCTCGCAGGGGGGCGCGCAGATCGTGAGAGACGGAATAGGCAAAGGCATCCAGTTCCGTGTTGATATCGGCCAGTTCCGCCGTGCGCTCGGCCACGCGCTGCTCCAACGTGGCGGCATGTTCCCTGAGCTGGGCATACAGGCGCGCGTTTTCGATGGCGACCGCGGCCGACCCGGCCAGAGCGGTCAACAAGCGTTCATCATTCTCGTCGTAGGCGTCCATGCGCCCGGACTCGACATCCAAGGCCCCAATCACCTTGTGTCCCACGCTCAAAGGCACGCACAGTTCCGAACGAATGTCCTCACGCAACGCAAAATAGCGCGCATCCTGACGCACGTCGCCCAGCCGCACCGGCTGCCCATGCTGGACCACCCAACCCACGATGCCCTCGCCCACGCGCAACCCCTGGCTGCGCACGTAATCCCGGTCCTGCGCCACAAAATCCGGCCCTCGCTGTTGATCGCTCAGGGCCAGCGGCACCAATTCCTGCGTTTCCTCGTCCACTGTCAGCACTGCGCCGTGCTCATAGTTCAGGAATTGCTCCATGACCTCTATCAGCCGCTGCCCGATGAGCCCCGGATCAAGGCTCTGCGAAAGGGCTTGGCTGGTTTCGTAGAGGGTGGACAATTCCTTCCAGTGGCGCTGAACGGCCTGGTATAGCTGCGCGCTTTGCAGCCCGACGACCACGCCGCCAGCCAGGGTCTCCAGAAAAGCGGTCCGACCCTCAAAATGGCTCGTCTGGTGAGCAGCCAGACCCAGCACGCCAATAACAGCATCTCCACTGCGCAAGGGCAAGGCCGCAAAGGAACGCACCCCGGCCTTTTTGCACTCGTCCCAGGTGCAACGGGGATCCACATAGATGTCATTAGAGTATAACGGCTCGCCCCCGCTGACGGCCAGCCCACACAGGCACTCGCCCACCAGATGAACCGGCGTATCAGGATGGCGATACGGGGTGTCTGGCGGCCTAGTGCCTAGCAAGAATAACCGGTCGCCCTCTCGCAAAAAAAGCAATGCCAGGTCAGATTGGGTGGCAGCCACGATCTCTTCCAGGGCCACGGCCACCACCTGCTCGACCAGGAGGCTGGCACTGACTCGCTGGACCAGGCAATTGAGGGCTTCTAGTTCACGATTGCGCTGCCGCAGTTGATCCTCGGCTTGCTTGCGCTCGGTGATATCTGTGGCAATGTGAATGATCTTTTCGAGTTCGCCCGACTCGTCGAGTACCGGTGTGCAGGAAACCAGGAACCATCCGTCAAGCGCCCCGACCTCCATCTCGCCGGCCACCATGTACGCCGTGTACTGCATCTGGTTCAGGGGACACTCGGCCGGTGGGTGATCGGTACGGTGAAAGATGTCGTAGCATTTCTGGCCTCGCAACTCGGCTTCCGTCAGGCCGGTCGCCTGGACAGCGGCGCGATTGGCCGCCAACACGGTTTGGTCTGGGCTGAGAATGAGGGTTGCGTGGCCGATGGCCTGAAAGATGCTTTCCTGGCTGACGCGATGCAATTCCCGGTCTGGCGACCGGCATTCTGCTTCCCCGGCCTCCAACTCGGCCACCCGCTGGCGCAGGGCTGTCAACTCGCGTGTGAGTTGCTCTGTGGTCTGGTGTGCAGGCTTCATCTGGCACCCCACTTTTACCGATCTGGCACTGCGAATCACAGGGCAGGGGGGACGTCTGCCAATTCCCATTCCAGTATAAAAGAACCGGGCGCGAAAGTCAATGATCGCTGAGAACTGCACGCGACAGGTGCGGTTCAACCCACCCGACCAGCCACAGTATCAAGAATCATTTGCGTGTGCTATAATAGCTCGGATTCGGACAGCCCCGGCCGGCCAATTGCGCAGGCGACCAGGCATGGCTACGGTGTTGTCCCATCTCGAGTACGTCACCGCAGAGCACGCAGAAGGCGCAGAGGTTATTCATAATCTGCTTGGCGTTCTCTGCGATCTCGGCGGTTAGTTTTCTGGTTTATCCAGGTTAGGGTCTAACCAGTGGAATTCTTGTACAGCAAGCAAGAATCTCCTCCAGCATCAACGTGGTTGGCTCTGGTTTATCCAGGTTAGGGAGGAAGAATGGCGATAATTCGACACTATCAAGAGAGCGACGCAACAAGCGTGGGCAAGCTCATCGCAGACACGTACAGCGAGTTCAATCTTGGCTTTGTCTCACCCCAAGAACTGGGGCTGTTCCTGGGTCCCTTTCGACATGCCGGCTCACCGGAAAAGCCTCATCAAGAAGCGATTGCCCAGGTGATCCGGTCAGCACTGGTGCTGGTGGCTGAGGATGATGGCGAGATTGTGGGTGTGTTGAGAGGCAGAAAGGACCGGTTGGGCAGCCTGTTTGTCAGAGGAGACCATCACCGCCAGGGGATTGGGCGCGGACTGGTTGAGCAATTCGAGCTGGAATACCTTCAGCAAGGAGCAACAGTCATCCGGGTTGCAGCCACGCTGTATGCGGTCCCATTCTACCTGGCTATGGGGTACAAGAGATCGACCGGTGTGCGAACGGGGTGGAGTTTTGAGGGGCACGGGCTACAGGTACAGCCCATGAGAAAAGTGTTGGGCAAGGGATAAAAATAGCCGCGGCGAGGCAGAGTTTGCTCGCTGCGGCAAGTTTATGGGTCAAGTCACAAACACAAAATCACGACTAGCCAATGGTGGGCGGAACAGGATTCGAACCCGTGACCTCCTCGGTGTAAGCGAGGCGCTCTATCCAGCTGAGCTATCCGCCCCTGACAGGCCGATTATACCCCACCTGTGGGATTGACGCAATGGGGTTGACCACCACTAGAGTCCGGTCAAGAACCGGGCAATGGCCTCGTTCATTTGCGCCGGCTGCTCCAGCATGACCATGTGCCCGGCGCCCTCGATGAGCGTGAGCGTCGAGCCGGCGATGTGCTCGTGCAGGTAATGCGAATACTTGGGCGGGGTCAGCCGGTCGGCCGTGCCGCACAAGATGAGCGTGGGAACCCGAATCTCGCCCAAGCGGTCCATGATGTCAAACCGGTCGCACGCCAGAAAATCATCGTGATAGACCTGCGGATCGTTCTGGAGCATCTCCTCGCGCCCCAGACGCAGCAGGTCCGTCGGAGCATCCGGCCCATAGGCATATTGCCCGATGACGTCCACGGTGGCGCTGAAATCCGTCAGCACGCCCTCCATGATGGCCGGGAGCACCCGCAGGCGCGCCCCGGTGCCGGTGAGTATCAGCCCGGCGCAGCGGTCGGGGTACGTGAGGGCAAGAGTTTGCGCGATAGCCCCGCCCATGCTGTGCCCACCAACAACGGCCCGGTCCAGCCCCAGCGCGTCCAGCAGGCCCCGGACCACCTCCACATAGCCGGAGATGGTATCACGCCCGGTGCCTGTTGACCGGCCGTGGCCGGGCAGGTCCAGGGCATAGGCCCGGGTCAGGGCACCGGCCGCCACCACCTCGGGCAGCCAGTGGCGATGCGTACCCCCGGCCCCGTGCGAAAAGAGCACTGCGGGCATCTCAGCCGGCGCCAGCGCGGCCGGCCCGCGATGCACGTAAAACAAACGCTCGTCGTTCACCTGTATGCTTGGCACAAGCTCCTCCTTTGGATTGCGTGTTGTGTCCTACGCGCCGCTTTCCGGCCCCAGCGTGATCGTCGCCAGCCCGGCGTGGTCCACGCCCAGCTTCCACGGCTGGCCGGCAAACTGCTCGCCCACATCCAGCGCCATAAACCGGGGCACGGTCCCCTGCTCCGAGTGAAAGACCCGGTTCCACGGCCCAGCCGCCGACAGCACATAGCGCATCGCGGCGTGCTGCCAGTTGTTCCACAGCACGACCATGTCGCGGCCGCCGTCGCGACTGCGATCGCGGCCGCCGGCCTGGTCAAACCGGGCCACGCCGGCCCCCACCAATACCTCCACCAGCGCCCTGACCTGCGCCAGGTGCAGATATACCCAAAAATCGGCCAACTGTCCCACATCCTCGATGATGGCCGGCAGGCGCTCGCTCAGGCTGGCCCGGGTATTGGGCTCTAGCTTGAAGGCACGCAGCAGCTTGCGACCCGTCTCCAGCCGCCGGTCGCGCCGGTCCATCAACGTGTCGGCGGCGGTGGACAGGCTCACCGTCAATTCCTCGTCGGCGCGCAAGGCAATGTCAGGCACGGTGAGCGACGCCGTCGCCGGGTCATAGGCCACGGCCGGGTCGATGGCCACGCCGTTGACCTGGACCGCCACCGCGTCGGGCTGAACGATGCCTCGGAACACCAGAGTGTAGGTGCGATGCCCCGGGACTATAGTCCGGTCGCCAGCAACCGGGGCAAGGGTCAAGCGGAGCCGGTCCCCGGTCCACTCTTGTGCCAACGTCGTGCGGGCGGCCGCACCCTGTTGATAGGCCAGCGTCTCGCCGTCATCCTCGTACAGCGTAAAGACGTTGTCGGCGCCGGGAAAGACGTGGACCGTCAACCGGGCCGGGTTCTGGACCTCGTCGCCCCCCAGGGCCAGGGGCACGATGGCACCGGCCCGGGCGAACACGGGCATCTCGTCCAGCCCGCCATAGCAGGCGTGCCAGGCGTCGCCAGGATAATACTCACCGGCAAAAAAGCCAAACCAGTCGCCCTCAGGGAGCCAGACCACCTGTCGGCTCAAGCCGGTGTGCGGGTCACGCGGCGCCGTGAACGGCGCGGCGACCAGTTCGCTGCCGAAATAGTATTGGTTGGGGCAGCAGTACGCCGCCTCGTCGTGCGGGTGCTCGTGGTACATGGGCACGACGAGGGGGATGGATTCCTGCGCGTTGCGCCAGGACATGGTATACAGGTATGGGATCAGGGCGTGGCGAAGCTGCATGGCGTCGCGGGCCACGCGCAGGGTTTCGGCGTCCCAGCCCCAGGGCCGGCGCTCCTGGTACGGGTTCTTGGTGCTGTGCAGGCGCAGGATGGGACTCCAGACGCCAAACTGCACCCAGCGCGTGTACAGTTCGGCGTCTTCCAGGCCGCGCATGTGCCCGCCAATATCGTGACTCCACCAGCCATAACCCACGTTGGCGGCAGTGGCGGTGAAATACGGCTGAAACGCCAGCGAGCGCCAGGTGACCAGCGTATCGCCGGAAAAGCCGATGGGATAGCGATGGTTGCCCAGGCCACCCCAGCGCGAAAAGATAAAGGGGCGCCGGTCTCCGTTGCGAGCCAGGTCGTAAAAGTGCAGGTGATTCAGCCACCACAGCGGGTCCAGGCCGGTGAGGGCGCTCCGGGTGCCCTGCTGCCAGTCGAGCCACCAGAAATCCACGCCCTGCGCCTCCAGCGGATGGTGAAGCAGCTCGAAATAGGCCCGCGTAAAGCGAGGATCGGCAATGGCAAAGGGGACCGGCTCCTGGCTGGCCGGGTCGAGGCCCAGGCGCTCGGCCATGACCGGATACGCCGCTTCGTGGGGGTGGATGCCAGAGGCCGGGTGCAGGTTGAGAGCCGTCTTGAGCCCGCGTTCGTGCAGCCCGGCGATAAACGCTGCCGGGTCGGGGAACAACTCGCGGTTCCAGGTATAACCGGTCCAGCCGGATGACTGGTTGCCGGTGTCGGTGATGTGCCAGTCCATGTCCACGATGCAGACAGACAGGGGTACCTGGTGCGCGGCGAAATCTTGGATCAGCGCCGTCAGCTCGTCCTGGGTATAGGCCCAGTAGCGGCTCCACCAGTTGCCCAGCGCCCAGCGCGGGAGCAGGGGCGCCGGCCCGGCCACACGGCTGAAATCGCGCAGGCAGGCCCGGTAATCGCGCCCATAGCCAAAAAAATAGAGGTCCTGCCCGGTCCCGGGTCCGCGCGGTTCCAGCCAGCCCCGCTCGTCGAACACGAGCGATTGGGAGTCATCTACCACGGCCCAGCCGGCCCGAGACACCAGCCCCGGCCCCAACGGCACCGGGCCGTCGGCCTGGTCCAGCGTGCGAGTGGTGCCGCGCAGGTTGGCCTCGTCCGGGTCGCCGTAGCGCCAGGTGACGCCGGTCTCGCGCAGGGTGATGGCAAGCGCGTCCAGGCCCCCGGGCGTGCGCGCCTCGTACCGTAGGTGCAGGTGCTCGGTGATGATCTCGATGGCGTTTCCGAACGCGTCACCCGGACGCCGCACGTCAAAAGCGGGCACCGGCTGCCGGCGATACCAGAACGCCTGGCTGGCCCGGTCCTCGAACCGCCCCAACGGGTCGTATTCCAGCCGGATCAGCCGCGACGTGAGCACGGTGAACCGCACCCCCGGCCCCTGTACCACGGCATCTGGGTCAGCCACCGGCGCCATGTCCAGTTTGAGATGATCGGCAATAGTGTCCATGTCCCTCCTTGCTGCGTCCAAGGCGCTTGACCTGAAGGCCCAAAACGTGTATGCTACGGGCACTCTAATTCTAACTCAAAGCGCGAGTTCGGTCAATGCCAGTGTCCGCCAGCTCCCTGCTACGAACCATCTGCCTCCTGGCGCTCGTCGTGCTCTCGCTGACGGGGTCCCAGTGCGCGACCGTGCCGGCAACGCCCACGAGCTCGCCCACGCCAACCCAGCCGGGCGACCAGCAGCGCGGGTACAGCATCAAAACGGGCATCATTGACGCCCGGGGGAATCCCCGGACCATTCACCTTGCGTATCTGCTGTTTCTGCCCCGAACATACTGGACCCAGCCAGCCAAAAAATGGCCACTGATCCTCTTTCTCCACGGTTCTGACGGGCGTGGCGGCTCGACCCTGATCTCGCTCAAGAGCGAAGGCATTCCCAAGTTGGTGGAACAGCAGCCCAATTTCCCGTTCATCGTCGTCTCGCCGCGCTACCCCGAGGGCGGCGGCGATGACGTGTGGTGGCCGCATCTGGCCGACGGCCTGGCGGCGTTGCTGACCAAAATCACGGCCGAATACGCCGTGGACCCGGATCGCGTCTACCTGACCGGGTTCAGCATGGGTGGCTATGGCACGTGGTCCATTGCCGCGCTGTACCCGGACCGGTTCGCCGCCATCGCGCCGGTTTGCGGCGGCGCCAGTCCAGACACGGCCCGCGCCCTCTGCCATGTGCCGGTGTGGGCCTTTCACGGCGAACTGGACAGTATGGTCCCCCTCATAGAAGAGCAGGGCGCCGTGGACGCGCTGCAGGCTTGCGGCGGCGACGTGCAGCTCACGATCTATCCCGGCGCCGGCCACTATATCTGGCCGCAAACCTACGACAACCCGGCGCTCTATACGTGGTTCCTGGAGCACGCGCGGTGAAACGAGTGCAGATGCGTGGTAATAGGCCGCTCCAACTGGGGCTCGGCGTGCTGATGCTGCTGGCGATCCAGTGCGACACGTCGCCAGCGCCGCCGACCGCTGTTGCCACGCCGGCCCCGACCGCTGTCGCCACGCTGGCCCCGGTCACGAGCACGCCCACGCCGGTTGGACCAACTGCCACGCCGTTGCACACGGGAGGCCAGCAGCGCGGCTACACCTTTATGGCCGCGGTCGTCACCTCCAAGGGCGTGACCAAGACGGTCCGCCAGGGCTATTTGCTCTTTTTACCCCGGGGCTATGACACCAGCCCGGGCAAACGCTGGCCGCTGATCCTGTATCTCCACGGCGTGGGGAGCCGAGACCGGCCACTCGACGAGTTACGGACCTATGGCGTCCCCCTCATTGCCGAAGAGCAACCGGATTTCCTGTTCATCGTCCTGTCCCCGCAATGCCCCGCCGAGGTAATGGCGGAGGACATCCTGTGGTCCAACGTCACCGGCGCGGTAGACGAGTTGCTGGGCGACGTGCTGGCGACCTATGCCGTGGACCCGGACCGCGTCTACCTGACCGGGTTCAGCATGGGCGGCTATGGCACATGGCTCCAGGCCATGTTGTACCCCGGCCGGTTCGCGGCGATTGCACCCATCAGCGGCGGCGGCGACCCTGCTGCCGTTTGCGCGCTCAAGGATGTGCCGGTGTGGGCCTTTCACGGCGACCAGGACCGCGTGGTCCCGCTGCCAGAGGTCCAGGCTCTGGTCGACGCGCTGCGCGCCTGCGACGGCGACGTGCGGCTCACCGTGTATCCCAACACCGGCCACACGGACGCGCTGCAAGCCTATCAGAATCCCGAGCTGTACACGTGGTTTCTGGAACACGTGCGGCCATAACATTTGACGGAGGAATATTCATGCGCGTCGCCCTGACCTACAACCTGATCAGGTCCTATATGTTTCGCACCGGCCCGCTGGACCGTTTTGCCGAATACGACAGCCAGGAGACCATCGCCGCCCTGGTCGCCGCCATCGAGGCTGGCGGGCACGAGATTACCCCCCTGGAAGCCGACGAGTGCATCGCCGAAAAGCTCAAGGCGGCCCGGCCCGATATCGTGTTCAACATCGCCGAGGGGCTGCGGGGCGAGAGCCGCGAGTCGCACGTGCCGGCCATCTGCGAGATGCTGGGCCTGCCGTACACTGGCTCTGGCCCTTTGACCCTGGCCCTGTGCCTGAACAAGGCCCGCACCAAAGAGATATTGACCCTCTATGGCATTCCCACGGCCCCGTTCCAGGTGTTCCGGTCGCCCCACGATGCGCTGGACAGCCGGCTGCGCTGGCCGCTCATCGTCAAGCTGCTGCACGAAGGGTCCAGCATGGGCCTGTCGGAGCATTCGGTGGTGGACGACGAGGCGGCGCTGCGGGAACAGGTGGCGTATCTGACCCAGACCTATGGCGAGCCGTGCATCGTCGAGGAATACATCGTGGGGCGCGAGTTCACGGTGGGCGTGCTGGGCGGCAATGGCACCCCCCGGGTGCTGCCCATCATCGAGGTCCGGTTCAAAAAAGCCCGGGGCATCGTGCTGTTCGAGCCAGACGCCCCGGTGATCCCCCTCATCCTGCAAGAGCGCGGCACAGACCCCGAGGTGGAACACGTCCTCCATGCCGCCAACCACCACGCCATCTGCCCGGCCGACATCGACGACGAGCTCGCGCAGCGCATCCAGGACACGGCCATCAGGGCCTTTGGCGCGCTGGGCTGCCGCGACTGGTGCCGCATGGAGATGCGCCAGGGGTCAGATAACCAGCTCTACGTGCTGGAGCTGAACCCCATCGCCGGCATCGACCCCACCTACTGGCTGCCCCGGGCCGCCCGGGTCGCCGGCCTGAGCTATGCCGAGTTTGTCAACGAGATACTAGGCTATGCCCTGGTGCGGACGGGCTTGGCGTGAAACGTCATGATGACGTTTGACGCAACGGCCCTGGAGTTCGCCATGCCCTACAATTATGCAGATATTCCCGCTCTCCTGCCCCCCATCCGCCGCCTCCACGCGCTGATCCGCGATGCCGTGGTGGACGCCTGCGAGCGCACGGCGATGGAAGACATGGCCCGCGTGACCTCTGACAGCGAGGCCGAGAGCGACACCATCTATGCCGTGGACCGGGTGAGCGAGGAGCTTTTGGTGGGCTTTTTCGAGCGGGAGGTGGCCCCGCTGGCACCGCTGGTCCTCATTGCCGAGGGACTGCCCGGGGGACAGGTGGTTTTGCCGCCCGGCACGTCCGAGTCAGAGGCGGCCTGGCGCGTCATCATGGACCCCATCGACGGGACGCGGGGCCTCATGTACCAGAAGCGCAGCGCATGGATACTCACCGGCGTGGCCCCCAATCGCGGGCCGGCCACCAGCCTGCCAGACATCGAACTGGCCGTGCAAACCGAGGTGCCGCTGGTCAAGCAACACCTGTGCGATGCGGCCTGGGCCATGCGGGGCCAGGGCACACGCGCCGAAAGGCTCAACCGCCTGACCGGGGAGGTGCTCCCACTGCGACTGCAACCCTCCCAGGCCCGTACAATCGCCCACGGCTTTGCCACGATCTCGCGGTTCTTTCCCAACGCCCGCGACGTGCTGGCTGCCATCGACGAAGAGATCGTGCAGGGCGCGCTGGGGCCGGTGCAGCCGGGCAAAGCCCACTGCTTTGAGGACCAATACATCTGCACCGGCGGCCAGTTGTACGAGTTGATGGCCGGCCACGACCGGTTCGTGGCCGATTTGCGGCCCCTCATCGCGCCGGTGCTGGCCCAACGCGGACTGGCCCTGGGCATCTGCGCGCACCCGTATGACGTGTGTACCGAACTGATCGCCCGCGAGTTGGGCGTCATCGTGACGGACCCGGCCGGCCAACCCCTCCGCGCGCCGCTATCGGTCGCCGCCGAGGTGGCGTGGGCCGGCTATGCCAACGCCCACATCCAGGCTCAGATCGAGCCGCTCTTGCAGGCCGCGCTACGCCAGCGCGGCTGGTTATGATCCAGATCATAGCCCTGCATACCCCCACGTGGTATAATTCCTCAAGCGTCGGGGATAGTCCCGGCGCATCATCAAGAAAGCGAGGTATGTGCACATGACCGAAGAGAAAGCAACCATCAACAAGGACATGACCATCGGCGAGGTGGTCAAGAGCCATCCGCAGACGGTGCCGGTGTTTTTCAAGCACGGGCTGGCCTGCGTGGGCTGCCACGTGGCAAACTGGGAATCAGTCGAACAGGGCGCGGTTTCGCACGGCATCCAGGACGTGGACGCCCTGATCCGCGACCTGAACAAGGCCGTAGCGGCGCCGGCGGCCGCATAGGTGGCGCGTTGGTTCGTGCGCCTCGGCGCGCTCTATATCGTAATGGCAATGGGGCTGGGCCTGTTGATGCTGGCCTGGCCCTTTGCGCGCGGCCTGGCCTCGGCCCACGCGCACCTGGCCCTGCTAGGCGGCGGCGGGCTGGTGGCGGCCGGTCTGGTATATCAGGCACCGGACCACCGGCCCCGGCGCTCGTGGGCCATCCTGCACCTGGTCCTGGCGAACCTGGGCCTGTGGGGACTGGCCGCCTACCTGGGCGTGTCAGCCTATCTGGCGCTGCCGGAACTGGTGCTCCTGGGCGTGACGGCCGGCGTGCTGAACCTGGCCGCGTGGTTGATCTTTATGGTCAGCGTCATGCTTCCCCATCAAAAGACCACCGACCACCGACCACCGACCGTGTGACTGGCTCCCATATAGCGGTCCGCGGTCGGCCGTCGGCTGTCGGGTTGACTGGACAGAAAGCGCGAATCGGTGTACAATCCTGGCGAGGGGCCGGTCCCCTCGCCATTCCATTTCCCGGGAGTCACATTGCGCATCCTGTTCATTGTCGAAAAGATCGAGTTCGAGCCGCTGGGCATCTTGCAGCTTTCCAGCATTCTGAAACGCGCCGGCCACGACGTCAAGCTGGTCATCGCGGCTGACGAGAACCCGGTGGCCGTCGCCAAGAGCTATCAGCCCCGCGTGGTGGGCTATACCGCGTTCACCGGCACCCAGCACTTTTACCTCCAGGTCAACCGCCGAATCAAAGAGGAGGTCCCCGGCGTTTTTTCCGTCTTTGGCGGGCCGCATCCCACCTTTTTCCCCGAGATGATCGAGGAGACCGGCGTGGACGGCATCTGCCTGGGCGAGGGGGAGGACGCCCTGCCGGACCTGGTGACTGCCCTGGACGCCAGCGCCGACCATACTGCCATCCCCAACTGGTGGTTCAAAGTCGATGGGCGCGTGGTCCAGAACGATCTGCGGCCCCTCATCGCCGACCTGGACGCGCTGCCGTTCCTGGACCGGGCCTTGCTGTACGACATCCACCCCATCAGCCGCCATGCCAAGAACCGGCCCATGATCATGGGCCGCGGCTGCCCGTTCAACTGCTCCTACTGCTTCAATCACGCCTATTTTGAGCTATACAAGGGCAAAGGCAAGCGCATCCGCCAGCGCAGCGTGGATAACGTCATCGAGGAATACGCCCAGCTTCAGGCGCAGTATCCTTTTTCGTTCGTCATCTTTACCGACGACACGTTCATCGTCTCGCGGGAATGGCTGCGCGAGTTCGCCGGCAAGTGGCCGGCGGCCGGCGGCGCGCCGTTTCACGCGCAGGTCCGGGCCAACCTGGTAAACGACGAAATCACCGAGTTGCTGGTCCAGGCCGGGTGCCAGGCCGTGGGCATGGGCGTGGAGAGCGGCAACGATTATCTGCGCAACGAGGTGTTGAACCGCAACCTGAGCCGGGAACAGATCACGCGCGCCGCCGGCATCCTCAACCAGCACCGGCTGGCCCTCATCACCACCACCATGCTGGGCCTGCCCAAGGGCTCGCTGGCGACGGACCTCGAGTCGCTGGAGCTGAACGTGGCGTGCCGGCCGGCCTATGCCGCCACCTACCTGTACCAGCCCTACCCGCGCACGCGTCTGGGCGAGTTTACCAAATCCGAGGGTCTGCTGGAAGGCTCGTTCGACGACATCATCCCGTCGGCGGTGCAGAAATCGGTGCTCAAGTTTGCCAGTCCCCAGGAAAAGCACCGCATCGAGCACCTGCAGAACTGGTTCGCCATCGGCGTCGAGTGGCCGGCGCTGGTGCCGCTCATCCGCCAGATCATCAAGCTGCCCAAGAACCCCGTCTCGTGGCTGGCCTACAAGCTGTGGAAGGGCTATGCCCTGCGCCGGCGCATCCATCCCTATCCCATGACCGTAAAAGAGTTTACGGATACCGTGCGCCAGTTCATGGCTATCGACACGCACTAGCAAATGGGGCCGCAAAGCGTGAGCAAATGAGCAAATTGAACAAATGGGTATTCGCACATTGGCCTGTTTGGGCATTGCTGGCTGTCCTGCTGCTGGGCCTGGGGCTGCGCCTCTATGCGCTGGACCACGTTCCCCCGGGTCTGTTCTTTGACGAGGCCGGCAAGGGGCTGGATGCCCAATCTATCCTGCGCGGCGAGTGGCCGGTCTTTTTCCCGTACAGCGGCGGCAAGGAGCCGCTGTTCATGTACCTGGTGGCCGGGCTATTCCTGACCCCCTGGGTGGGGCAAACCGCTTATGCCATCCGGCTCGCCTCGGCTCTCTGCGGCACCGCCACGCTCCTGACCACGTATCTCCTGGCGCGCGAGATGTTCCGGACCTGGTCCCCCCTCCCAGCGGGGGAGCCCCTCGCTTCGCTTCGAGAGGCTGCGCACGGACAGGGTGGGGGAGACAAACGCGCCCAGGTCATTGCTCTCCTCGCCACCCTCTGGCTCGCCGTGATGTACCCGGCCATCCACTTTAGCCGGGTGGGGTTCCGGGCCGGCAGCGTGGCCCTGTTCGAGACGCTGGCCTTCTGGCTCTTCTGGCGAGGGTGGAACGCAGCACGTGATCGGGCAAGCACCCGGATCGCTCCTGCGGTGTGGTTCACCCTGTCCGGCGCGGCCCTGGGCCTCTGCCTCTATACCTACCCCACCAGCCGGTTCGTGCCGTTCGTGTTGGCTGCCTTTGTCCTCGTCCAAATGGTGCGGGATAGATCGCGCTTCGCACATCACGCTTCACACATCACGCTCCTCGCCGCCGTCGCCCTCCTCGTCTTTTTGCCGCTGGGCGCATACTATATCACGCACTGGTCCGAGTTCACGGCCCGGGCCGCGCAGGTGTCCTTGTTCAACCCGGTCCTCAACCACGGCGACCCGTTGGGCACGCTCGCACAGAACCTGCTCAAAACGGCCGGCATGTTTGCCGTACAGGGTGACCCAAACTGGACGCACAATCTGCCGGGCCGGCCCCTGCTGGACCCGTTCACGTTCATCCTGTTCGTCGTCGGGCTGCTGCTGTGCCTGTGGAGATCCGCAGGACACTGTGTGTGGCGCCGGACCACCGGCCAGTTTCTGCTGCTGTGGTTCGCCATCATGCTCGTGCCCGGCCTCATCGCCGCCGACCTGGTGCCGCACTTTCCCCGGCAAACCGCGCTCCTGCCGGCCATCGCCATTCTGGCGGCGTATGCCACGGTGCAGATCGGCATCTGGCTAGCTAGTCGTGCATCGCATATCACGTCAAACGCCAAACGTCAAACGTCAAACGTCATGCGCGCACCCTACATCTGGGCTATCATCGTCATCATTGCCCTGGTGGTTATCACCGCCATCAACGCCCGCGATTATTTTACCGTCTGGGCGACGAGCGAGGAGAATTACCTGGCGTTCGACGGGCATAATGTCGAACTGGCCGAGTATCTCAATCGTCTGCCAGCCGATGATCGCGCTTACCTGCTGCTCATCCCGGCCGGCTATCCCAGCTACATCGAGGGGCAGCCGCATCGCCATCTGACCATCGACTTTTTGTATCGGGGTAGCGCGCCGCACGTCTATGTGCCAGTGAGCGAAGCCGCCACCCCGGCCCAGATCGCCGCCGTCTGCCGGGAGCGCCGGTCGCCGGTCGCCATCGAGTGGACCACGCGCGAGTTCCTGGACGCGGACCCCAAGGGCCTGGTGCGTTACCTGCTGGGCAAATACGGCGTGCGCACCGCCATCGAGCCGGGGCACGGCTGGGCCGCCTCGTTCTTTGAGGTGCCGAATCCGCCCGAGACCTTTACCATCGCCGAGACGCTCCACCCCCGCGCTGACAACTTTGGTTACCAGGTAGCGTTGACCGGCGCCGCCGTAGGCGCAACCGTCGGCGCGGCCGGTGGCCCCGACGTGCTCACCACCACCGTGCCGTCCGGCGGCAACGTCTGGGTCGCCGCACGCTGGAGCAAGACCGCCCCTGTGGATGCCGATTACAGCGCGTTCTACTATTTGCGGGACGCCGGGGGCCATCTCATCGCCCAGGCCAGCCAAGCGCTTTTGGACGATAACCACCAGCCGGTCACTCGCTGGCAAGACGGTGCCGAAAACTGGGGCTATGCCATCCTGCCGGTCTGGCCCGGCACGCCACCAGGCACCTACACCGTGACCGTGGGCCTTTATGACCCGGTCACCTTTCGCCGGCACGGCCATTTCGACGAGAGCGGCCAACTGCTGGGCACTGAAGCTCCGGTGGGCACCGTCACCGTGGTGCCGCCGGCCGCGCCGCTGTCGCCTGACGCCGTCGGTGTGTCCCATCCCCGCCTGGTGTATTTTGACGACGTGCCGGGCCTCGAGCTCCTGGGATTCGAGTTACCGGTCGATACCTTTGCGCCCGGCACCACGGTGCCCATCGCGCTGTACTGGCAGGCCACTGCCCCCATCACCACGTCGGTCCGGGTCAAGCTGGCACTGCTGGACGGCGGCGGGGCGGTCGTCGCAACCACCGGTTACCCGGCCGGCCCCGATCATCCCACCAACCAGTGGCAGGTCGGCGAGACGTGGTATAACTGGTTCGACCTGCGCCTGCCGGCCGACGCGCCACCCGGCGACGCCATGGTGACCGTGTCACTGGTCAGCCCGGATGGACGCGAGACCGGCCTGGCCCCCATCGTCCCGCTGCACATCCAGGGCCGGCCCCACTCCTTTGACGTACCGGCCATCGAGCAGCCCTTCCGCGCCACCTTTGGCGACCGCGCTGGCGGCACTATCGAACTCCTGGGTTACGAGGTTACCAGTTCCCAATCTACCATCCACCTTACCCTCTTCTGGCGCTGCCTGGCCCCCGTATCGACGTCGTACACCGTGTTTACGCACCTGCTGGACCCGACCGGCCAGCAGCGCGGCCAGCGCGACAGCATCCCCTGCGCCGGCCAATGCCCCACCACCAGTTGGTTCACCGGCGAGGTGCTGACCGACACCTATGACATCCCGGTGGACCCCGGCGCGCCCCCGGGCGCGTACACCATCGCCGTGGGCTGGTATGATGCCGGCACCGGCCAGCGGCTCCCCACCGGCGACACAGACCACGTGACTATCGGCCCCATCGAGGTGCGGTGACATGCAGCGCGCAGCGGCGTTCTTCTGGCGACATCGCGGCCCCGTGTTGACGGTGCTGGCGGCGCTGCCGGCCCTGGCGCCGCTGCTGCGCCCCGGGCTGATCCGGGCCATGGACGCCTACGTTCACGCTTTTCGCCTGGCCGAATTCCATCGCGTGCTGGCGACCGGCACGCTGCTCCCTCGCTGGGCGCCCAACTTTGGCTACGGGTACGGCGACGGCGTGTTCAACTTTTACGCGCCACTGACCTACTATCTGGCCGAGGTGTTCCACGTCCTGGACCTCGACCTCGTCCTGAGCCTCAAGGCCGTGTGGGTACTGACCGTCCTGCTGGCCGCACTGGCGATGTATACCTGGACGCGCGAGATCTTTGGCCGCGAGCGCATCGCCGCACCGTTCCTGTCGGCCGTGGCCTATGTCTATTTTCCGTATTTCCTGGTCAACCTGTACGAGCGCGGGGCGTTGGCCGAAGCACTGGCAATGGCCGTCGCGCCGCTGGCGGCGTGGGTACTGCACCGGCTCATCGTCGAGCGACGACTGGTCTACGTGCCGGTCGCAGCCCTGACCCTGGCCGCCCTGCTCCTGGCCCACAACATTGCCGCCCTCATGTTCGCGCCGGCGCTGGGCGTCTACTGCCTGGCGCTGCTGGTCAGCCAGCGCGCCCATTGGCGACGGGGCCTCTTGCTCCTGGGTGCAGCCGGCCTCCTGTTCCTGGCATTGACTGCCTTCTACTGGCTCCCGGCCTGGGCCGAACTGCCCCTGGTCTCGGCGGAACACCTGACGGAAGAGGTCTTTGACCCGCGCACCATGCTCGTGCCGTTGACCGGGCTGGTGCAGACCAGCCTGGTTTACGACTATGTCCAGAAGAACATGGCCTTGGTGCCGCTGCTCCTGGCGCTGGTCGGGCTGGCGGTGCCGCTGGTAGCCCGGCTCAAGCGCGCGCCCCGGGGCCTCCTGGCGACCCTGGCCGGGCTGGCGGCCGTGCAGCTCTTGTTCATGACCGACCTGACCCGGCCTCTGTGGAACGCCGTAGGCCTGGTCTCTCACGTCTGGCCCTGGCGATTCCTGGCCGGCGTGGGCCTGTGCCTCGCGCCGCTCATCGGCTCCTTGGCGATGCTGATGCCAGAGATGCGCCGCCGCGAACAGGCGACGCTGGGATGGAAAGCCAGCATCGCTTATTTATGGTGGTGCGGGCCGCCGATCATCGCTGCTATCCTGATCGCATCCGCCACTGCCGGTTTGCCCGGTGGTCACTGGCACCTCACCGACAGCGAACTCACCGTCGCCGGCGTGCACCGCCAAGAGTACCTCACCGGCCACATGGGGGCCAGCATCTCGTCCGAGTACGTGCCGGCCTGGGTGGAGTGGAAGCCCGGCGAGATACCCCGCCGCCCTTTGACCGCCGACGAGCGCGGCATTGACCCGGCCGCCAGGCCGCCGACGGTCCAGGTCATCGAGCACACGCCGTTTACCCTGCGCCTGGCGACCAGCGGCGCCGGCCCCGTCGTCCTGCATGCCTTTTACTATCCCACCCAGCAAGCCACGATAGACGGCCGGCCGGTCCCGGTGCGACCGGTCGGTCCCCTGGGCCTGGCAGCCATCGACGTGCCGGCCGGCGCGCACCAGGTGGCCTTGTACCACGCCGACACGCCGGTTCGCCTGGCCGGCAACGTCATCTCGCTGGCGGCCCTGCTGACGCTGGCCGGTCTGTGCTTCTGGGCCGCTCGCTGGCGCGGGCTGGCAGCGCTGGTCGTCCCGGCGCTCCTGCTCGTGCCGATCTTGAGCCTCCCGGCCCTCACCGCCCCGTCCTCGGCGCCGCCTCCAATCCAGCCCCTCGCCGTCGATTTTGGCGACTCGCTCCGGCTCGTGGGCTACCGCCTGGACGACGCGGCGAACCTGACGCTCTACTGGCAGGCACGCGGCCCCATCACCGAGCCGTATCGTGTGGTCCTGGGCTGGCAGGCTGCCGATGGTACGGTCTGGTCGCACCGCGAGGGCGACCCGGTCCACGGCACCGCGCCCATGACCACGTGGGAGGTGGGCGAGGTGATGCCGGACCCCTGGGTGCTGGCGCTGCCCTCGGAGGCCCCGCCCGGCGACTATCGCCTCCTGCTTGCCGTGCTGGACCCGGCCGGCGAGCCGCTGGGCATCACATCGCTGACTACCTGGACCGTGACGCGTCCGGCCGCATCGCCGGTCGAGCCGGCATTCCAGTACCTCCGCGACCTTGTGCTGGGCGACGAGACCGGCCAGATCGCCTTTGCCGGGTTCGACCTGGGGACATGGGCGGAAACAGGGGGCCCGGCCCCGGTACGACCCAGCCAATCCCTGGACGTGGTGCTGGGCTGGCACGCCCGGGGCATCGTCCGCGACGATTACAGCGTGGCCCTGGCCCTCCGCGACGGCCGGGGGCAGACCCATGCGCAGCGCGATTTCCTGCCGGTGCTCGACCTGCCGCCCACTACCCAGTGGCCCGAGGGGCAATTGGTCACGCGCCAGTACGAGTTGACGGTCCCGGCCGACCTGGGGCCGGGGGCCTACGAGCTGTGCCTGTCGTTGTACGACGGGCTCACCGGCCGGCGCCTGCTCGACCCGAACGCCGGTCTCGCCGACGTGCCCCTGGCCCGGGTCAAGGTCCCCTATCCGCACGAGGCCGCGCCATCGCATCCCATAGATGCCATACAATTGGACGACCGCATCGCTCTGGTGGGGTACGACGTGACGCCAGAGCCATTGCGCGTCGGCCCGAACCGGGACGAGGCCCTGGTTCTCACGCTGTACTGGCGTTGCCTGGCCCCCATCGCTACGTCATACACCGTATCGGCGCAGGTCATCGGGCCGGACGGCGTGCTCTGGGGCCAGGAAGATTTCGAGCCGGTGGGCAGCACGTATCTCACCACCGATTGGGGCGTGGGCGAGGTGATCCCCGACACCTACCGCATCGTCATCTGGGAGGGCGCGCCCCCGGGCGAGTATCACTTGGCTGTCAACCTGTACGAAAAGGCCACCGGCGCCACCGTTCCGCCGGGCGGCATTCGCGTGACCTTTGGCTCGCTGGCAGCGGCACCGTAAAAAGACCTTCTCGCAAGCTCAAGCGAACCGCAGGTTCGCCGCTTGCGGGAAGGTAAGGGTTGTGAACTCGTGCCAGGAAGGGTATAATTGCAGCAGATGGAGGCAACATGACACAGAAATCGGTCATCATCATTGGCGCCGGGCTGGCCGGCCTGTCCACCGGCTGCTACGCCCAGATGAACGGCTATCGCAGCCATGTTTTCGAGCACCACAGCGTGCCCGGTGGCGTGGCGGCCTGCTGGCAACGCGGCGAGTACCTCATCGACGGCGGCATCCACTTTTTGATGAGCCACAAGCCCGAGTCCGCCATCTATGACCTGTACCACGAACTGGGCATCATACGCGACGGCCATTTCCCGGACCTGACCGACTATGGCCGCTTTGTCGACGAGACCAGCGGGCGCGATGTGACCATCACCGGGAACCTGGACCGGCTGGCGGCTGACCTGAAGGCCATCGACCCGGCCGACGCCGGCCTCATCGACGACCTCGTCGCCGGCGCGCGCGCCATGCAGGGGGCCGACATGGGCGCGATGGGCATGAGCAAGCCGCCCGAACTGGCCGGCCGTCTGGACACCCTCAAACAACTGTGGGGCATGCGCCGCTACTTTCGGTTCTTTGTCGGCAAGTACAACCAGCCCCTCAGCGAGTACGCGCAGGCCGCCCACGACCCCTGGCTGCGCACCCTCGTCGAAAACCTGTTCCTGCCCGAGGTGCCGGCCTGGTTCGCGTTCATGCTCCTGGCCCTGCTGGCTGACGGGCAGATGGGCCTGCTGGCCGACGGCTCGCTGGCGTTCGCCCGGTCCATCGAGCGGCGCTACCTGGAGCTGGGCGGTCAGGTCACCTACAAGGCCACCGTCGAGGAAATCCTGGTCGACGCTGAGCGCGACAAGGCTGTGGGCGTGCGGCTGGCAGATGGCGCCACTGCGCCTGCCGAGCACCGGGCTGACGTTGTCGTGTCAGCCGCCGACGGACGCAGCACCATTTTCAAGCTGCTGGGCGGGCGCTATGTGGACGACGAGATCAGCAAGCGCTACGAAACCTGGGGGTTGATCCGGCCCACGGTCATGGTCAACTATGGCGTGGCCCGCGCGTTCGCCGGAGAGCCGCATCTCACCACCCTCAAGCTGGCCCGTCCGTTTCCGGTGGGTCAGCAGGCCATCGAGGTGTTGATGGTGCGCATCTTTAACTATGGCGAGCGCTTTGCCCCGCCGGGCAAGACGGTGGTCCAGGTCACGTTCGAGACCGCGTGGGACTATTGGCACGACCTGCGCGAGAAGGACCGGCCGGGCTACAAGGCCGAGAAGGCGCGCGTGGCTGCCGAGGTGCTGGAGCGGTTAGAGGCGCACTGGCCCGGCCTTTCGGCCCAGGTGGAAGAGACGGACGTAGCGACGCCGGTCACCACCTGGCGTTATACGCTGAACGACCGGGGCGCGTACATGGGCTGGCTGCCCACGCCCCAGACCATCATGACGGCGATTCCCCGGACGCTGCCCGGCCTAGCGAATTTCTACATGGCCGGCCAGTGGGTGCTACCCGGCGGCGGCGTGCCGCCCAGCCTCTACTCCGGCCAGCACGTGGTGCAAATCCTGTGCAAACGCGACGGCCAGCAGTTTGTGACGAGCGTGCCGTGACGCAAAAGGCCTTCGCCTACAGCGTCGCCCGGCATGCCAAGTGATGCCGACGCCAAGCACCTTGCTCCTGCAGGGCTGCGACCGCTTTGACCGAGTTGGTGGCGCGATGGATGACCAAGAATACTTTGTCGAGTATCACTATCCCCCGAAACAAAGACTATTTTCGACCGCTGTCGTTCTGATCCTTGCCATGACAGCAGTATCTATGTTCTTCCAGTTGATCCTGCTTACCGTAGGGCTTTTGGCTGGGTTGCACTCGAATCTGGTCGCCGTGTTCGGGGTCGCGCTCTTTACACTGGTGACAAGTTATCTCTTGCTCATGTTTGCCAACTTGCAGGTAGGTATCCGAATCTACGAACGCGGCATTGCTGTCCAGTTCTGTTTCCTTTGGTGGCTCTTTGTACCGTGGGACGATGTGCTCTACCTGAGAAGTCAGGGTTGGCCGCCATTCTCTCGCTCACGAATCGTTGTGCTTCGAAGGGGTCTGACTCCACTTCATAGGTTAATGGGCCTGGGTTGGGGCCGCACGATGTACCCCAGTGTATATCTCGGTTGGCGTATGGAACGTCTCGACCAATGCATTGGTGCCATCGAGCGAAAGCTTGGTGAGCGGCTGAAGCAGAGCAGTCGTCTCCAATGGTATGTACAGATGGGGCTTGAGGAGACAACAGAACTTCAAGAAACCAAAACCTCGCCAACGGACTGAGTGGAGAAGAGCATCATGGAACGCAAACCCGTCTTTCAAGCCGCCGCTGTCGCCGCGCTGGTGGCCCTGGTCTCGGTGCTGGCGATGGCCGCGGCCCAGTTTTCCAACCCAAGCCTCGTCCTGCAACCCAGCGACGCCGTCGGCCCGGCCACCGAGTTTGCACGGGCCACCAACGAGGCGCCGGCCCTGGCGCTGCAACTCTTTGCCGCCGATTCGCTGTTCATCCTCAGCTACCTGGTGGTCTTTTGCGGGTTGCACGCCACGGTGGTGTACCGGGGCCGCGTGCTGGCCTGGATCGGGCTGGGGGCCGGCGTCCTGGCCGCCGTGTTCGACGCGATCGAGAACGCCTTTTTCATCACCTATGCGCTCCAGGCCCTGGCCGGCGTTCCCCTGAAGGACCCAGACCTGCCGCTGGTATACATCGTGGGCAACCTGAAATGGATGAGCGCCTTTGCCGCGTTCTACGCCCTGGGGCTGGCGTGGCCCCGCGACGGCTGGCTGAATCGCACCATCGCCGGGCTGATGCTCTTGTTCACCCTGGTGGGTGTGCTGGGCGTGGCGATACCGGGCCTGGTGGCCCTGCGCGGCGTGTTCTTCCTCATCGGCATGCCCTTGTTCGCCTGGTATTTCTGGCAGCAAATACGCAACACGTAACACGAATCACGCATCACGCAACCAGGACCTGATCATGCGAACCCGTATCCGTCATCACATTCTCCACCACCGCGATTTCTACCTGCTGCTGGTATTGTTCGTCCTGTTCCGGGTCAGCATCCTGGTCCTGTACCGGCCCGGCGGCTATCTGGTGGACTGGTGGGATTACAAGTATTACGAGGGCTTTGCCGAGCTGAGCCGCCAGGGGTATTTCCCGTTCCTGGACTATTGGATGGAGTACCCGCCACTGTTTCCCTGGCTGGTGGTGGGCGCCTACCAGCTCTCGCTGCTGGTGCCGGCCTGGCTCTATCCCATGCTGTGGTTCGCCACGTTCCTGGGGCTGGCGCTGCTCGTGTTCGAGACCGGCAACTTTTGCCTGGTCTATTTGCTGGCGCTGCGCCTGCACGGGAACAAAAGGGGGCCGGCCATCCGCGCGGCGTGGATCTATGCCGGGCTGGCGCTGCCGGTCTATTACTGGACCGGCTGGTTCGACTGCATGCCGGTGTTCTTTTTGCTGCTGTCCGTCTATCTCGTCGTGGAACGCCGGCCGGTGCTGGCCGGGCTCGCCACCGGCGTCGGGTTCATGGTCAAACTCCTCCCGGCCATCGCCGCCCCCATCGGCCTCATGGCCCTGCGCGAATCCCCCCTCTCCCTGGAAGGGAGAGGGGGCCGGGGGATGAGGGTCCTATCCCGCTACCGGCGCGGCCTCCTCTTCCTGCTCATCGCCGCCGCCACGGTGTTGCTCATCGCCCTACCCTTTGCCATCGCCAACCCGGCCATGTTCTGGGCCTCGGTGCAGACCATGATCACCCGCTCGTCGTGGGAGAGCATCTGGGCCATCCTCGACGGCTACCTGCGGGGCGGGGGCATCGTCGCCAAGTTCCCGGACCGGTTCGACCCGACCACCGTAGGCCAGCTCCAGCACCCGTCGAGCCTGCCGTGGCCCCTCGTCACGGCCGCCTTTGGCCTGCTCTACCTGTTCCTCTACACCCGGCGCATCGCCTGGGAAAACAGCCGGGCCATCGTCGCCTTTGCCGGGCTGAGCCTCAATCTGTTCATGATCTATTCCCAGGGCTACAGCCCCCAGTTCATCGTCTACTTTTTGCCGTTCGTGGTCTGTCTCATGCCCAATGCCCGGGGCGTGGCCTACCTGGTGCTGCTGTCGTTGAACAGCCTGAGCGAATGGCCGGCCTTTCACGTGCTACTTATCGACGAGCACCCGGACTTTCTCATCGGCATCGTGCTCACCCGGACGATCCTGTTGCTGGCGCTGTCGTGGGAATACTGGCTGATGATCCGGCCCTGGCCCCGGGCCACCGCGCTGTGGCGGCGCGCGTTCCCGGCATTCGTGGGCCTGCTGCTGGCCGGGTTCGCCCTGGGAGGCGTGATGGGGTTCCAGGCCTACGTGGACGACCGCTACGCCGCCGACCCGTATCGCCCGGCGATGGAGTACCTGAAAACGGACGCGGCGCCAGGCTCGGCGCTGCTGTTCACCAGCGAGGACCTCTACTATCGCTTCCTGCCCTATCTGCACAACGACCTGGACATGCAACTCTTGCGCGTGGGCGACCCGGCCGGGCCAGGCCGGATCGCCGCCGCCCTGGCCGGCCACCCGCAGACCTGGGTCATCTGGGACGGCACCGACGAGGATACGCCCCTGAACGCCGCACTGGAGCGCTACCTGAGCGCCCGGGGGTTCCCCGTCGCCGTCCAGTGGTTCGACAACTGCCGCCTGACACGCTATGACCCGCCGCAAGGCGACATCGCCTGGCGCGACGGCGGCTGGACGCTGGGCGGTCAGATTGAACTGATTGGCTATGGCCTGGATGAGAAACCCGGTATCGTGGGCGTGGCACTGCGTTGGCGCGTCGTCAACCCGGTCCCGGCCGGGAGCGCGTACACCGTGTTCGTGCACTTGCTGGATAGTACCGGCCGCGTGGTAGCCCAGGCCGACCGGCCGCCGCTGGGCGGGTTCTATCCCCTGTCCGACTGGCCCGCCGGCGAGGAGGTCCGCGACAACCACGTCCTGTTGCTTCCGGCAGACCTCCCGGCCAGCACTTACACCCTAGTGCTGGGCCTGTACGACCCGGCGACGCAAACCCGCCTGCCGGTGACGGACGCGCAAGGCCAACCGGCCGGCGACGCCATTTCGTTGACGACCCTGACCACCAACCGCTGACCGCCGGCCAAGGACTTGAGACTTGAGACCCCAAACTTGGGCTTTGAAATTTGGACCTTGGGCTTTGACCGTGGCCCTCTGTCTGCCGGCCCTGCTGCCGCTGCTCGGCCCCGGCTTTCCTCGCACTGACGACGGGTTCGGGCACCTGTTCCGCATCGTCGAACTGGACCGGGCGCTCCGGGCCGGCGTGCTGTACCCGCGCTGGGCGCCCGAGTTGGCGATGGGCTATGGCTATCCGGTGCTCAACTATTACGCCCCTCTGAGCTACTATGCCGTCGAGGCGCTGCACCTGCTAGGGCTGGGGTTCCTGGCCGCGTACAAGGCATCGCTGGGCGTGGCGCTGCTGCTCACCGGGCTGGCCGCCTACCTCCTGGCCCGGGACGTGCTCGACGACCGGCTGGCGGCGGTGCTATCGGCCGTGGCCTATGCCGTCGCGCCCTACACCCTGGCTGACGCTGCCCTGCGCGGCGCCCTGGGCGAGTCCTGGACGTTTGTTTTTATCCCGCTGACCCTGTGGGCCTTTCGCCGGCTGGTAACGACCCGCCAGCCGGCCTACATCACCGCCAGCGCCCTGTCACTGGCCGCCCTCATCCTCTCGCACAACGCCATCGCCCTCATGACCCTGCCACTGCTGCTGGCCTACATTGCCTTCCTGCTCTGGCGGGCGCACCGGGAAACGCGGATGACGCTCCCCGCTCTCCGCTTACCACTCGCCCTCGTCCTGCTGGCTTTGACCCTGGCATTGGCCCTCGCCGCTTTCTACTGGCTCCCGGCCCTGGCCGAAAAGCCCTTCACCCGCGTGGACGACCTGCTGACCGGCTTTCATGGCGGCGTAGCCGGGCAGCTCGTTGAGCCGTGGCGGTTGGTCCAGCTCTCGCCGGCCTACGATTACGACTTTGACCCCACGGCCAACCCCTTCCGACTGGGGCTGGTCCAGGCCCTTGTGGCGCTCGTGGGGCTGATAGCCGCCTGGCGTGTCAAGCGACTGCGTGCCCCGCTCCTCTTTTTCGCCGTGGCGACGGCGGCCGTGCTGTTCCTGATGACGCCTCTCTCGCTATTCCTGTGGGACACGGTGCCCCTTATCGCTTTTGTCGAGTTCCCGTGGCGCTTGTTGACGCTGGCCGGCCTGGGGACAGCGCTGCTGGCCGGGGGACTGGTGACGATGCACCCGGCGCGCCCGGTTCTGCGCGGCATAGTCTTCCTGGTCGCTGTCGTCGCGCTGGCGGTGGCCGGGCTGTGGGACCTGCACCCACCCCTGTCCACCATCACCGAGGCCGAGGTCAACGCCGCCACCGCCGCCCGCTTTGATTACGACGTGGGCGCCATCGGCACGAACAAGGCCAGCGAGTACCTGCCCCTCACCGTGCAGGAGAACCCCACTCAGATACCGCGCGGCGATTTGCTGGCCCGGGGCGTCCAGGCCGGTCCCACACCAGACCTGATCATGCTCTTCTACCAACCGTTCTCCGTATTCATGCATACTTTGTCAGACAGCCCCGGCGGACCGCTGGTACTGCACCAGTTCGCTTTTCCCGGTTGGACTGCCTGGGTGGATGGCCAGCAGGTGCCGGTGGAACCGGTGGGTTCTCTGGGCTTGGCGCACATCGATCTACCGCCCGGGGAGCACTTCGTCGACATGTATTTCATAGACACGCCGGCCCGTGTCCTGGCGAACTGGATTTCCGTAGTCGGGTTGGTCACTCTGCTAGGTAGTACACTAGTCATACTGGCCTGGGCCAGGGCCTGGCGTGCACTGGCTGTGACCGGCGTACTTACCTTGGTATTGACTGTGCTAGTCGTGGGATACACTCCTGAATTCCGCACCTCTCTGAACAGAGTCATGCCGCTTGATGAATTCCCCTATTCTTGGATACGACAGGTCCTCCAACTTTATCCCAAGTATGATCTTGACCTTGAATATTTGAAAGAAAAATGGGTAAAAGTCGCAAAGGTTGACTTTGGCCCGGACCTGCGGCTGCTGGGCTACAAATTGGACACCACCCGCCTGGACGCGGCCCGCGAGCTGGACGTGACGCTCTACTGGCAGGCGCGCCAGCCCCTCACCACGTCCCACATCATTGACGTGGGCTTGGCAACCGAGGCTGTGGCCGACCACGGGGTGCTCGCCGTGCACCGGGGCGTCCCGGTCTACGGCTGCTCCCCCACCACCAAGTGGGAGGTGGGCGAAATCATGGCCGACACGCGCACCCTGCGATTAACCCAGGACGCGCCGCCGGGCCGCTACGTGCTCGCCGCCGCCGTGCGCCAGTCACCAGAAGGACCATACATCGAGGTCGCCCCCGGCGAAGTAATCGCCTGGCTGGGAGAGGTGGACGCCACCGGCATTTCCTCTGCTCGCGCGCCGGTCCCCCAGCACGCGCTCTACGTCCCGCTCCAAGGTATCCTGGAATTGACCGGGTTCGACACCGAGCCGGCCCTCGTCGGCGACGTGCTCCCGGCGCATCCGGGCCAGACCCTCGTCGTCACGCCCCACTGGCGCGCCGCTGACGCCTGGGTACCTGTCGATTACACCATCCGGCTCACCCTGCGCGACGGCGCCGGCCAGGTGGCGGCCCAGGCCGATTACGAGCCAGTGTACGACGTGCCCGCCACGTCCCTGTGGGGCCTGGATTGGCGCGACGCGCGCGCGCTGCCGTTCTCGCTGCCCGGTACCGTGCCTCCCGGCGACTATACCCTGGAATGCGAGCTATACCACGGCTACGACGAGCAGCGCATCTGGCCCCTCCGTGCCGACCGCGCCGCCTTTGACCTGTTCACCGTGCGGGTCCAGCCATGAACGCGGCCCGTTTACCGACCACTGACGGCCCACCAACGTCAGCGGTCCTTGAGAGCGACCTGTGAATACCTCGCGGCTGACGCTGATCATCTTGCTGGCGCTGTGCCTGCTCGCCTTTGCGCTGGGCATCTACCGCCTGGGCGCTCAGGGCCTGTGGTTCGACGAGGGCGAGAGCGTGTGGGTGCCGGCTCAGGGCCTCACGTCCATCGCCCCCATCATGGCGATCCGGGGCCTGCCGCCGCTCTACTTTTACGTCGTCTGGGCCGCCGTGCCCCTCATCGGCCAGAGCGAGTTTGCCTTGCGGTTCATCTCGCTCTTCTTTGGCGTGCTGCTGGTGCCGCTCACGTTCGTGCTGGCCCGGCGCCTCTATTCCGAGCGCGTGGGCCGGTGGGCGGCCTTGCTCGCCGCCATCAGCCCGTTCGTGGCCTACTATGACCAGGAAGCCCGCATGTACACCATGCTGGCGGTGCCGGCCCTCCTGTCCATGCTGGCCTTTGCGCGCATCCTCCAAGCGCGCCGCGCCACCTGGCGCTGGGCTATCGTCTATGTCCTGGCGACGACGGCCGGCCTCTATACCTACTATTACACGCTGTTCGTCGTCGCCGCGCAGGGCCTGTTCCTGCTGCTGCGCTGGCAGCGCTATCGCTCGTTGCTCGTCCGGGGACTGGCGTTGCTGGCCCTCGTAGGCCTGCTTTTCGTCCCCTGGGCCATCGCCGGGTGGGCCACCATCGCCGGGCGCATGGGCAGCGCGTTCGATTTCACACCGCTGACGCCCTGGGACCTGGCCGGGCAGACCCTCACGGCCTTTGGCGTGGGCCTGACAATGCCGGACGCGCTGGCGGCGGCCCTGGTCACGCTCGTGGCGAGCGTGTTGGCTCTGTTCGGTCTATGGGACCAGCGCCGAGGTGAATCCGGCCTGCTGCTGGCCCTCTGGCTGGGCGTGGCCTTTGCCGGTTCCTATGTCGTCAACCTGCGCACGCCCTGGGTCCATCCTCGCTACCTCATGCTGGCGTTCCCGGCCTTTGTCATCCTGACGGCACGGGGCCTGACGATGCTGACCGCCCGGCGCAGGGGCCGATTCGTCGCCATCGCCGCCGCCCTGATTATCGTTCTGGGTAGCGCCGCGTCCCTGTGGAACCTGTATTACAACCCGGCCTACGTCAAAGGCGACTATCGCAACCTGGTCGCTGCAATGCGCGAGTTGGTCCAGCCAGACGACGCCATCGTCACCAACATTCCCTGGCAGGAGAGTCTGCTATGGTACTATGGCGTGCTGCCCGCCAACGGGCCCGAGTTGCTCTACCTGCCCCAAGAGTACGTCCACCGTGACCAGGCCGAGCAGGCACGCCAGTTGACCGACCTTACCGGTCGCCATCGCCGGGTCTGGCTGGTGCTCTATGGCCTGGCCGACGGGCACCCGGACAGCCTGGTGGAGCGCTGGCTGGACGCGCACATGGCCCAGGCGTTCAACCTGTGGTTCCAGGACAGCCGCCTGATCCTGTATGCGCTGCCGGCGCCGGGGCAATACGTGTCCGACGAGGCCCCGCAAGGCCCGGTGACCGCCGATTTCGGCGGCGTGCTGCGGCTGACCGGCGTGGTCACTGCGCCCGCATCCGCGGCCGCCGGCGACGTGCTGCTCGTGGACCTGGGCTGGCAGGCCCTCCAGGCCCCGGCGGTCGATTACGTGGTGGCCTTGCACCTGTCCGACGCGGCCGGCTATCTGGTGGGCCAGCGCGACGCCGGGCCGCTGGTCCCCACCAGCCAGTGGGCCGCCGGCCAAACTGTGACCGACCACCACGGCGTCCTGGTGCCGGTGGGCACGCCACCCGGCGACTATACTCTGACGCTGAGCGTGTATGCCCGCGACGACGGCGCGCGGCTGGGCGAGCCGGTATCGCTGGGCGCTGTTCGTGTGGCCCGGCCCGACGCAACCCCGGCCCCGGCCGACGTGCTGGTCCAGCACCACACAAACGCAACGTGGACCGGCGTCCAGCTCATCGGCTATGACGTGGACCGGGAGGCGTTCCGGGCCGGCGAGACCGCCCACCTCACGCTGCTCTGGCACGCCCCGGATGCCCCTTACCGCGACCTGAACGTGACCCTGCAACTGCGCAACGCGCAGCGCGGCGGCATCGTGGCCCAACTCGACGCGCCCCTGGCTCCGGGCTATCCCTCCAACCAATGGGCGCCCGGCGAGATCGTGCGCGCCTACCACGACCTGCCCATCGGCGGCCGGGCTACCCCGGGCCACTATAACCTGGTGGCCTTTGTCGAGGGACGCGAGGTCGTCCTGGGCAGCCTGGAGGTCCAGTTCCGGTCCATCAATACCGCTGTGCCGCCCATCCAGCACCCGATGAACGCCCGCTTTGGTCAGAGCATCGAGCTACTGGGCTACAACGCCCAATATACCACGTACCAACTCGTCTGGCGCTGCACCGGCCCGGTGGATGCGTCCTATGCCGTCTTTGTCCACCTGCTCGACGCCGACGGGCACATCGTGGCGCAGCACGACGCGCCGGCCCCGGGCGGCGTCGTGCCCACGGCCGGCTGGCAGCCCGGCGAGGTCGTCGTGGACGAGCACACTATTGTCTGGCCAACCAGCGTCGCGCTGGGCACATATCGCCTGGTCGCCGGCCTGTACGACCCGGCCACCTGGGCACGTCTCCCGATCTTGGATGAGGGCGGGCAGCCCATCGGCGACCACGTGCTGCTGACCACTATCGAGGTGCAGCCATGACGGCCCGCCGCGAGGTCTTGCTGGCCGTGCTGCTCACGCTGCTGGCGGCGGCCCTGCGCTTGTGGAACCTGGGCGAAGTGCCCCCGGGCCTCTTTGGCGACGAGGCGTTCAACGGTCTGGACGCCTGGCGCGTGGTGCAGGATGGCTGGCATCCCATCTTTTTCGAGGGTAACGCCGGCCGCGAGCCGTTGTTCATCTACCTGGTCAGCGTGGCCTTGTGGGCGCTGGGTCCCACGGCCGGGGCACTACGCCTGGTCCCGGCCCTGCTGGGCACCCTAACCGCGCCGGCCCTCTACGCCCTGGGTCGGGCGCTCTATGGCTGGCGGGCCGGGCTCCTGGCGGCCCTGGCCTGGACGTTCACCTTCTCAGCGATAGCCGTCAGCCGGGTGGCGTTCCGAGCCGTGGCGCTCCCCTTGCTCGCCACGCTGACCCTATGGCTGCTCCTCCTGGCCTTCCGCCACCTGAAGAATAGGACAAGATGGCATCTTGTCCTATTCTTCCTGGCCGGCCTGACCCTGGGCCTGTCCCTGTACACCTACATCCCCGGCCGCGTCTTTCCCCTGGTCGTCGCCGTGTTTGCGGCGCACTGGGGACTGACCCATCGGGTCGCCTGGCGTCAGGTGGTCATTGGCCTGGTCATCGTGGCATCGGTAGCGGCCCTGGTCTTTGCTCCCCTGGGGGCGTATTTCCTGGCGACGCCGGCGGCGTTCACCAGCCGGACGACCGACATCTCGATATTCGCCCTGCCGGACCCGCTCCCGGCCCTCGTCCAGAGCACCGGCGAGCGCCTGTCCGTGCTCGTCTGGCAGGGCGATATCGACCCAGTGCGCAACCTGCCCGGCCTGCCGGTTCTGGACCCGTGGCTGGCCCTGTGCGCCCTGGCCGGCCTCGTCGTCTGCCTGCGGCGAATCGGAGACCCGGCCCGGGCGCTGCCCATCGTCTGGGCGATAGCGTTGTTCCTGCCGGCCCTGCCGGTCCGGGGACCGGCCGACGTGCTGCACATCGTGGGGATGCTGCCGGCCCTGTTCCTCCTGGTCGGCCTGGGCGCGGCGACGGCCTGGACCTGGGTGGAGGGCCGGTTGGGGCAGACAAAGGCCCGCTGGGTGCCGGCGGTCGCCGTGCTGGCGCTGTTCGTCGTCAGCGGGGCCATCTCCGCCTGGCACTATTTCGTGGACTGGGCCGGCGCGCCGGCCACTGCCATCGCCTACCACGCGCCGCTGGTGGATTTGGCGGAGGCGGCCAACGAACGTGCAGCGTGCGGCGAAGCCGTATTCCTGCCCCAGAGCATTTACGATCATCCCTCCGTCGCATATCTGACCCTACGCGCCTGTCCCAGCATGGGCGGTTTTCTGGCCGAGGTCTCCGCATGGAACCCCGGTGATATTGCCGTTTTCATCGTGCCGTTGGATTACGACAATGAAGCCATGTTTGTGCTATTGTCCAAGAAACCGAATAGAGCTCTATTCTTGGACCCACTCAATCCCCAGACCGTTCGCCAGCTAGGCGAGGAGGTCGGGACGCCGGTGCTTGATCGGTGGCGCACGCCTGTTGCCAGGGCTATAAGGCTAGACACTTTTGGGTCCGGTTTTGTGTACACTGCCAGAGATGCGATGTTCAGCGAGCAGGTTGTCCTGCTCGGCTCCAATCTGGGCGGGTCGGCTATCAGGCAACCCTACGTCGTGCCCGGTGAGGACGTGACGGTGACGGTTTACTGGGAGGCTATCCACAGGCCAGACCGTGACTATCGCGTCTTTGTTCACTTGCTGGACGCCGATGGGCACGTCCGGGGCGGGTGGGACGGTCCACCGGTGTCCGACGTGTTTCCCACCGGCGCGTGGCGGCCTGGCGAGACCATCCCGGTCGTCTACCACGTTCCCGTCGCGCCCGACGCGCCGCCAGGCAAGTACATACTGGAGATTGGCCTCTATCATTTGCTGACCGGGAAGCGCCTGGACGCCGTTGCCGCTAACGGCGTCCCCCTGGGCAGTTGCGCGCTTCTCGGCCCGCTCAAGGTCCCGGCCAGCGATACCGCGCCCGCCAGCGCACCGGCTTTTCCAGCCCAGGCCAACTTCAGATGGCTGGTCGAGCTGGCCGGATTCGACGTGGAGCCGGCCTCGCTGGCCGTCAGGCCCGGCGACAGCTTGGGCGTGGGCTTGCACTGGCGCGGCCTGGCCCTCATGGACACCGATTACACCGTGTTCGTCCACCTGACCGATGCGGCCGGCCAGCCGGTGGCCCAGCACGACAGTCAGCCGCGTGCCGGGCGTTATCCCACCTCCATCTGGGACGTACAGGAAAGCGTATTGGACGTACACGAGTTCGCCGTGCCGACGGACATCGCGCCCGGCGTCTACCGCCTCATCGCCGGCCTGTACGACCCGGGCACCTGGGCGCGGCTGCCCGTGCTGGACGACGCCGGGCAACCCATCGGCGACCACGTGCTGCTGACCACCATCGAGGTGCAGCGATGAGCCTGGTCACGACTCGGCGCCAAAAGCTGGTCCAACACTGGCCCCTGCTCCTGATCCTGGGCCTATACCTGCTGCTGGGCACCGCCTACAGCCTGGTCAATCCACCCTTTGAGGGCTATGACGAGCAAGCCCACTTTCGTTACATCACGTGGCTTGCCGCCGAGCGCCGCCTGCCGGTGCTGACCAAAGGCGTATTCGGCATCAATCACGAGACCTGGCAGCCTCCTCTGTACTATGTAATGGGAGCAGCGAGCTTTGGATGGGTCGATACCAGCGATCTGGATGCCGTGATTCAGTACAATCCATATTGGGCATACGGCATCGGCGACGTGGGAAGGGACAACAAAAATGCCTATCTGCACGGCCCCTGGGAGAATTTCCCTTTTCAGAAAACGATACTGGCTCTCCACGCCATCCGTTGGCTGTCTGTGCTGATCGGGGCCATCTCTGTCATTTCAACCTATTTCATAACCGACACGATGTTTCAGGATCGCCCCCTTATCACCCTGGGCGCAACCGCCCTGACCGCCTTTAACCCCCAGTTCATATACACCTGTGCCTCGGTGACGAACGACGGTCTGGTGACGGCGCTCGTGGCGCTCACGACATTGGTGCTGGTCCGTCACATCCGTACCGGCTGGACGATGCGCGTCGCCGTGCTGGTGGGCATACTGGCATCGCTGGCCATCTTGACCAAGCTCAGCGGGCTGATCGTGCTGCCACTCATCGTTTTGGCGATCCTCGTGGAACTTCGGCGAACCCGGCAGATCCGGCCGGCGATCCGGCATTCGCTGATCGTGGGGACCATTGTGCTCCTTGTGAGCGGGTGGTGGTTCGGGCGTAACTGGATCTTGTATGGCGATTGGACCAGCGTGGAGTATATGCGCGACACCCTGGGACGCTACGAAGCACCTCTCTCGTTAGAAACTATTGGGGTCGCTATCGACAATGTTCGCCGTTCTTACTGGGCCTGCTTTGGACCGGGTAGTGTTCCAATAGCTACACCGATTTATCAGGCTTTGGATTTGATCATGGGCCTGGCAACGATTGGCCTGGGTCTGGTTTTGTACGGCGGTAGAAGCGCTATCCGCTCCAAGGGCAAAATCGCGCAGTGGCTCGTCATCCTCGCCTGGGTGGCTCTCACGGTCGCCGCCGTGGCCTATTATATCAGCGGAACACCCAGCGCTTACTTTGGACGCAATCTGTTTGTAGCTATCCCGGCGCTATCGCTGCTGCTTTTCCTGGGATTGCAGGCCTTCTTCCCCAGGCGGCTCAAATCGGCGGGGGCATGGGCCACGCTGCTCGCCCTGGTGAGCTTGGCCATTATCTGTCTGGTCTTTTACATTGCGCCGGCTTATGCCCCACCGCCAGTCCTGGCCGCCAGTGATATGCCGACCATCTCCCACCCACTCTATGTGCGTTATGCCGACTGCGCGGTACTGCGCGGTTACGATCTGGACCAGACCGAGATACAGCCCGGCGAAACGTTACGGATCACGCTACACTGGCAAGTCTTGCGTCCCATCGAACAAAACTATAGCGTGTTCGTCCAGGTATTTGGCCAGAAGCAACAAGGCATCGGCCAGCGCGACACCTACCCGGGCCTGGGCAATCTGCCCACCAGCCAATGGCAGCCGGGCACCGTGATCGTGGATACCATCCCCGTCCCGATCTCGCCCCAAGCCCAGGGACCGGTCCTGGCGCGCATCGACGTCGGGCTATATGTGTTGGAAACGCTGGACCGCTTGCCCACCTTTGACGAGGCCGGAAACAGCATCGGCAATGCCATTGGCCATGTCAAATTGCCGCCCTCGGCTCCGGCCGAGCTGCCCGCACAACCAGTATACGACGATTTCGGCCATCAGATCGCGCTCGTCGGTCATACGATAGACAAACCCTCAACTAGACAGGACCCCTGGCGCGTGACGCTCTACTGGCAAGCGCTAGAGCAGCCGGCGCTGGATTACACGGTCTTTTTGCACCTGGTAGACGCTCAGGGGCAATGGGCAGCTTCAACCGACGGTCAACCGCGCCGTGGGGAATATCCCACCTCCTGGTGGGTGCCCGGCGAACAGATCATAGACCCACATCTCCTGTCTTTGCAGAACGTTCCACCGGGCCGATATGAGTTGTGGGCCGGCCTGTACGATCCGGTCACCGGGGACCGACTCCCGGTCCTGGACGACGCCGGGCAGCCCATCGGCGACCACATGCTGCTGACCACCATCGAGGTGCAGCGATGACGCGTCATATGACGGGCCACCGCGAACTCGCCATCGCCGGCCTGGTCGGCCTGACGGTCCTGGCCGTGTACGTGTTCACCCTGAACCCCGGCGTGGCCGGCGGCGACCCCGGCGAGGCCCAGTTTGTGCCCCGGGTGCTGGGCATCATGCACTATACCGGCTATCCGCTGTACACGCTGCTGGGCTGGGCCTGGTCGTACCTGGTGCCGGTGGGCAGCGTGGCCTGGCGCATGAACCTCCTTTCGGCGGTGCTGGCCGGCGTCACCGTGGCGCTGCTGTATCTCGTCGGCCGGCAATTGCGCCTGTCGCCCGGGGCCGCTGTCGTGGGCGCGCTGTCGTGGCCCCTGGTGGGGTTGGTGTGGCTCTGGTCCACCGTGGCCGGGGGCCGCACCCTCACGGCGTGTCTGGCCGTCCTCGTCACGGCGCTGGCCCTGTGGTGGGGCGAGCGGCCAACGTCGCGCCGGTTCCTCTTGCTCGCCTTTGTCTATGGCCTGGGGCTGGCCCATCACCGCACCACCATCCTGGCGGCCCCGGCCCTGGCGCTCTATGTGCTGCTGGTGCTGGCCCGCGAGCGCCGAGCCGGTCGCGCCTGCGCGCCGCGCCGACTCACGCTGACCCTCGTCGCGGCGACCGCTCTCACCGCGCTGCCGCTGCTGTTCTACCTCTACCTGCCGATTCGCAGCGCTCTGGGCTCGCCGTTCGACCTGTATCACCCCGACACACTCGACCGCTTTCTGGACCTGGTGACGGCGCGCCAGTTCGCCACCACCGTGCTGCCCCTCACGTCGCCCGAGCTGCCGGGCCGGGCCGGGATGCTCTGGGACATCCTGCTGCGCGAGTTTGGCTGGCTGGGCACGGTCCTGGGGCTGCTGGGGTTCGTCGCGCTGTGGTTCCATCGGAAGCGATGGCGCGGCGCACTGCTCGTGGCCCTGACCTTTGCGCCGCTGGCGCTGTTTACGCTGCTGTACGACGTCCAGGAAGGCCGGCTCAACGTCGTCTTTCTCATCCCGGCCTATGCCCTGTTTGCCCTGTGGGTGGGAGCCGGGGCCGATGCGGTGCGCGCACTCGTGGCGTGGGCCTGGCGCCGGCGCGAAACGGTGGGGCACTGGGCCGGCGCAGCGGTGGTGGCCTTGATGCTCTTGCTGCTGCTCCCCGGCGGGTGGGCGCGCTATCAGGCCATCGAAGACGCGCGCGCGGCCCCGCTGGACCTCCACCGCCAGTTTCTCCAGGGTTCCACGGCCCGGCGATTCGTGGACAGCAGTCTGTCGGCCGTGGCCCCGGGCACCGTTATCGTCTGCGATTGGGAGCAGGCCGCGGCCCTGTGGGTTGCCCAGTTTATCGAGGGACAGCGGCCGGACGTAGTTGTGCGCTATCCCATCGACCTGGTGTTGCCCTTGCGCGACGAGGTGGCGGCCCGGGGCCAGTCGCTATACATGGCCCGGGCGCTGCCGGAAATCGTGGGCCAGCCTTATCTGTCGTGCGAGGGGGCCATCATCCGGGTGGGCACAGCGCCGGCAACCGAACTGCCGGCCCCGGCCACGCGCCTCGATGTCCCGCTGGAAGACGGCCTGTCGCTGGCCGGGTATCGCACCTCAGCCGACAGCGTGGTGTCGCTGACGCTGTGGTGGCAGGCGCGCCAGGCGCTTCCGGCCGATTACTCGGCCTCGGTGCGACTGGTAGACCGGGAAGGCCGGCTCATCGACCAGGCCGACAACGCGCACCCGGTCCTGGGCTGCTATCCCACCACGCTCTGGTCGCCCGGCGAGGTGGTGGGCGACTATTACGAGCTGTCGCTGCGCGGCGCCGCGCCCGGGCCATACCATATCGACGTGGTGGTCTACCAGCGCCTGCCCGACGGCGGGTTTCGCAACCTGGCCCTGCTTGACGTGGAACCCCGCGCCGAGGTCATTACCCTGCCGCCATTCGACGTTCGTTGATGCGTGTGATATAATCGCAGCATGAACCAATCCACCAATCCCCAATCTGCCAATCCCCGGCCCTGGCTCCGCGACCTCCTGGCCGTGGGGCTGCTCGCGGCCCTCACCGCGCTCTTTTTCTGGCGCGTCCTCACGCCCAACCCGGCGGACCAGCGCGCGTTTCCTGCCGGCGATTTCACCTACCAGTTTTATGCCTACCAGTCCTACGCCGCCGGCGAGCTGGCGCAGGGCCGGATCCCCCTGTGGATTCCCTACGTGTATGGCGGCCATCCCTTTGCCGCCGACATCCAGGCCGGGCTGTTTTACCCGATCAGCCTCGTCGTCAACCTGCTGAGCGGGGGGCACCTCACGCTCTATGCCCTGGAAGTGCAGGCCATCTTGCACTTTTTCCTGGCAGCGGCGTTCACGTACCTGTTCGTGCGACGACGGACCGGCAGCATGTTTGGGGGCCTGGTGGCCGGCATCGCTTTTGCCTTTGGCGGCTATCTCACGTCATACCCGGCCCTCCAGCTCGCCATCCTGGAGGTGGAGGTGTGGCTGCCGCTCATCCTCCTGTCGCTGGACGTGATGGCGGATTCCCTTACCTCGGCCCCCTATCCCCTCCCCTTCCCCTCCCCTTCCCCCCAAAATTGGGGGGAAGGGGAGAGGCACGCAAAGCGCGGGGTGGGGGTGGGGGGCCGGGTGCAAGCCCTCGCCTTTGCCACCCTCGCCGGGCTGGCCCTGGGCGTATCCATCCTGGCCGGTCACCCCCAGGCGTTCCTGTTCGTGGGCTATGCGGCCGTGGCATACCTGGCTTTTCGACTGCTGGGGCCATTCGTGCACGCCGCGCGCGCGCGTCGTTGGGCCGACGCCGCGCGGCTGGCAGCGTATCCGGCCCTGTTCCTGGTGCTTGGTTTTGGCGTGGCGGCGGTGCAACTCGTGCCCACGCTAGAATACATGCCCCTCACCACCCGGGCCAGCCTGGGCTATGACGCGGCGGCTGTCGGCTATAATCCCAAAGACCTCATGCAGGTGCTATTTCCCACCCTGACCGAGTGGGCCGGGCTGTACGTGGGCATTGTGCCGTTGCTCCTGGCCCTGGTCGCGCCGCTGGCGCTGCGCAACAGGTCGCGCGAGGTGGCGTTCTGGGGCGGGACGGCGCTGTTCGGACTGCTGCTCTCGCTGGGCGGCCACGTGGTCCTGTACGACGTGCTCTATTTGCTGGCACCGGGATTTGGCATCTTTCGCCAGCAAGAGCGCGGCGCGGTGCTCTGGAGCCTGGGCGTGGCCGTGCTGGCCGGCCTGGGCGCGGCCGCCCTCGCCCGGCCCCTGGCCGACGAGGCCCGGCGTCGCTTGCGCCGGTTCCTGGGCTGGCTGGTCCAGTTGGACCTGTTCTACGCCGCCCTGCTGGCCGCGCTCTATTACGTGACCCTCGTCACCCTGGGCCTGCAATTCCCGGCCCGCAACGACGCCCTGGACAAAGGGTTCATCGTCCTGCTCTGCCTGTCCCTGGGCACAGTGCTCTTGTTCGCTCGCCTCCGGCCAGCATTTGCCCATTTGTCCATTTGTCGATTTGCCTTTCTCGCCCTCATCGTCCTCGATCTGTTCTCCATCAACATGCGCACGCTGACCGGCGACCTGTCGCCGGCCGAGCACCTGAATCCCGCGCCGGTCCTGGCCTATCTCCGCGACGCGCCGACGGCCGGTACTCGCGTGACCGGCGACGCGCTGCCCGGCAACGCCAGCTGCTTCTACGAGCTGGAGGACGTGGGCGGGGCCAGCCCGCTCAAGCTGCAAGCCTTTGACGACGTGGTAAACACGCTGCCCGAGGGCCGGCTGTGGGACCTGCTGGCGGTGCGCTATGTGGCAACGTGGCGCGGCGACCTGGCGCGCGACGGCCTCCACAAGGTCTTCAAGGGCGACGAGGCCGACGTGTACGAACTGACAAACCCCGGCCCGCGCGCCTGGATAGTCCATCGTGTCGAGGTGCTGCCCCGGGCCGACATGCGGCTGGCCCGGCTCGCTGCGCCGGATTTCGACATTCGTGCCGCCGCCATCCTGGAACAGGCAGCGCCCACCGACCTGCCCGGCGCGACCGCCCCCGCAGGGTCCACGGCTCGCGTCATCGAGCAAGCGCCGGGCCGGCTCGTGATAGACGTGAGCGCGGCGGCCCCGGGCCTGCTGGTCCTGAGCGAGAACTGGTCTCCCGGCTGGCAGGCGACGGTCGATGACGCCCCGGCGCCCGTGCTGCATGCCGACCACACCCTGCGCGCCGTGCCGGTCCCGGCCGGCGACCATCGCGTGACGATGTGGCTGGACCCGGCATCGCTCAAGCTGGGCGCGCTCATCTCTGCCGCCAGCCTGGCCATCGCCGGCGTCCTGCTCGTCGTAGCTGTGACAATGTCTCGCCGCTCTGAAACGGTGTCCCCATGACCAAATTTCCCAATCTACCCATCCCCAATCCTCTGCGACACGAGGCCGTCAGGCAAAAACTGCTGCTGGTCGGCATTTTGCTCCTCGCACTGGTCCTGCGCGTGTTCCTGCTGGACGCTCAGAGCCTGCGCGGCGACGAGGCCTATGGCGTGCTGGCGGCCGGGTCCGGCTGGGCCGGCCTGGCCAACGTCCTGGGCAGCACCGACCCGCATCCGCCGCTGTATTACGCGCTGCTGTCGCTATGGCTGCCGCTGGCCGGCCATTCCGAGTTCGCCCTGCGGTTCTTTTCCGTGGTGCCCAGCGTGCTCATGGTAGCCGTGGCCTATGCCCTGGGCCGGCAGTTGCTCGACCGGCAGATCGCCCTCATCGCCGCGTTCCTGGCAGCCATCAATCCCTTTTACGTATGGCACGCCCAGGATGCGCGCATGTACGCGCTGCTGGGGACGCTGGCAGCCCTGTCGGCATGGTTGATGTTGATGGCTTGGCGGCGCGGCGGCCGGCTGCGTTGGGCGGCCTATATCGCGATCACGGCCCTGGCACTGTACACGCACTATTTCGCCGCCCTCACGCTGCTGGTCCAGAACCTGCTCGTGTTCGGGAGCCTGGTGTTGGCCGCGCACCGGGCCATCGCCGACGATCCGTCCATCAGCCGGCTCATCCGCACGGTGGCCCGCGACCCGCGCACGCGGCCCTGGGTGCTGGCGCAGGTCGCCGTGCTGCTGCTCTACCTGCCCTGGCTCGTCGTCGCCGCGCAGTTGTTTGCCGCGTTCGGCGGCTATGTGCCGGCGGCCGGCCTGCTCACGATCCTGCTCCAGGCCATCATCGGCTTTAGCCTGGGACCCGCGCTGGACCTGTTCGCCGCGTTCCTGCTGACCCTGGGCTTTGGCCTGTTGTTTGGCATCGGCCTGCTGCAACGCCGGCCTCACGAGCGCGCCCCGAACCCGCTGGGTAGCGGGCGCAACATCGCGGCCATCTATGTGCTGGTGCCGGTGCTGCTGGTGGCGTTCCTCAGCCAGTGGCGGCCCATGTTCCACGAGCGCTATCTCATTGGCATCACGCCGTTTTACCTGCTGATCCTGGCCCGGGGCCTGGTGGCGGCGTCGGAATCGTTCGTGCGGCCCGGCGACCCGGCCCAGACGGCTGCCACCCGCGTGGTAGTGCGCAATGCCCGGCTGGGACTGGGCCTGCTCTACCTCGTGGCGGCCAGCGGCTTTGCCCTGAGCAATCACTATTTCGACCCGGCCTATGCCAAAAGCCCCGACTGGCGCGGCATGACGGCGTACCTGCACGCCCACGAACGCCCCGGCGACCTCGTCATCGAGAACACGCCGGAAACCGCGTTCACCTACTACTATGGGCTGGTCCCTACGGGGGGCGATCAGGCCGAGCGCATCCTGCTGCCCCGCCAAGCCCCCTCCCCCGGCGGGGGAGGCTATAGTCCGGCGCAGCCGGGGCCGGGGAGGGGGGGGGATGCAGCAGTCACCACCACCGAACTGGACCAACTGGCCCGCCAACACCGCCGCCTGTGGCTCATCCCCCAGGCCGGCGAGCCGTGGGACCCGAACGGCCTGGTCCAGTCCTGGCTCGACACGCACTGCGCCAAGGTCGAGGCGCACGAGTTCGCCGGCGTGGGGCTGGCGCTTTACCTCTCGCCCCTGGCCGAGCCGGGCACGCCGTCACACGCCCTCGACGTGCGCTTTGGCGCCATCGCCCTCACCGGCTATGACTTGACCAAAGCCCACTCCACCAATTTACCAACCTACTACCTTACCCTGTACTGGCGTTGTCTGGGGCCTATCTCCGCCGACTATACCGTTTTCGTCCACGTGGTCCGGGCCGACGGCGGGCCTGGCATCTATGGTCAGCAAGACAGCCCCCCGGCGCGCGGCACGGCGCCCACCAGCCAGTGGCAGCCCGGCCAGGTCGTGGTCGATGACATCGAGTTTGCGGTCAACGCCGACCCTTCGACAGGCTCAGGGCAAGTCGCGCCGGCCGGCGAATACACCCTGGCCGTGGGCCTGTACGACCCGGTCACCGGCACGCGTCTCCCGGCCACCGACGCCGCCGGCAATTCCCTGGGCGACCACGTGCGTTTGGGCACCATAGAGATAGAGCCATGAGGCGTGTCGTCTGCAATCTGCAATCTGCAATCTGGCCGGAACTGTTTATCGTGCTCGCCCTCTTGGCTGTGGCCGCCTTTTTCCGCGTGTACGAGATCAACGCCACCCCGACCGGCCTGTACTATGACGAGGCGTACCACGGCGTGGACACGCTGGACGTGCTGCGCACCGGCCAGTGGCCCATCTTTTTTCCCCACAACAGCGGCCGGGAGCCCTTGTTCCTGTGGCTCATCACCCTGATGGTGGCATGGCTGGGTCCCACGGTGCAGGCGATCCGGCTGCCGGCCGTGTTGGTGGGCCTGGCGACGGTGCCGGCCACGTATCTGCTGGTGCGCGTCATGTTCGCCGGCGAGGGGCGTTGGCGCAGCGTGGCCCTGGCGGCCCTGGCGACGGCATGGCTGGCGGTCTCGCACTGGCACGTCCACTTCAGTCGCATGGGGTTCCGGGCCATCATGCTGCCGCTCATGGAAGCCATCGCCTTTGCTTTACTCTGGTGGGCCTTGCGCGAACGCGGAAACCCGCTTTCTGAGAGAAAACGGGTCTCACTCGTGCTATTTATCCTGGCCGGCGCGGCCCTGGGCCTGTGCCTCTATACCTACACCGCCAGCCGCTTTGTGCCGCTCGTCCTGGTCGCGTTCACCGGCCTGTGGGCCTTGTCCCGCGCGCTCCCTCGTTCCCCTGCGCCTCCGCTCCGCGGCGCCATCGCCCCCCTGCTCCTGGTCGCCCTGGTTGCTTGCATCGTCTTTTTGCCACTGGGCATGTATTTCGTCCAGCACCCGGACCTCTTTGCCGGGCGCAGCGGCGACGTGTCGGTGACGGCGGCGCCGGACCCGGCCCGCGCCTTGCTGAACAACGTCGTCGCCACCGCCGGTATGTTTGGCCTGCGCGGCGACGAGGCATGGAGGCACAATCTAGCAGGCAAGCCGGTATTCGATCCGTTGACGGCAATCCTATTCTACATCGGCGTCCTGTTGGCGATCTGGCGGTGGCGGCAGCCCCGCTACGCCTTGCTCCTGGCCTGGCTGGGCGTCATGCTGTTGCCCGGCGTCATCTCCCAGGGCGCGCCCCACTTTTTGCGGACCATCGGCATCATGCCGGCCGTGTTTGTCTTTCCCGCTTTGGCCGTAACGGGAATCTGGTCCTGGCTGACTGCCGACCGCGCACGGCTGCCACGTTTCACGTTTGACGTTTTACGTTTGACGTTCGTCGGTCTGGTGATCGTCGCCCTCTTGCTCAATGCGGCCCTGACCTACCATGATTATTTTGATACCTGGGCGCACAGCGAGGAGACGTTCTATGCCTATCACGGCGATGCGGCCGAGATCGCGGGCCGGATGAACGCACTGGATGGCCCGGGCGTGGTGTTCCTGCTGCCCATCAGCCACCTGTGGCCCCCGGACTATACGCACAAGACCATCGATTATCTCTATCATGGCGATGCGCCATACTATTTTCCGCGCGTGAACGAGGTCACGACGCCGGGCGACCTCACGGCGCTGTGCCGGGGCTACGAGCGCGTCTATGTCGTCACCTGGACCCAGGGCGACCACGTGGACGCCGACCCCAAGCGGCTGGTGGATTTCCTGCTGCGCACGGCCGGGGAGCGGGCGAGCGAGATGCCCGGGCACGGCTATGTCATCGAGAAGTATACGCTGCCGGCAGACGCTGCGTTCGCGCTGCCCGCCCTGTCGCCGGTGGGCGGGAATTTCGCGCTGCAACTGGCCCTGCGGGGCGCGGCCTATGGCCCGGCGTCGGTGCCTGCTGGTGACAGCCTCTGGATGGTCTTGGAGTGGGAGACGCTGTCGCCGCCGCCGGCCAATTACAAGGTCACGGTCTATTTGCACGACGGTGCCGGGCGCGGGGCCGGCCAGGCCGACGCGCCGCTGATCGACAACGAGCACCGGCTCACCACGGCGTGGCCGGTGGGCAGCCGCGCCCTGAGTTATGGCATCATCCAGGTGCCGGCAGACACACTCCCAGGCGACTATCGCCTGGACGTAGGTGTGTATGACCCGGCGACGATGCAGCGGCTCTGGGTCGTGGATGACGACCCGTCCGCCCAGGGCGGCCGGACGGGCATTGCCGTCACCGTGGGCACGGTGCAGGTGAGGGCCCAATAACAACCAGCCTCCCGCCGGTTTGGGCGGAACCTGCGGGAGGGGGCCATGGCGGGCGACGAGGTGGGGTTGCGCCGACTTTTGTAAGCGCCAGGCGCAAAAGAACCCCCGACGCCGTTGGGCGCCGGGGGTTTTGCTGTCTCATCCGACAGCCTACCCTCCCGCAGGTTTGGGTGAAATCTGCGGGGGGATGAGCCGTTACAACAGATCCTCGTCAAAGTGCAAATCGGTCTCTTCCCAGTACATCATGAACTGGGACAGCCGCACCCACAGGGCCGTTTCCTCCGCCAGGGTGGGCGGCGGGACCAGCTCCATCTGCACCAGCAGGTCGCGGCGATACAGATCATAGGTCGTCTTGACCTGCTGGCCCCAGGCGATGGCCGCCGGCACCGCCAGGCGATAGGCGGCGTACGCCAGCGCACCGGCCAGCAGCGCGCCTAGGAGTAGCTCCGGCCGCTGCGTCTGCCAGGTCAACAGCGCCACGTCCAGCCCCAGCAGCACGCCCACGAGCGTCAGGTTCACCTCCAGGTCCAGGATGGCCCGGGCCTGCCCCACGGCCGCCGCGTGCTCCGGCGGGACCACGGCCCACAACCGGGGCCACAGGATGCGATGGTGCATGCCATACATCTGCGCCGGGTAATGCTCGACGGCGCGCAGCGCGTTGCCCAGGGCGTTGCGAACCACGTCCATCTCGCGGGGCGGGTACAGCAGCCGGTTGGTATACGCCAGCTCGTCGGCCTCTTGCTCCAGGCCCCAGTTGCTGCCGCTCTTGGCCAGTTCCTCGTCAATGGCGACAATGCGGGCGAGCCGGGCCGCATAGCGCACCTGCGCCCGCTGCCGCAAGCGCCCCAGGGGCCAAATGCGGTCGCCCACGAATCCGCCTGCCAGAGTCAGCAGGGCCGGGTTCAGGATCAGCGTGAGCAGGCCAATGAGTGCGGCCGGCGCCAGCAACGCGAACGGCTTGAACAGGTCCGGCATGGCCGCCCAATGCCCCATCCAGAAGGCATCCAGCGGGAGAAAATACGCCGCCAGCAGTGCGTGCGCGCCCACCAGCACCAGGGCCGGGGTGAAATGGGCCAGGATCCAAAACTTGAATTGATGCATTGACTTGGTTGGTCTCCTCATCTAAAGAAATCTCTCGTCCAATCTTCCCGAAAGCTCGGAGCTTTCGGGAAGATGTTTTTGCGAAACACCCGGGCACGCGCTGCGCTCGTAGCCCTCATCGGCCGGCAGGTTGCGGCCCCGGGCGGCTTGTTGCGCCAGTTCGTCGCAGCGCTCGTTCTCCGGGTCGCCGGCATGTCCCCGCACCCACACGAACCGGACTTCGTGGCCCCTGGGGGCGGCACACAGGTCCAGCAGTTGCGTCCACAGGTCCGGGTTGAGGGCCGGCTCTCGCTTGTTGCGCATCCAGTCGTTGGCGCGCCAGCGCTTGGCCCAGCCCTTGGTGACGGCGTCCACCAGGTAGCGCGAGTCGGTGTGCAGGGTCACGGCGCAGGGGGCGTTGAGCGCCTGCAAGCCCACGATGGCGGCCAGCAGCTCCATGCGATTGTTCGTCGTCCGCCGGTAACCGCCAGACAGCTCTTTGCGGCGGTCGCCGCGGCCATCGCCATGAAGCAACACCACGCCATAGCCGCCGGGGCCGGGGTTGCCCAGGCACGCGCCGTCGGTATAGATGACCACCTGCGGGAGCTGGCCGGGCATGGCTACTCGTGGGCCGGCCGGGGCCGGGCGAATGTGGGTTCATCAGACAGGGAGCTGACCGGCCGGCGGCCCCGGGGGATGGCGGCGGTTTCGCCCGAGTGCCGGGCCAGGGCCGCGCCACCCAATGCCCGCGACCGGGCCAGCGGCGGCACGTCGGGCAAGGCACCCGTCGCCACTGCCTCAAAGGCGTTGGCCGGCGTAAATATCCCCTCCACGCCCACCTCGCCCACCACCACCACGTGGCGCGACCCTTCGGGCTGCAAGATCAGGTCCACGCCTTCGCGCACGTCGGCCTCGGGCGACACCACCTGCACCGGGGCCAGGTCCAGTTCGCCCACCGGGAGGCTAGCCACGTCGGGCCGCTCCAGGATGGCGCGCATGGTCAGGTCGCGCGTGAGGATACCCCGGGGATCACGCGGACCGTCCACAATGATCACGCTGCCCACGTCCTGGTCCAGCATCTTGGCAACGGCCTCGCCCAACGGCGTGCCGGGCGGCGCCGAAGCCACGCCCCGGGTCATGAAATCGCTGATCTTGCGCAATTTTGCCTCCCAGGAAACCCCGTTTTCCGAGTCACCAGAACCCGAGTTACTGATCTTACAGGCGCTTGAATTCGTCCACGACCAGCACAAAGACCGTGGCGCCGCCCACCTGTACCTCCACGGGTTGCGGGACATAGAACTCGCCCGGCTCCATGATGGGCGGCAGCGGCGTGACGTATTGCTTGCGCGCCGCGCAATTGTTCTGAATGATCTGCATCACATCGGGTACCTTGTCACGCTCTACGCCCACCAGCACGGTGGCATTGCCTTCCCGCAAAAAGCCCCCGGTGGTACTGATGATGGTGGCGCGATAGCCGGCGTTCATCAGGTCGTCCAGCAACGGATCCGCGTCTTCTTCTTGCATAATGGCGACGACGAGTCTCATGGGCGCACCTCCTTGCGGGCTAAGGCTTTTCCAGTTTTTAAATGATCCCAAGATTTGCCAGCGAATAACCAGTTCTGGCAGAAAATGCTTGCCAGTTGGGAGGAAAAGCCAAGCAACGCAGTTGCCGCAATTCCCGTGAAATACATCAACTACACCCAACCGCAATTGGTCTGAGGTTCAACTGGGATCATTATTCTCTTGGAATTGCCTAATGCCTGGGTCACAACCTGCCAGATGTAGCGTTCTACGTCCGGGACCGGCTGAGTGGCGTCTACCACCACCCAGCGACCGCCGGCGGCTGCCAATTGCCGATAACCCTCGCGCACGCGGCGGTGAAAGTCCATGTCTTGCTGCTCGAACCGATCCCAGTTGGGCATCTCGCCGGGCACCAGGGCCTGCAACTTGCGGCGCAGGCCCTCCTCGGCCGGCAGGTCCAGGAGCAGGGTCAGGTCCGGCGTCAGGCCGCCGGTGGCAAAATCCAGTACCTCGCGCAGCGCTCGTCGGTCCAGATCGCGCCCATAGCCCTGGTAGGCCAGGGTGGAATCGGCATAGCGGTCACAGAGCACCACCTCGCCGGCAGCCAGGGGCGGTCTGATGGCCTCCTCCACAAACTGGGCCCGCGACGCGGCAAACAGCAGGGCCTCGGCCCGGGGCGCCAGCGGCACGTCTATCGCGTGCAAAAGGAGCTGGCGGACGCGCTCGCCCAGGACGGTGCCGCCGGGCTCGCGGGTAAGCGTCACTACGTGGCCCAGTTCGCGCAGGCGTTGCGCCAACACCTGGGTCTGGGTGGTCTTGCCGCAGCCCTCTGGCCCCTCAAAGGTGATGAAAAAGCCCTGGCTGCAGCTATTCGTCACGCTGGGCCTCGTCGTGGGCATAGATCTTGACCCGGCGCTTGGGCTCTTTGCCCCGGCTACGGCTGCCCACGTGGTACTGCTCGGCCAACTGGTGTTGGAGCCGGCGAACGTAGGCGTTTTGCGGGGCCAGCTCGATGGACCGACCACCGCCCAACACCTGCGTGATGGCCTGCTGGGCCTCTTCCAGGGCCACGCCCACCGGGTCCGGCTGGGCCTCCAACTGGTACAGATCGGCCAGGAATTGCTCCATCTGCAACTGGGTATTGCTGCGCAGCACATACACGGCGATGCCCCGGGCCTCGGCGATGCGCAGGGCCTTGGGCCGTTTGCGATAATAGGCCCGCGAGGTCAGCACGGCACTGGCCTGATCCAGGTCACGCACCACCTGCACCGGCACGTTCAGGTTGTGGGCCGCCTGCTCCAGCCGATTCTGGCTCACGCCAAAAGGATAGACGCGCAGGCGTTGCAGGGTGCGGCCGGGAGACGCCTCGCGTGCGGGCCGGGGCTCGGCCGGGCCGGCCGTGACCTCGACCGGTAGCTCGGCGCGCTCGGTGAGCACCTCGCCGGTGTCCTCGTCGCGGTAGCGAATCTCGGCGGCGATGGGCTGGCCGCGCAGGATACTGTCCACGGCCCGGGCCACGTCGTGATGAATGGACAGCCGGTCCCAGTCCAGGATCTCGATGACCACGTCGAACGTGGGTGGGGCCTTGCGTTCCAGCACGGTCTTTTGCGTGCCGCGCTGTCGGGCGACCTCGTCGCTCAACGTCACCGCCTGAATACCGCCCACCAGGTCGGCCAGAGTGGGGTTGAGCATCACGTTTTCCAGGGTATTGCCGTGCGCAGTGCCCACCAGTTGCACGCCGCGCTCGGCGATGGTGCGGGCGGCGGCGGCTTCCAACTCGGTGCCAATCTCGTCGATGACAATGACCTCGGGCATGTGGTTCTCTACCGCCTCGATCATGACGGCGTGCTGGAGGGCCGGCGTGATCACCTGCATGCGCCGGGCGCGCCCGATGGCCGGGTGTGGAATGTCGCCGTCGCCGGCGATCTCGTTGGATGTATCGACGATGACCACGCGCTTGCGCTCGGCCAGGATGCGCGCCGTCTCGCGCAGCATGGTGGTTTTGCCAATGCCGGGCTTGCCCAGCAGCAGTATGCTCCGGCCGCTTTCGATGATGTCGCGGATAATGTCCACGGTGCCGTACACGGCCCGGCCCACCCGGCACGTCAGCCCCACAATGAGGCACTTGCGGTTGCGAATGGCGCTCACGCGATGCAGCGTCCGCTCGATGCCGGCGCGGTTGTCATCGTTAAAGTCGCCGATGCGCCCCACCACGCTGTCAATGTCAGCCGCCACCACTTCGCGGTCTGACAAGACCACCTCGCGATCCAAAAAGCGGGCCTCGGGCATCCGGCCCAGGTCCATCACCACTTCGAGCAGGTTTTCGCCTTCTTCTTCAGATTCGAGGGCCGCGCGAATGTGGGGGGGCAGCACCATCAGCAGGTCTTCCAGATCATCGGTGATGCGCTTGAATGGGCCATTGACGGTCACGGCCTCGTCGGCCGGGGTTTCGTCGTCTGGATAAAAGTCAGGTTCCAATTAGGTCCGTCCTTGCAAATAGCTATTGATCAGTTGCACATAACGGCTGAATTCTTGGATGATGGGCTGCACGCTGGCATAGATCAAGCGCTCATCGACCGTGTCATACTCGTGAACCAGCCGGTTCCTGATAGCCGTGGTGGGAGCCAATTCGTCAGCGAAATCTGGCGACAGCACGCCCAGTCGCCCCAGCTCGACGAATGACGAGTAATAGTCCGGCGGGGGCGTATGTCCCAGGCCGGTGACGAGCAGCCCATTGATGTCGGTGGCGCACTCGACGACGAGTTGGATCAGCCGTTCTGTCGTGCGCTTGATCCTGAAATCGCCGCGAAATTCCGGATAGGAACAAGCGCCGATTTGCCGCAACTCGGCCAAATAGTCCACCATGAGGGTCAGCTTTTCCTCAATGGCCCACTTGTCGAGCATGATCACTATCTCCTCGCAAGAACGCCTCAATATAGTCCTGTTTGAGCCGCCGGAACCGCGCCGTGTCGATGAACCGCTTCCAGGCTCGAAAGCGATAGCGCGCAAAAGCTTGTGGGTCGCGCTCATACAGGGGCACGCCATCGCGGGCGACGTGGTAGCACAACAGGGGGGCCGCATGGTTCAATACGGTCACGTCCAGGTCGGCCCGACGCAGGGTATGCACGAAATCGCGGATCAGCGCGAGTTCTTGCTCTGGCTCTAACGGGTACTTGTCCACCAGCACGCCCAGGTCCATGTCGCTGTCGGCGCGCGTGGCCCCTGTGGCCTGGGAGCCAAAGAGCACCACGAGCGAGATGCCATGGCGTTGGCATACGTCGGTCCAGGCCGGCTCGCTCATGCGCGTTCTCCATTGGCGGCGGGGACGGCCGGCGTGGTGGGCGCTGGTTCGAGCACCTCTTTCATCACGGGCCGCCGGCGCGGCTCGGCGACGCGCGCCCAGGCTACGGTGTGCTTGACCAGCAAGATCTGTACGCCGGCTGGGCGAAACCCGGCCCGGTCCAGGCTTGCTTCGACCCAGCCGCCGTATTCCGGCACCAGCGCCAGCAGCGACCGGCCCGGCTCGACATCCAGCATGACCAGGTCAGTCGTCAGGAGCGATTCCAGCACCTCACGTGCCTCGGGGTGTGCCAGCAGGCGCAGACGCGCTTCGGGGAGAGCCTGATACACGCAGAAATGCGCCTTGACCGTTCCGTCCAGGGTCAGCACGTAGGCACGTGCACCCTGCCCCAGCCAGCGGCGCGCCGGCGGTCGCCAATCGCGGCTGGTCAAGCCCTCGGCCTGCTGGACCAGCGGGGGCGCCATGTCCCGATAGAGGCTGTGCAGGTTCCAGGCATCGCTCCGGCGCTGTGGGCGCAAGTCTACGGCTTGTGGGTCCCACGGTTGCATGTCGACAGCAGTGCCGGCCTCGCGCCGCCAGAGCCGCTCGCGGCTGTATACCGTGAATCCGGCCCGGCGAAACACCTCGACCGTATCGGTGTGCTCGGACTCGGGGAGCCGGACAAAAACACGCAGCACGCCGTTGCGTCCGGCCTCCTGGCACAGTCGCTCCAGCAGCAGACGCCAGGCGTCGAACAGGGCTGCTTCGGACAGGTGGGCCGGGCCGGCCAGGTACACCACGTCCCATTTGTCACGGCGCGCGCGCGCGCTGGCATAGACCTGCGTCAGCGACTCGTGGACCAAGCCATAGCCGGGCGCGCCCCAGGGCAAGAACGTGGCCCAACTGGGCGATTGGCCTTGCTCCGCCAGGCCATCGGGGCTGAAAAAGAGTTCGCGCTTGTGTTGCCCCCGGCCGGTCAAAAGGTCGCCGGGCTGAAGGGGCCGGATGACGGAATTCGTCATGGTTTCTGCACCTGGAGGACAAATCGCTGATTTGTCCTACTGCTGGCACATGGTCAGGAAATACGCGTGAAAGCGTGGGTCATCGGTGAGTTCCGGGTGAAAGGCCGTCGCCAGCAGGTGGCCCTGCCGGGCGGCTGCCACGCCGCCCTCGTCGGGCAAACAGGCCAACACGCTCACGCCGTCGCCCACCGCTTCGATGAGCGGTGCACGGATAAAGATAGCGCGAAAAGGCGGCGGACCCAGGACCGGCACGTCGATGGCGGCCTCAAAGCTATCCACCTGGCGGCCAAAGGCATTGCGCCGAACCGTGATGTCCATTCCCCCGATGAGGGGCTGGCCGGGCATGCCATCCACGCTCTCGTGGGCCAGGAGGATCATGCCGGCGCAGGTGCCCCACATGGGCAAGCCCTCGCGGGCCAGTTGTTGCAGCGGCTCCAGCAGGCCATAGGTCACGGCCAGCTTGCCCACGGTGGTGCTTTCGCCGCCGGGGAGGATCAGGCCGTGCAGGCCGGCCAGGTGCGCCGGCAGCCGCACCTCCACGGCCTCGGCACCCAGCCGCCGCAGCATGTGCTCGTGTTCGATAAAGGCCCCTTGCAGGGCCAGGACGCCAATGCGCAAATTCTCACTCTCGCAGCCGCATCTCGTTGGATGCGGCAAAGCCCAGGCTTTCGTACAGGGGCCGGCCCACGTTGGTGGCGTGGAGCGAAAAGGCGCATACCCCAGCGGCGCGCAGGTGCGCCAGGATGGTTTCCATGATGCGCCGGGCCAGGCTGCGCCGGCGATGGGCCGGCTCCACGTACAGGTTCATGATGTAGCCAATGCGGCCGGTGGGGTTCCACGGCCCCGGCGGGTGCCGGTCGATAACATAGCCGGCGCTGGCAACCACGCGGCCGTCGGGCGCTTGGGCCACCCAGCCCCGGTACACGCCGGCCGGGAGAGCCTGACGAAAATATGCCTCGCAGGCGACGTCGGCCCGGTCCAGGGCGGCGACGTCTGTGATGCCCATAGACTCGAACATGAGCCGGCGCAACCGCACCAGGTCGACGACGTCATCAAGAGTGGCTAGGCGCAAGTTATATGCGCTCACCAACCGCGCCCGGCCAGCAGTTCGGCCTCGGGAATGGCGGCGATTTCCAGGCCGGGCATGGCCTCGCCCAGGCCCCGCGAGACCTCGGCGATGATCTTGGGATCGCGAAAGTGGGTGGTGGCCTCGACAATGGCCTTGGCCCGGCGCGCCGGGTCGCTGGACTTGAAAATGCCGCTGCCCACAAAGACGCCGTCCACGCCCAGTTGCATCATGAGGGCGGCGTCGGCCGGGGTAGCCAGACCGCCGGCGGCAAAGTTCACCACCGGGAGCCGGCCCAGCCGGGCCGTCTGCACCACCAGCTCATAGGGCGCGCCCATCTCCTTGGCAGCATGCATCAGCTCTTCCGGGGCCATGTTCTGGAGGTGGCGGATCTCGCCCAGCACGGCCCGGCCATGACGCACGGCCTCTACCACGTTGCCGGTACCGGCCTCGCCCTTGGTGCGGATCATGGCTGCCCCTTCGCCAATGCGCCGCAGGGCCTCGCCCAGGTTGCGGCAGCCGCACACAAAGGGCACCTTGAACTGGTGCTTGTCGATGTGATGTTCCTCGTCGGCCGGCGTCAGCACCTCGCTCTCGTCGATATAGTCCACGCCCAGGGCTTCTAGCACCTGCGCTTCCACGAAATGCCCAATGCGGCACTTGGCCATCACCGGAATAGTCACGGCCGCCATGATGCGTTGGATCAGGTCCGGGTCGCTCATGCGCGCCACGCCGCCCTGGGCGCGAATATCGGCAGGGACACGTTCCAGGGCCATCACCGCGCAGGCGCCGGCTTCTTCGGCGATCTGGGCATGTTCCGGCGTCACCACGTCCATGATCACCCCACCCTTGAGCATCTGGGCCAGGCCCACCTTGACCGACCAGGTTCCGGTTTCCTTTTCCATTTCAGATCCTCCTTGATCTGTACACAACAAGATTGTGACCTCAATTTCGAGGCCTCTGCCCGGCCGGGCAGTACCGACCCTATTCTATACCAAAAGCGAGTGCTTTGCAAGCAAGTACCCAGGCGTTTTTTTCTATTGCGACGGCCTGTGCGATCTGGTATAATAGTTTTGTGCGATTGGTGGGATCGCGGTCGGCTGCCCGCTAACCACCTCCTGTTGGGACGTGAAATACCCCCCGGTCATTAGGCCGCATACCACGGATCTGGAAATTGTGGTTGGGCACGGAGAGACTCGCATTGAAGCTACTGGATGTCATTCGCAGATCGAGTACCCCCCAACCATGGGCCGAGGGAGAAAAAATACCGTGGAATGAGCCAGGTTTCAGCAGGCGAATGCTCAAAGTGCATTTATCCCAAGGGCATGATGCTGCCAGTCGTCGTTTCGAGATCATTGACAGCCATGTCAGGTGGATTCACGATCAGGTTTTGAAGGGGAACCCGACGCGGATTCTCGACCTCGGCTGTGGCCCGGGATTGTACACGAGCCGGTTTGCGAGACTGGGGCATCACTGTGTAGGGATTGATTTCTCTCCGGCCTCCATAGCCTACGCAAGTGAGCTGGCTGAACAAGAGGGACTTGAATGCACGTACATTCAGCAGGACATCCGGACAGCAGGTTATGGCGACGGTTATGGTCTGGTCATGCTGATCTTTGGCGAGTTCAACGTCTTCCGCCCTACAGAAACAAGAGGCATTCTTGAGAAAGCCTATCGTGCCCTGGTGCCAAACGGTTTTCTGCTTCTTGAGCCACATACCTTTAAAGCAGTCCTCAAGATAGGAGAACAACCGTCCTTGTGGTATTCTGCCGAAAAAGGGTTGTTCTCGGATGGGCCGCACCTCTGCCTTCAAGAGAACTTTTGGGATACCGAGGCCAAGGTGGCAATCGAACGCTACTATGTCATCAATGCCGTGACCGGTAAGGTGGCATGCCATTCGGCGAGCACAAAAGCCTACACGGATGAGCAATATCGGTCACTGCTGGTCGAGTGTGGGTTTCGCGAGGTCGCGTTTTACCCGTCAATGGGTGGGAGCACAAGCAGTGAAGGGAACGATTTGACAGTCGTTCTCGCACAAAAGAAATACGCGGCCTGACCACTTGCGGCCCGCAATCACCGGTCAGAGAGTCGACATGGCCCCTTTTGCGCCCATTGACAATGCCGAGTTGTTGCATCTGACGGCCCGCTACGGCGAGCCGCTCCGTGCCACGGTGGAAGTGGAAGGCGACGCGTATCTCTATGCCTCGCGTCTGGGTCGAACCAGGGACCGGCGCGGCGAGGTGGTGATGGCCGTCGAACGGCCCGGCCGCCGTCTGTTGCTGCACCGCAAGAGCTGGTACGGCCAGGACGTGTATCGCCTCCTTTCCGGCGGCATCGGCTGGGACGAACCCGTGGCAGAGGCCCTGGCCCGCGAGATGCACGAAGAGACCGGCCTGACCCTGACCACGGCGCGGTTGTTGGGCGTGATCGATTGCCGCATCCAGTATGACGGTCACACACTCCCGTTCGTCTCCTATGTCTTTGCCGTGCCCCAGACCGAGGGGCCTCTGCAACGCCAGGAGGCCGAGATCGCCCAATTTCAAGAGGTCCCCATCGCCGAACTGCCGGCCGTCATCGAGCACCTGCACAGCCTGCTGGCACCCCGGGCCGGCTGGGGCCGCTGGCGCGCCGTGGCCCACGAGCTGGTATACCAGGCCCTCGGCGAATGACGGTCCGGCGCGCGCCCGATTGCCCGAAAGCAGGTTTCACCACGTGGAAATAGAAGCCAAGTTTGCCATCCCCGACAAGGCCGCGTTCCAGCGCCTCCTGGCCGCCGAGTCCCTGGCTGGGATGCGGCTGGTCGCCGAGGCCACCCGCACTGAACACGACCATTACCTGGACACGCCAGACTGGGCCATCCGGCGCCACGGCTATGCCTGCCGCCTGCGGCAGCGCGGCAATAAACGGATCATCACCTTCAAAGGGGTAGGGCAGGCCCAGGGCGCTATCCACCAACGCCCAGAGCACGAGACCATGCTGCCGCCCGGCGCCACCCTCGACCCGGCCACCTGGCCGGCCGGCCCGGCCCGCGACCTGGCCGAGGAATTGTACCCCGGTCAGGCATTGCAGCCGCTGTTTGACTTGCACCAGACCCGCCACCTGCGCACGCTGCTCGATGGGTCCCGCGTCGTGGCGCAGGTCAGCCTGGACCACGTCTGCCTGGGGCAGGTCTGCCTGGCCCGGCCGGGCAACGAGCACGCCGACCAGAGCACCTACCTGGAGCTAGAGGTCGAGCTGACCCTGACCGGCACCCTGGCCGACCTAGAGCGAGTCGTAGAAGAATTGACCACCCACTGGCACCTGCTACCCGAGACCCGCAGCAAATACGAACGCGCCCTGACCATGCTCGCATAGATCAGGCGACCAGCGCCCCGCCCAGGAGAGTAACATGGATCCGGAACCTCGTCTTACCGCCGTGGAACGCGCCACCGTCGAGCGCATTGCCACCCAGGCCGAGCCGCGCTACGCCCGCCGGGCCATCATCCTGTTGGCCCATGACGAGGGTGTCTCGCGCGGCGAGACGGCCCGCCGGGCCGGCGTGACCACCCGCACGGTCCGTCACTGGCTGGCCGCCGCCCGGAGCAGCAACCAGGGGGCAGCCGGCATTTTTGCCCCGGCCATCTGGGAAGCCTACGCCGGGCCGGCGCCGGCCCCGGCACCCGAACCGCCAGCCGCGCCGCACTTGCTGACCATCGCCGAACTGTGCCAACAGTACCAGGTAGACATGGATCACGCCCGGCGAGTGGCCGAGCTGGCCGGGCAACTCTTTGACCTCACCGATGACGTGCACGACCTGGCCCCGGAGCAGCGCAATCTCGTCTATACCGCCGGTTTGCTCCACAACGTGGGCCTGGCAACCGACCCCATCGCCCACCACAAGGCCGGGCGCGACATTCTCTTGCGGCACCCCCTGGCCGATCTGACCGACGAAGAACGCGAGATGGTGGCCTGTGTGGCCCGGTTCCATCGCAAAAAGGTCAAACCCGACCAGGAACCGGCCTTCATGGTCCTCTCCGAGCAAGCCCAGGAAGACACCCTCGCCATCACCGCCCTGGTACGCATGGCCGATGGCCTGGATTACAGCCAGAGTCAGACCACCCAGCTGGATGAACCCATCGGCTTTGACGAGGGGTTCACCATCCCGGTGCAAGGCCCCCATTCCCAGGAAGACGCCGGGCGCGCCCAGAAAAAAGCCGACCTCTGGCACCAGATCTTTGACTTTCAACTGCGATTTCTCTCCCCGGACGAGCCTCTGAACCACCTCACCGTCAGCGAGTTGGCAATCCTGAGCGCGAGCGCCCCGGCGCCGGCGACCCCAGGCGTGCGGCCCGATGATCCCATGAGCGAGGCCGGACGCAAGATCCTGCGCTTTCACCTGCAACGCATGCTCCAGCACGAGCCGGGGACCCGTCAGGGCGACGACATCGAAGAGTTGCACGACATGCGCGTGGCCACCCGGCGCATGCGCGCGGCCGCACGCATCTTTGGCGACTATTACGACCCGACCGTCTTTGCCCCGCTGGTCAAGGGAATGCGCCGCACCGGGCGCGCCCTGGGCCGCGTGCGCGACCTGGATGTGCTGCTGGATAAAACCCAGACCTACATCAGTGCGCTGGCGCCCGAACGCCGGCATAGCCTGGATCCACTGACTTCGAGCTGGCAAGTCCAACGCGAACTGGCCCGCCAACATATGCAGCGTTACCTGGATAGCCACCGTTATGACCGGTTCGTCCGGGCACTGGGCGAGTTTGTGGCGACTGATGGATTTGGGATAGCCAGCCCCACCGATGTGCCTGGACCCGCGCCCACCCAGGTCTGCCAACTGGTGCCCGTGGTCGTCTATCAACGCCTGGCCGCCATCCGCGCCTATGAACCGCTGCTGCCCCAGGCCGACATCCCCACCCTGCACGCCTTGCGCATCGCCTTCAAGCGGCTGCGCTACACTCTCGAGTTCTTTCAGGAGGTCCTGGGGCCAGAAACCACCGAGATCATCAGGGCAATCAAGCTGATGCAGGACCATCTGGGTGATCTGAACGACGCCAACGTGGCCTGCGGCCTCACCGTCGAGTACCTGGCCCAATGGCACCAGGACCATCTCACCGGGGTCAGCATCGAAGGCCCCGCCGGCTATCTGGCCGACAAGCAGTCCGAGATGCTGCGCCTGATCGATACCTTTCCCGCCGCCTGGGCGGATTTCAACGACCCGGCCCTGCGCCGCCAACTGACCCTGGCCGTGAGCGTGCTGTGACCGGATAAACCCGTTACGAGCCAGAAGCCTGTTTTCGGAGGTCAACCATGCTAGAAACCGTCGATCTGAACAAAAAGCTAAAAAAGGCCGACTACAAGGCGCAGCTTGGTCGCCTGCGTAACCGACTCTATGACCTGGAGCACGCCTGCTGGGACGCTCACATCCCCAGCATTATCCTCTTTGAGGGCTGGGACGCCGCCGGCAAGGGCACCTCGATCAACCAGCTCACCCGCCGACTCGACCCGCGCGGCTTCAAGCTCTATGCCATCCAGGCCCCGCGCACCGCGGAAACCCACATGCCCTGGCTGTGGCGCTTTTGGCTCAAGATTCCCAACTATGGCGAGATGGCAATCTTTGACCGGAGCTGGTACGGCCGGGTCCTGGTGGAACGTGTCGAGAACCTCACCCCCGAGCCTGAATGGCGGCGGGCCTACCAGGACATCGTGGATCTGGAACGCACCCTGGCCGACGATGGCTATGTGATCATCAAGTTCTTTTTGCACATCAGCAGAGAAGAGCAAACGCGGCGCTTTAAGACGCTGGAAAAAGACCCGCTAACGGCGTGGCACGTCCAGTCTGAAGACTGGGAGCACCACAAAAAATACGAACAGTATGTGGCTGCCATCGAAGAAATGCTCGAACGCACCGATACCGAGTGGGGCCGGTGGACCCTGGTGAGCGCCACAGACAGCCGGTGGACCCACGTCCAGGTATTCCAAACCATCGTCAGCCGGCTGGAACAGGCTTTGGTGGAGCATGGACAGCCCTTGCCAGAAGAGCAACCCACCGCGGACGAGGCAGACGAAGAGGACGAGGAGGAGTAGTATGCTGGAAACCATCGATCTGAGCAAAAGCCTGACCACCGAAGAGTACAAGCGCGATCTGGTCCGCTACCAGCTGCAACTGCGCGAGTTGGCCTATCAACTATACGAGCAAAAGCGCACCCTGGTCATCGTCTATGAGGGTTGGGATGCCGGCGGCAAGGGCGGCAACATCAAGCGCGTGACCGAACGCCTGGACCCGCGCGGCTATGAGGTATTGCCCATCGCCGCACCCAAGGGCGATGATGCCACCCATCACTATCTATGGCGCTTCTGGCGACGGCTCCGGCCGCCCGACGAGAAGCAGATCCTCTTTTTTGACCGAAGCTGGTATGGGCGAGTGATGGTGGAACGCATCGAGGGGTTTTGCACCGAGGCCGAGTGGAAGCGTGCCTTTCGGGAGATCAACGAATTCGAGCGCCAACTGGTCGATTTCGGCATGATCCTGGTCAAGTTCTGGATCCACATCAGCCAGGAAGAACAGTTGCGCCGGTTTGAGGACCGGCGCGAGACAGGCTATAAATCGTGGAAATTGACGGACGAGGACTGGCGCAACCGCGAAAAGTGGGACCGCTATGAAACCGCAGTGGAAGACATGCTGCGCCGGACCAGCACCATCAGCGCGCCGTGGACCATCGTCGAGGGCAATGACAAGAACTATGCGCGCGTCAAATCTTTGCGCACCCTGGTGGAGGCGTTGACCAAAGCGCTGGACTATGCGCCGGCGGATCCCATCCAGAAAAAAGTCAAGCAAAAAAAAGGCAAAGCGTCAGCTTAGGCCACCTGACGGCCCGGAATGGGCGGCCCACCGGCATATACTGCCGTCACCGCCAGCGCGCCCACCGGCTGACCGAATTGCCGCCGGGTCCCGAGCCAGCGCCCCTGGGCCTGGAACGATACCGCGTCCAGGGTAAGGAGCGAGGCCGCGACCGGCGTGTCGGCCGGCAGCGGGTCCAACACGTCGGCGAACAGGCCCTCGGCGCAGACCAGTGCCTGTTCGCCGGCCGGCTGTAGTGAGAGGACCGGCGCCGTCAGGGGATAGCCGTTGTCGTCCAAAAAAGCCAGCACGCGCACGGCCGTCATGGGGCTGAAATGCTGGCGCACCACCTGGGGCATGGCTGTGGCCTCTGTGACCGGGCCAACCGAACGAGCCGCAACCCGGGCCAGCACATAATCTGCCAGCACGCGCAGCTTGGACAGGCGAAAATGGCGCAGCACCGCGTGCACCTGGATGATGCCGGCGTTGCGAATGCCGGTGTAGGCATTGTAACGCAGCAGATCGGTGTTCATAATCCGCTCTACATAGGCCCCGGTGCGCTGCCACCCCTCAAAATCGCCCTGCAAGACCCAGCCCTCCAGGTCCGTCGTGACCACCAGCACGCCCACCCGCGTGTCCTCGTCCAGGTTGCCAATGGACTTGCGCAGCAAGAAATTGCCAAAGATCAGGCGGTCCGTTACATCGCCGGCCGGCATGATCGACGTCACCGGCACCAGGTTGGGCACACCGCCAGCCGAGCGGGAGGCCAAAAACTTGGGGGTCATTTCGCCGGACAGGGCCTGGAGCAGGCCGGGGTAAGAAGCTAAAAGAGACATGCGCACTCCGGGTAATTGATAGACATTATAGCGATTTAGCTTGACAAACCAGTCGTTGACGCCTATACTCCGAACCTGCAAAAAGGATTTGTGTAGGAGCAAGGCATAATGACCAGTTACAACGAATTAGCGGCCCAGCCGCGCAAGTTCTTGGCGATG
>JAHJIN010000233.1 GCA_018823415.1 Chloroflexota bacterium | reverse complement strand
GGCCCTGGGCGGGATGACCGCGCTGGCCGCCGGCCTGGGCGTGGCCGGCTATAATGTCCTCGCCCGTAACACGAGCGCGGCGCAAGTCAGCGGCACGCAGGCCAGCAGCGCGCAAGCCGGCGGCGTCGCCTGCCCTCGTGGTCTGGTCAACGACCCCTATCCGGGGCGGTGCCGACTCTACGTGGACTCGGACGGCGACGGCATCTGCGACTATTCCGTGCCCGGCTCGGAGAGCGCTTTGCCCACCACCAGTTTCCCCGCAGTCGAGGGGGGAGGGAACCGGCGACGCAGAGGGTCGTGAGCCGCCTCGATACAAAAACGTGACGAGACGGCGCAAATATGTTATAATCAGGTTGAGCAATACATGGCCAACGCAAGAGCACACAAGGATCTGGCGTTGGCCGTGTGATTATCTACCCCAGGATACAGGCGATACCCATGATCGACCCCACCCTGCCTCTCTGTGACCTGCACCGACATCTGGACGGCAACGTTCGTCTGGAGACGATCCTGGACCTGGGCCGGCAGCACGGCCTGCCGCTGCCGGCCGCGACGGTGGCGGATTTGCGCCCCCACGTCCAGGTGACGGAACCCCGGCCCGGCGTCATGGCCTTTATCGACAAGTTCCAGTGGATGATCGGCATCCTGGCCGACTATGACGCCTGCTACCGGGTGGCGCTGGAGAACGTGGAGGACGCCGGGCGCGAGGGTCTCGATTACGTCGAGTTGCGCTTTAGCCCGTGGTTCATGGCCGATCCGCATGGCCTGGACCCGGCCGGCGTCGTCGAGGCCGTGGTCGCCGGTGTGACTGCGGGCGCGCGCGACGAAGGCATCAAGGTCAACCTCATCGGCATCCTGAGCCGCACGTATGGGCCGGACATCGCCTGGCAGGAATTGGACGCGCTGCTGCGCTGCCGGGACCGGTTGGTAGCGGTGGACCTGGCCGGGGACGAGGCCCGCTGGCCGGGCGAGTTGTTTGTGGCGCACCTGCAACGCGCCCGGGAGCAGGGCCTGGGCGTCACCATCCACGCCGGGGAGCTGGCCGGGCCAGCAAGCGTCTGGCAGGCCGTGCGGCACCTGGGGGCCACGCGCATCGGCCACGGCGTGCGCGCCCTGGAGGACCCGGCGCTGCTCGAGTATCTGGCCGAGCACGGCATCGGCATCGAGTCGTGCCTGACCAGCAACGTGCAGACCAGCACGGTACCCGACTATGCCAGCCATCCCCTGCGCGCGTTTCTGGAGCGAGGGCTGCTGGCGACCATCAACACCGACGACCCGGGCATCAGCGGCATCGACCTGCGGCACGAGTACAAAGTGGCGGCGCCGGCGGCCGGGTTGACGGCCGCGCACATCCAGCAGGCCCAGCGCAACGCCCTGGCCGTGGCGTTTCTTTCGGCAGACGAGCGCCAATCGCTGACCGAGTCACACCCAACGCGAGGAGGACATCCATGATCACCAGACACGCAGAGGCCAAGCCGGTAGAGATGCTGCCCGGCCTGATCCGGCGCACCCTGGCCGACGGCACAGACATGATGCTGTGCGAGTTCACCTTTGATGCCGGCGTCGAGGTCCCCCGGCACACGCACCCCCACGAGCAGGTGGGCTATGTGGTGTCTGGCCGGCTGCGGCTGACCGTCGCCGGCGTGGACCATGAGTTAGGGCCGGGCGACAGCTATCGCGCCGCGCCCAATGTGCCTCATGGCGCGTTTACCCTGGAACCCACCGTGGTGGTGGACGTCTTTAGTCCCCCGCGAGAGGACTATCGCTAACCCGAGAGGAGTGGCACAGTTGTGATCGAGATTCGCGCGTACCTGGAATCCGATGAAGCGGCAGTGGCCGCGTTATGGCGCGAGGTGTTTCCCGGCTCGCCCGCGTGGAACCACCCGGAGACAGACATCCAACGCAAGCTGGCCGTACAGCGGGAGCTATTTCTGGTGGCGCTGCTGGGCTCCGAGATCGTGGGCACAGCTATGGCCGGGTATGACGGCCACCGGGGCTGGGTGTATTATGTGGCCGTGAGTCCCGGCCACCGCCGGCAAGGGATCGGCTCGGCTTTGATGCGGGCCGTAGAACACCGGCTCGCCGCTGCTGGCTGTCCCAAGCTCAATCTGCAGGTCCGGGCTACCAATCACGCGGTCGTGGCGTTCTACGAGCAACTTGGCTATCAGGTGGAGGAGCGGGTCAGCATGGGCAAGCGATTGCCGGAGCCCAGTCTCACAGAGGGTTCGATAGCCTGACCATCCGGGGTAGGCTCGACCTCCGGGCCAATGTGAACCGACCAAGCCAGCGGAGGACTCGCATGAGCGGGTCCTTTTTGCGTTGGGATGCCCTGGGTGCTGCGCCGAAAATACTTGCTTCCCGCTCTTGATTGTGCTAGAATGGACGTGAAGTCAAAAGACGGGAGGTTGGCGCAATGAAAACGCAGGCATGGGCCGTGTTGATCCTGGTGGTACTTGTGGCGTCGCTTCCGACGCTGGTGGTTGCCGGGCCGCCAGCCACCGTTGACCGGGCAGTGGGCAGCGCCGGCACGTGGACTACCTACACCAACGCCAATTACGTGCGGAGCCTGGCCTGGGACTGGTCGAGCGGCACGCTGTGGGCCGCCACCGGCGGCGGCGCGGTGCAATGGGACCTCGCCAGCGGCACCTATACCACCTACACCACCGCCGACGGGCTGCCCACCAACAACCTCCAGTCCATCGCCGTCGATACCTGGGGTCGCAAGTGGTTTGGCACCTGGAATCACGGCGTGTGCGTGTACGACGACGTATTCGGCACCTGGACCACCTACACCACTGCGAATACGTCGGGGGGCTTGCCCAGCGACACGGTCACTGGCATCGACGTGGACAATGTGACCGGGGGCTTGTGGTTCGCCACTGACGGCGGCGCGAGCTACTATGCCGAAGGCGTGGGCTGGTTCTCCTACACCACGTCCAACAGCACCATTCCAAGCAATTTCCTCTGGTCGGTGGCCGTGGACGACGTCACGGGGCAGGTGTGGGTGGGCACCGGGAATGCCGGTGTGAGCGTGCTGGCTGCTACCTGGACCACCTACAACACCGCCAATAGCGGCCTAGCATACGATTTCGTCCACGCTATCGCCATCGACGGGGCCGGGAACAAATGGTTCGGCACTCGGGGGGGCGGCGTGAGCAAGTTCGATGGTGCGAGCTGGACCACCTACAACACGGCCAACAGCGGTCTAGCGCACGACCTCGTCTATGCCATCGCCGAGGACGGCAGTGGGAATATGTGGTTTGGCACCGACGGCGGCGTGAGCCAGCGCGCGGCGGCCGGCGCCTGGACCTCTTATACCACGGCGAACAGCGGCCTGATGAATGACGCGGTGGGTGCCGTCGCCGCGGATGCCGGCGTGAGCGG
>JAHJIN010000029.1 GCA_018823415.1 Chloroflexota bacterium | reverse complement strand
TGCGCCCGGAGGCGCGGGCCACCCTCGACGCCTTTGAGGGCGCCGGCATCCAGATCAAGATCATCTCGGGCGACCACCCGCAGACGGTGGCGGCGCTGGCCCGGCAGGTGGGGCTGGACCCGGCGGCCCGGGCCGTCGCCGGGCCGGACCTGGCCGGGCTGGACGATGCCGAGTTGGCTCTGGTTGCCCAGGAGACGACCATCTTTGGCCGCATCGCACCGCAGCAGAAGGAGCGGTTGGTGCGCGCCCTGCGGAGCCAGGGCCACTATGTCGCCATGATCGGCGACGGGGTGAACGACGTACTGTCCCTCAAGCAGGCGCACCTGGGCATCGCCATGCAAAGCGGAAGCCAGGCCACCCGCGCCGTGGCCGACATGGTCCTGCTGGACGATTCGTTCGCCGCGCTGCCCCGGGCGTTCCTGGAAGGCCAGCGCATCGTCCGGGGGATGCAGGACGTGGTGCGACTGCTGCTCACGCGCACGGTGTACGTGATCCTGCTGGTCGTCACCACGGCGATGGTGGCCGCGGCGTTTCCCATCACCCCCAAGCACAACGCGGTCCTGGCCGCGCTGACGGTGGGCATTCCCACCCTGGCACTGGCGGCGTGGGCCCGGCCGGGCCGGGACCGGACGCCCGGCAGCCTGCTGCGCGCGGTGATCCATTTTGTGTTCCCGGCGGCGTTCACCGTGGCGGTGGTGGCGCTGGTGGTCTATTTGTTCTACCTGCTCATCGCCGATGTAGCAGTGGCCCAGACCGCGCTGACCACGGTCTCGGTGCTGTGCGGGCTGGTGCTGATCCTCTTTGTGGAGCCGCCCACGCCGGCCTGGGTGGGTGGCGACGAGGCCGTAGGCAGCGGCGACTGGCGGCCTACGCTGCTGGCGCTGGCCATGCTGGCCCTGTTCGGCGCGGTCATGTTCGTTCCACCCCTGCGCGATGCCTTTGAGCTGGTACCCCTAGGCGGCCTCGACTGGCTGCTCATCGGCGTGGTGCTGGGCATCTGGGGCCTGTCCCTGCGCCTGATGTGGCGCGTGCGGCTGCTGGAGCGGCTGTTTTCGCGCTGATCGCCGGAGAGTGTGACGTGACGATTGTCGGCCATATCGGCGGGAGCCTGCTCATCGCCGGTGTCGTGGAGCGAGGCGCGTTTGGCCGGCCGGCCGCGCCGGCCACGCTGGGGCTGGCCGTGCTCGTGGGCTTGCTGCCGGATGCGGACGCCCTGCTGGCCCTGGCACTAGGCCGGTGGCGGCCCCGGCAGGCAATGCTGGCGCACCATCGGTATCCCACGCACGCGCCCCTGTTCTACGCGCTACTGGCCCTGGCGCTGTGGCCTCTCGCCGGGGCCGAGCCGGCCATCCTGTTTGGCGCGCTGACGCTGGGGCACCTGCTCCTGGACACCTGGGGCACTGACGACGGGATCATGTGGCTGTGGCCGGTCAGCCGGCGCCAGTTCGCCGTCTGGCCCACGCATCCCCACACCGACCTGGTTTTTGGCTGGCGTTACTATTGGCACTATGTGCGCCACTGGCGCGCCGTGGCAGCAGAGGCTCTGCTGCTGGTCGGCGGGCTGGCCGTGGCGCTGCTACCGTAGGATCTGCCCGGTGCGCAGCCTCCTGTGGACGCGCGGGCGCACCTCGTGGACGCGAAAATATATCGCAGACTGCGGCTGCCCCCAGCCGCAGTCTGCAGTGAGAAGCCATTCACGGAGAGGGCAACATGATGCGATTCGCGCGTGTACTGGTGCGATTCTCGGTGGTCTGGATCTTGGAGGCGCTGTCGCTGCTGGCGATGAGCGTGGTCATCCCCGGCATCGCCCTCGAAGGCTCCGGCCCGGTGGATCTGCTGGCGGTAGCCATGTCGGCTGCGCTGGTCCTGGCCGTCATGAACGGGCTGGTCCGGCCGGTCCTCATCCTGCTGACCCTGCCGCTCAACGTCCGCACCTTTGGCGTGCTGACGCTGTTCATCAACGGCGCCATGCTGCTCCTCACCAGCTACTTTTTGCCGTATTTCGAGGTGAGCGGCTGGGCGGCGGTCCTGCTCGGCCCGCTGGTCCTCACGGTGGTGAACACGATCCTGTCCAGCATCACCACCATCGAAGACGATTACTCGTTTTTCGACGGGGTGGTGCAGTGGCTGAGCAAACGCCAGGTGCTGGCCGGCGCCGCCGAGCAGGGCCGGGGCCTGGTGATGCTCGAGATCGACGGGCTGAGCTATCCGTCCATCCGGCATGCCCTGGACCGGGGCCTCATGCCCACCGTCGGCCGCCTGATGCGCGACGGCACCCACGCCCTCTCGACCTATGACTGCGGTATCCCATCGCAGACCTCGTCGTGCCAGGCCGGCATCATGTACGGCGACAATTTCGACATCCCGGCCTTTCGCTGGTACGAAAAGGACCACGACCGGCTGATGGTCTCGAATCATTTCAACGACGCGGCCGAGATGAACGCGCGCTATGCCCACGGCCACGGGCTGCTACGCCAGGGGTCAAGCACCAACAACCTCATGGCCGGCGACGCGGCCAAGGTCCTGCTGACCATGAGCGTCTTGCGGGACAACACCGAGGACGAGAAACGCCGCCGCGACCAGGACCTCTACCTGTTCTGGCTCAACCCCTACATCATGCCCCGCAGCATCATCCTGAGCCTGTGGGACGTGGTCGTCGAGCTGTACGAGGGGGTGCGCCAGCGCGTCCGCAACGTAGAGCCGCGCATCAATCGGCTGGAAAAGGGCTACCCGGTCCTGCGGGCCCTCACCAACGTCTTTTTGCGCAACGTCAGCACCTACGTGGTCATCCTG
>JAHJIN010000232.1 GCA_018823415.1 Chloroflexota bacterium | reverse complement strand
TGTGGAATGCGTCCGACTGCGCGTCCAGGATGTGGATTTCGCCCAACACCAGATCATCGTGCGCGATGGCAAGGGGCAGCAGGACGGCGTCACCATGCTGCCCGACGCCGTCAGCGCGCCGCTCCAGGAGCACCTGCAGCGGGTGCAACGCCTGCACCAAGCCGATCTGGCCCAGGACTATGGCGCTGTCTACCTGCCCGACGCTCTGGCTCGCAAATATCCTGCCGCCGACTGCGAGTGGGTCTGGCAATACGTTTTCCCTTCCGACCGGCTAGCTGTGGACCCCCGCAGTGGCTTGACCCGCCGGCACCATGTGGACGAGAGCGGCCTGCAAAAAGCCGTCCGCGAGGCCGCGCGCCGAGCCGGCCTCGCCAAGCGCGTCTCCTGCCACACCTTTCGCCATAGCTTTGCCACGCATTTGCTCGAGTCGGGCTATGACATCCGCACCGTCCAGGAACTCTTGGGCCACAAGGACGTGAAAACCACCATGATCTACACCCACGTCCTGAACCGGGGCGGCCTGGCAGTGCGCAGCCCGCTGGACTGACTGCTGGCCAGGGGGCCACCACGGGGACCGGTCATAAAAACAGCCGTCGGCGACTGCGTCCTGGTCCTGGCCCAGACTTGCGCCACCGGCGGCTCCCGTGATATACTATCTGCGGACGCTTCTTCTGAACCAAGCAGCGCCCCCGGGCCATCGGGAGCCGTCTACTCCGGGTGGCCTTTGGCTTGTCCTGAACTATTATAGCACATCCACCAGCCAAAGACAATACATGGCCGCGCCTACCTCTAGTACTGCATATAAGTATGACTACATTCACATCCTATACCCTCAAGATATTTTAACCTTTCACTAACCATTACCTATTCATCTCCCGCCAGTGACCGGGCCATGAAAAGACCCGGCGCCGGGCCGGGTTGACCAAGACTAGACGCGGGCCGAGCAGTGGCAAGCCACGGCCGTAAGCTGGAGCCTATCATCGTCCTCACCGCCGGTCCTCAAGACCCGGCTATGGCATCGCCCCCCGCCGGTCAAACGGCTGGCCGAATACGGCCTGGAACTGCTCCGCTGGCACCGGCTGGGTATAGGCGCAGTCCGGGTAATTGCTGCAGCCCCAGAACGTACCTTTGCGGCCCTGTTTCTCCACCAAGTTCCCCCAGCACTCGGGACACTGACCAACCACCACCGGCCCGGTCCACCGACAGCGGGGAAAATCGGCACAGCCGCTAAACCGGCCAAACTTGCCATTCTTGACGACAACCTGGCCCCCGCAATCGGGGCACACTGCCGTAACTGGATCACTCATGGCTCCTCCTCGATGTGCAGTGATGGACAAGGGCAGCTCCATGAGCCCGGCCCCTGTCCACTGTTATTCGGCGCTCACCAGCCCAGGAGGCGCACCGTGTACGCCAACGTATGGCGAATCTCGGCCACGATGTGCTGGTTGTACTGTTGCATGAGCAACACCTCAGCGGTGATGACTACCAGCCACACCAGCAATCCTTTGCTGCTACTCATCTCGCACCTCCTCCGACGGCGGCGCCAGCGAGCAGCCCGTGGCTCATGGTACTTGTATATGGCCAGGGCGCTCGTTGCGCCACCAGCCTCTATGTATATACCGCGACCAGAACCCGGTCCTGGCCATCCCAGCCGACCGAGCCGCCCACCGACGCGGCCCCGGTGGAACGGGGCTATCGCCCCAGGTTTGCGTCCCGCTGGGCGCAAACCTGGGGCGATAGAAATGCAACAGCCTGGAGAGACATAGCCCTCCAGGCCGTTAGACAGCATAAGAGGAGCATGATCGTGCCACGTGTGTGGGAACAATTTTATCCTCTTGTCTAGCCCTGCCGAAACAGGTGAGGATTCAGTGGGGGATTCCAGGACCGCGCCCAGACGCGATACTCGAATCCACCACTGAATCCGACTAGCCAGTCGGATACCCTACTGCCTTACGATGTGGGGATCACGGATGATCCCGCTGGCGAAAACACTGCCAGCCGTCGAACGATAGTGTGCCTAGCCTCGATCATGCCCCGTACAGCACGACGCCGGCGTAACGCCCGGGCCACTCCATGAGCGACATCGCGGGCCGGCCTTTGTCGTTACTGCCTCAAAACGCTCGTACTTCTGCTACACCGTCCATATGCACGATCACATTCGACAGGCCGGACGGGAACAGCGGCGTTAGATCAGCCTCCGCTGTGACGAGCACCTGGGGAATGCGACCCGGCACCACCCGCACGCTGGTCACCCGGGCGTGGATGCCGTGCCGGGTCAGATAGTTGGTGTTCCGGCTCAGGTATTGCTGAGCCACTACCGGGGCCAACCCGGTGAGCCGTACCTGGCCGGTACGCTGCAAGTAGGGGATGTCTACCTCTTGCGTAGCGGCCAGGGCCGCCAGGTCGGCCCCTTTCTGGATCTCGCCTCGCGCGTGGTAATACCGCGCTACTTCCATAGACAACATCATCAACGGCGCGATGACCGCAGCGATGACGATGGCCCACCAGATCATGCTGATGCCATCTTCGCGGCGCATTAGCGAAGCAATGCCCATCACCATCCCTCCATGCGACCCGTCGCCTCACCGGTGACATGCATTGGGCCCAGTCCCATGAAAGTCAAGAGATTGGGTACCGGATAAGTCACGACCAGCCGCAGATCCGAGCCGGCGACGCCGCCCGGTGCCAGCACCTGTGCCGAGGCCCCGCCCAGGCCCGCGTTGCGGGCAAAGTTCAGCGCAGCGGCGCGGGCCACAGCGCCGGGATACTGCTGGGCTACCACGCCATAGCGCACGCCCTGGCGGGCCGCTTCCTGAACCGTCTGCTGGGCATAGATAGCCCAACCGAATTGAATGATCGTCATGAGCATCATAAAAATGATCGGCAACGTGACCGCCGCTTCAATCATCTCTATCCCGTGCTCTGCTCGTAACGCACGTAACACGCGCTTCATGACTAGAACCCCAGCAAGCCGGGCAGTTTGCTCACGAACCCGCCCATGCGCTGTCCGAACACGCCAAAGAACGCGGCCGCGGCCACGACGACGAGTGCAATAAGCGCGGCAACTTCGGTCATTTCGATGCCATCCTCGCGCACCAGCGCCGCCTGGATACGACAAACTCCCTGCAGTAACTTGTCTTCCATCGCGTTTCCCTCCTGTTAGAATATGAGTGTGGTCTAAACACAAAAAAACCAGGCGTAGACCTGCCCTGTGCAGGCCCGAACCCTGGTCTGTTGTGATAGGCCGACCACCCATGTCAGGCGAGAAACTCGCTCAGCCGGCCACCATGCTTGACGATGTATACATTATACACCGTCCAGACCAGGGGTGTCAAGAGTTTCTTGGAAAGCATCACCCCCTTTCTTATCGCGTGCTGTGGATCACGGACCAACTGGTCGTCCAACTCACTGGACCGGCTGAGGTCAGCGGCGGTCCTGGCCATACCGCTGATGCGATCCAGGTCCCAACCTCAGTGGCCCCCAACTCGACCGCGCCAGTCGCGGCAGCATCCAGAAAGAACCCGCCGCCGGCGTCGGTGACCACAGCGTACACTAGCATTGCGCCGCCGGGGGCCGTCACTGTAACCTCGACCGTTTCACCGGCCAGGGGCAGGCCGTCCTGGGTCAAGGTGCCCCGCAGCACCTGCGTCGGCTGGCCCACCTGGGGCGCGTGCCACACCAGGTAGGCATAGTCGCGGCCCAGGGTCAAAAGCGGAGGACTGTTGGAACCCACCACGTAATCGTTGCGCTCGTAGACACCGCTGGTCGGGGGGCTGCCCGGATAGCGGATCAGCGTCTCGTCCACGCCACTGCCGGGCGCCGTACCAGGGCCAGCCACTTGCCCGGCAATGATTCGCCAGGGCACAACCAGCGGCGCGTCAGTGAAATACAGTCCTTCCCAGGCCCGAAATAGCACATCGGATGGACGCCAACCGTTGGCCGTGTTGTAGCCCGGCCAGCTCCACGCGCCAGCGGCATCGGTCGTCACCACCGCGTACTCGTACTCGACGGTCATATCATTGAACGGCTGCGGCGGCCGCGCCCCCGGCACCGGGATGGCCACCACCCGCTGATAGGGTGGGTCAAAGGCCATCTGGCGCACTGCCCCACCGTCCAGCCCTACTTCTACGATGTCCGAGACGTAGATCATGCCCACCGACAGGAATACCAGCCGGCCCTGGTAACTCCCCGGCGGCAAAATGGTAGTGCCGGTCCACTCATTGGACAGCGTCTGATAGGTCAGGGGCACCGTAGCTGCGGCCAATACGCCGCCGCTGGCCGGGTACACGTACGCCGTCACATTGCGCGCTGTGCCCGGTAACGACCGGCCCACCAGGTTCAACTGCCCGTTGCGGTAGTAGCGGCCCTGCACTCGGACATTGATACCTACCACGCCAGGGCCGGTACTCGTGCGCAGGTGGACCATGCCTGACCAGGACGGCTCCCCGGCAGCCGGCGTGTTGGTCGGCGTGGGACTGGCCGTGCTGGTCGGCGTGGGACTGGCCGTGCTGGTCGGCGTCGGACTGGCCGTGCTGGTTGGCGTGGGACTGGCCGTGCTGGTCGGCGTGGCCGTAGGCGTATTGGTTGGCGTGGGCGTTGGCGTGGCCACTATAAAGACCACGCTGCGCCCACCAGTGAACCAGCGCGGCCAGCCATAGCCCTCACGCAGCAAGCCGCTGGCAGTCCACGAGGTAGCAAACCCACCGCCGGGCTGCGGGGTCACGCCCAGCACGATCAAACCCGCGTCATGCCCCACGAACCCGCCGGCGTTGGCCGCCGAGATATCCAACACAGCACTGCTATACTGCGAGCAATTACTACACGAGACATAGATCCAGCCATAGGTGGCATCCCATTGGACCCGGCCCACCGCCGGCGCGTTCACCGCCGCACCAGCCGGGTTACGTACATAGGTATCCACCCAGGGCGTCGGCGTGGCCGTAGGCGTGTTGGTTGGCGTAGGGGTATTGGTGGGTGTAGCGGTGGGAGTTGCCAGCGGCGTCAGAAACACCTGGTAGGTGCAGGCGCGACCATTGGCGCTATTACCCAGGCGCAGATCGGCGGTCAGGCTCTCATAGCCCGACCGGGTGGCGCTAAACCGATAATCGATCAGGCAATTGATGCGCCCCCAGCCGGTGGACCAGATATTGTTCAGGTTGGTACTGCCCGCGGCCACAATGAGGGACGTGTCGCGTTCCCAGACCGTAAACCCCACCTGGTCCAGCGGTGCGCCGCTCAGTTCATCATAGACCTCAAAGCGCACGTTGACCGAGACATAGCCCTGGTTGTCGCCGCAATCAGGGCCGGTGTAGTGGCTGTCCAGGGGTGCAGCATGGCCCACACTACGCCCGGTCCCACTGGCCCGCGCCGGGTCCGGGTAGGCGTGGGTCAAGCGCGGCGTCACCGGGGGAACATCGACCACGGTGGCCCCGGCCCGATCCGTGCCTACCACCAACTGGCCCCCGCTAAAGGCCAGGCCCCGCAGACGAGTGCCCAGGTCCCGGGCCTGGTGCAGCCCTGGGTAAGGGCCATCGTCCACCAACGTGTAGA
>JAHJIN010000231.1 GCA_018823415.1 Chloroflexota bacterium | reverse complement strand
CTGGCCGCGCCCCCCGCGCCGGTGGTCCGGCCGGCCCAGCGGGCCCTGGCGGCCCGGCTGGCCGGCGTGGGCTTTAACCTGGGCGGCCACCCCGAGTTGGCCTTCCAGGGTCTCGCGCTGCTGCTGGCCCTGGCCGGCGCCGGCCTGGCCCTGGTTCTGAACCTGCCCCTGGTGCTGGCCCTGCTGGGCGCCCTGGGCGGGTTCATGGTCCCGCGCTGGTGGCTGAGCAGCCAGGAAAACGGCCGGCGGCGGGCCCTCGACGAGGCCCTGCCCGGCGGCCTGGACGTCATCATCGGCGCCCTGCGCGTCCAGCCGGCCCTGCCGGAGGCCCTGGCCATGGCCGGCGCCAACCTGCAGCAGAGCCAGGACCAGCATCTGTCCGCGGCCCTGCTGACCGCCGCCAGCCGGATGCGCACCATCGGCGAGGAGCCGGCCCTGCAGGAGTTGGTCGCCCACACGCCCTCGCCGTCGCTGCGCTACGTGGTGCAACTGCTCATCATCTACCAGCGCTCCGGCGGCGCGTTCATCGCCGTGCTCTCGGAAAAGGCCACCGCGGTGCGCGAGGCGTTGTCCATTCGCCAGGAAGCCCAGGCCAAGGCGTCGGACACCAAGCTGACCATGCTGGCGATCCCGGCGCTGCTGGTGGCCGTGACCCTGTTCCTGTTCCAGGACCCCCAGTTCGCCCGGGTGTACTACCAGGGCCTGGGCCAGCTCGTCCTGGCGGTCGCGGGGTGCAGCATCGTGCTGGGCCACCGCATCGTCAATGCGCTGCTGGACGAGATCTAGGCGCCGGGAGGAGTACGATGACAGTACCGACTGACCGCCGCGAGCCCTGGCTCGTCGCCGCGCTGCCCTGCCGGGCCGCCTACGCGAGTGCAGATGGCTACTTTCTGACCGAAGTGGATTGGGGCCTGGTCGCAGACCGCTACCCGGCCCGCCGCCTGGGGCCGCTGCGCCTCTACACCCGCTGGGCCGGGGGGGTGGGCGAGTTCACCCTGACCACGCGCATCCTGGACCCGGCCGGGCTGCTGGTGCCGGCCCTGGATGGCCTCGGCCAGGAGGCGACCAGCCGCCTGGTGCTGCAGCCCGCCCCCGACCCGGCCCAGCCGGGGGGGTGCGCCACGGCCATCCACGAGTTCGCCGAGTTGGTCTTTCCGGTCCCGGGTTGCTACTGGATCCACGTGATCCTGGACGACGTCCTGGTCGTGCGGGTGCCGTTCTGGGCGGTGGCCACCGCTCAGCCGCTGGCTGCCGGCGTCACGCCGGCGGCATATCAATCGTAAAGGAGCAGTCTCATGATCGCAGCTGCCTGGATTATCGGTTTGCTCGCCGCCTGTACCGTGGCGGTGGCCCTGTTACAGTTGCTGCCGGCGCCGGCCGCGCCGGTGCACGCCTACCTGGTGGGGCGCGGCCTGGCCGAGGAACGGCCCACACTGCCCTGGTATCGCACGCTGCTGGCCCCCCTGGAGTGGGCCACGCGCTACCTGCCGCATAACATCCTGGAGAGCACGCGGCTGACGCTCTACTGGGCGCACCAGGCCGGCTACTGGCAGGCCTGGGACGGGCGCAGCTTTCTGGCCCTGAAGCTGGCCGGCGCCGTGGTGGGCGTGTTCCTGGCCCTGCTCCAGGGACCGTCGGCCCTGACCCTGGTCGCCGGGCTGCTGGGCTGGTGGCTGCCGGGCTTTTTCGTGAACGGCCAGGCCCGCCGCTACCGCGAGCAGGTGATCAACGAGATCCCGGACGCGGTGAACCTGATCGCCATGCTGGTCCAGGCCGGGCGCTCCACGCCGCAGGCCTTGCTGGAGATCAGCCAGATGGACCACGCGCTGGCGCGCTGGATCCAGCAGGGCCTGGCCGCGGCAGCCGGCGGCGCCATCCTGCCCACGCTGCGGGCCCGGGCCACGGACAGCGGCCTGCTGGCGCTGATCTACATGTTCAGCCAGCTAGAGTTCATCGAGGGCACCGGGGCGGGCATGGTCCCGCTGCTGGACGGCCTGGCCCAGAACCTGGCGGCCCGCAACCGCTACGAGCGCCTGACCAAGGCGGCCCGGGTGTCGAGCCAGATCATCTTTCCGGTGCTGCTGTTCTACTTTGTGCCCTACCTGGCCGTGATCCTGTTCCCGATGGCCTACCAGGCCCTGGGGCTGGTGGGTGGAGTCTGATGGCCGACTGGAGTCCCCCGATGTCTAAACCGCAGTCTGCCAGCACCCGGCTGCGCCGCTGGCCCGACCTGGCCCTGGCCCTGGCCTGGGCGGTGCTGGTCGGGCTGCAGGCGGCCGCGGTCTTCCGCGCCCCGGAGCTGACCGGCGCGGTGCTGGTGGGCGCCAACGCCCTGGTGGGCGTCTATTTGCTCCTGCGGCGGCCCGCAGGGGCGCAGATCCGGGGCGCCGACCTGCTGCTGGTGCCGCTGGGGCTGCTCTTGCCTACCCTCTGGCGCGCGGAGATCGGAAGAGCACACG
>JAHJIN010000230.1 GCA_018823415.1 Chloroflexota bacterium | reverse complement strand
TACTGGGGTGCCCGTCCCGACCAGCCGGTCCAACGCACCTTTGCGCCGGCCCAAGTCAGCGAGCGATGGCACGCACGCTGGGATACACGAGGCCAGCAATTGTTTGGTCTTGTGTACGAGAGTGGTCTGCTCCGGCCAGCCGACGGGGCAGACCGGCTGACCTTTGCGCACACCGCGTTACAGGCGGTCCTGGCGGCAGAGGATTGGCTCCGGCAACCGGACTGGCTGGAGCATTTAGACGCGGTCAAGGGCCAGCCGCACGGGGCCGACGTCATCGTCTTTGCGGCGGCCCGGCTGGGGCGTGACGGTCGCCGGGATGAACTGGAACACTTGCTCCGCCGGCTATGGGCGTCCGAGGAGGATGGCGGCCAAGGATCGCACCGGTGCCTGGCTGAGCACTGTCTGGCCGAACTGGATGAGCCGACCCGGAAGCGACTGGAACAGTGCGGTAGGGGGATGGGAGTTCAGTCGTAGTCGGTGGCCTGGCTGGAGGAGTTCCCGGTGCTCATGAGCACAGCGAGCGGAGTCGCGCGACTCCGCTCGCTGGTTCGCAGTAGGTGCGGTAATGAGCATAACACCAACCTGGTCGCTCACGGGATCGCCTGCGGTCCATCCCAATGTCGGCCACAATCGTCAAACCCGTACGATCACCGGCGCTGAGATAGCGTCGAGTCCTCCAGATCGGTCAACCGAAACCTGCGGCCATCGCGCCAACCTAGCAGCCACGGCTACCCAAACCTCACCGGCACTGCTACCTCACCTGGCGTATAATGCCCCCAGCGGCCCCGCGCGCGGTAGATGTAGATGTAGATGTAGATGGCCTTGGGGTCGAGGAGCTGATCACAGGTGTAGGAAAAGAGCGAGCATGGTCAGAGAAGAAAACGCTGCCGGGGTCTCGGGCACCGTGCTGCTGGTGGAGGGCGACCCGGCGTACCAGGTGGTGATCCAGATGGCCTTGTTTCAGGCCGGGCATACAGTGCAATTGGCCGTGACCCTGGAGGAGATGGTCATCAGGTTGTCCGCGCCCCGGCTGCCGCACCTGGTGATCCTGGACTGGTCCCTGCCCGGGGGTGAGACCGCCCGGGAGGCCCTGCGCTGGATCCGTTCGCACCGGGACCCCCGGATACAATCTCTGCCGGTCCTGGTGCTGACGGCGGTACGCCGGGCCGTCTCGGTGCATCACCAGGCATTGGACGCCGGGGCCACCGAGTGTCTGACCAAGGTGACGCCGTTGGGCCGGGTAGTGGACCACGTGACCGACCTGATCCGGGCCCGGCGCGCATCGCCATCGCCCCTTACAATTGGGAGCGGCGGCTGCCCGCTGCAACTGGCCGGGCACCATGTTATCCGGGTGGACCGGGGCACCCAGGCCATGCTGACCCCCAATCAGGCAGATTTGCTGCGGCTACTCCTGGAGCGGCCGGGGGAGGTAGTACCCCGGGGCGAGTTGGAGAGCCGGCTACTGCCCGTCAGCACGGCCCGGCACACGCTCCTGCGCCGGCGCGTGCATGACCTGAACCAACGGTTGAAGCACGTAGGGGCCGTAGCCCGGGCCCGGCGAGGAGTGGGATATTACCTGGACTGGGTCTGAATGAGCTCCGGCTGGTCCTGCGCGATGGGGCGGTACTCGGGTGGTGTGCCACCGATTGTTCGGGTGCGGCATCTCGTGGCCGCGCCAGGCGATTGCCGTTGACGAGCCTGTCAAAGGCGGTTGCGCCAGACTCGCCGAGAGATATTTGAGGCTGAGTAGGCGCATCTGTATCGATAGCAGAGACACTCGATGCGCTGGATGCGGCGAGGTTACGTGTCACCGCTGGTTAGAAGGTCTTTTTTGTTATGGTGTTAGTTTTTCGGCCATTGGCTCTCGAAGAAACAGCCGATATCTGGCCGAAAAACGGCTGTAGTACAGTATAGGCCGAGAAGGTTACCAACACAATGTCAATTATGCTGGCACATTATGGGAACACTACCAGCGAGAAAAAACGCGCTCAGCCAAGGATAATGGTCGTCGCATTTCATAGTTTTTGAGACTGCGGTGCCAACCCGTTCCGGTAGGCGTGTGCAACAGCTTCGAAACAGGCACGCTGGAAACAGTCTCAAAAACTGTGGAATAAGGCCGTGGTAGCCTGTTCGGCAGTCTCAAAAACCAGGCCACAGATCGGCGCTGATCGTAATCCAGTCTCACAGTACCGGCTCCCCGGCTGCAGCGGGGACGTGCCAGACCCGGCGGCAACCAGGATACCATAAACGTCCCCCCCCCCTCTGGTGCCGGGTCCACTCAGCCCGCGGCCAGCACTCGATGCACGATCTCGGCCAGGGTGGCCAGATCAAACGGTTTCTGGATCACGCCCTGGACTGCCACCCCGGCCAGATCAGATATCGCCCCGTCGGCCATGTAACCGGTGAGGGCCAGCACTTTGAGCGCCGGGTCCACTGCTTGCAACTGGCGAAGCAACTCGATCCCTCCCATCTCGGGCATCACCAGGTCCGTGATCAGCAGATCCACGCGCGCGGCCGAGCGATAGACCGCCAGCGCCGCGCGCCCGTTCGGCGCCGTCAATACCTGGTAGCCCAGCGATTCTAACACCCGTTGCCCCAGCTGGCGGACCGTCTCTTCGTCTTCCACCAGCAGGATCGTCTGCCCCTGGCCCTGCGGCAGGGGCGTGGTCTGGGTCGGGGTGGTGGGCGCCCCGGCGCCCTCGTGCCGCGGCAGGTAGACCCGGAAGGTAGTCCCGCGCCCGACCGCAGTCTCGACGTCGATGAATCCCGCGTGCTGCTGCACGATGCCGTACACCTGGGCCAGCCCCAGCCCCGTGCCCTGGCCGACCTCCTTGGTGGTGAAGAACGGCTCATAGAGATGAGGTAGCACGTCTGCGGGAATGCCGGTGCCGGTGTCTGTAACCGCCAGGACGACCCACTCGCCCGGGGCCATGCCGGGGCACGGGGCCAGGGTGGCCGGCGGCAGCGTGAACCGGGCCAGGCCGAGGCGCAGCTCCCCGCCAGTAGGCATGGCGTCGCGGGCGTTCACCGCCAGGTTGGTCACCACCTGCTGAAGTTGGATGGGGTCGGCGTGGACCGGGTACTCGCCGGGGGCCAGGTCCAGGGTGATGCGGATGTGCTCCGGGATGGCGCGTTCCAGAAACTTGACCAACTCTTTGAGAAAGGGCGCCAGGTCCAGGGACTGGGGGGCGCTGGCGGAGCGGCGGCTAAAGTCCAGCATCTGCCGGATCAGGTGGGCCGCCCGCTGGCCCTCGCGCTCGATGCTGGCCAGGCCGGCCTGCGCCGCCGGCGACAGCTCCTCGTACACCTGCAGCATCTGGGCAAAGCCAATCATGCTGGTGAGGATGTTGTTAAAGTCATGGGCGATCCCCCCGGCCAGCACCCCGATGGCCTCCATCTTTTGCGCCTGGAGCAACT